>CAYXJG010000009.1:0-1394 GCA_964465285.1 uncultured bacterium
GATCAAGCCCAGCATTAGCTAGGCCAGATAACTTATGTGTACTTAGTAGCCCAAGACTGGGAGAGGGATACGACTTGGCAAAGTTCTCAAATTCACAACGCAAAAATAGGGATTTGGCGCGCTCAGCGCGCCCCAAATCCCTATTTTTGCGTGAAACTTGCCAAGTCGTGAGAGGGACTTAGGGTGAGGGTAACAGCGTCAAATGCACTCGTGCAACACTGGGATGCACCCTCTCTTGGTCAAGTTACGCCGGGAGCACACCCGACAGCAACTCGGTCGAGTTGTACACCGGGAGATAGCGGCTCTTGCTGGCCGTTATGTCCAAAGACTGTGTTGACCAGTCATTGGCTTCATCCCAGGCAGTGCCCGCCAGAGCAGTGCTGATGCCTAGGGAAAAGTCTGCCGTTGCCGAGGTGCCAGCGGCGATCGCCATCCCACTGAAATCCACATCGACGTAGTAGACATCTTCTGCGGCATCCCACTCCGTTAGGCCACCCACGGTTGGCCCACTGATGTTGCCGATCAGCACATCATTTGTCGTGTAGCCAGCGTCCAGTAGTTCCGTTAAATCAACGAAGTAGCGGAAGGAGAGATCGGAGCGGTCGCTGGTTGAATGATTAAACAAGCTGGCTGAGACAGTGGTCGAATGATCATTGGCTGAAGTCACAGCGGCTTCAACGTAAAACTCATCACTAATGGCTTCATATTGTCCAAACTCATCAATGACATCCAGCAGCCCGTCAAACCAGACCCCTGCCATCTTGTTATAGCCCGTCTGGTTAGGGTGTACGCGATCGCCCAGATCATCAACTGTTAGCTGGCTATACATATCTACAAAGCTGACGTTTTTACCCTGGGCGATTTTGCCGGCCACCATTCCCTCAATCGTCGCGTTATAGTCTAATACGAAATCGTTATAGTATCTGCGCTCATGGGGAGGAATGGTCGCAACGATCAACTCAGCATTGGGTGCTGCCGTGGTGATTTGATCCACCAGATTACTCAGCCGTGATGGAGCGTTGGCCAGGTCAAACTCTTGCAGGACATCATTGGTGCCGATGAGCAGTTGGACGATGTCTGGCGTTTCACTTTGCAACCAGGAATCTACTTGAGCGGCAATTTCGTCGATGCGCCAGCCAGGATGACCCTGGTGGTCTTTGTCGCTCAGGCTTGCAGGGCCATTGTCATCAGCAGTCCCCACAAAATCGAAGGTGATGTTGTTTACTGTCAGCAGGTTTTCCAGGCGATCGCGGTAGCCTCCGGGGAACGTGTTCCACCCGTGAGTGATGGAGTCGCCCAGGGGCATAATCTTCACCCCCCCCGACGGAGGAGGAGCCTGGTCATTGTCGTTAATCGTCAGGGTGGCCGTAGACTGGCCGCCGAGGGTGGCTCCG
>CAYXJG010000009.1:1494-4222 GCA_964465285.1 uncultured bacterium
TGCTGCCATCCTCCGCGATGGTGTAGCTATCGCTGTCAAAGGCGATCGCCCCTGGGATGGGTTCTGGCGGTGGTCCCACTGGAACAAACTCCAGATAATTCAGGTTGAACTTGTCGGAGGTCACGGTCACCGTCAGCGGGTCAGTACTCTCGTTGAAGGTGAATTCAGGCACAACAATATCGAAGTAGGTGCTCCAGCCGCCCGGAGTACTGCCGAAGCTGACGGTCTGAGTCTGTCCGCCGATGGTGACATCAAAGCTGTAGGCCCGGTTTTTGGGTGCCGCTACCCGTGCTACTAGGTCATAGGTACCGCCAGGGAGAGCCACATCATAGGTGAGGACGTTGCTGTTCTCACCTCGGATAGACACGCCGCTAGCGTCGCTGATGTCGAAGGTAGTGACGGGCAGCAGCGTGCTGGTGTAGGCTTCAGCTTCGACCCGCACGGGCCCAGCGGGGAGGGCACTGTCATTGTCGTTAATCGTCAGGGTGGCCGTAGACTGGCCGCCGAGGGTGGCTCCGCCCGTGGCATTCCCCAGGCTCAGGTTGACCGTTTCGGCGCTCTCTTCCTCGCTGTCATCGACGATGGGGATAGTGACCACCTGGCTGGTTTCCCCGTCTGCAAAAGTGATGGTTTGGAGGGTGCTGTCGTAGTCGCCAGGGGCCACAGCACTGCCGTCGGTGAGCGTCAGATCGACGCTGACTGTGCCAGCATTGCCTCCACTTCGCACCAAAGTGAGGCTGGCGCTAGTGCCATCTTCATTGACGGTGTAGCTATCGTTGTCAAAGGCGATGTTGCCGGGCGCATCGTTGTCCAAAATGGTCAGCGTCGCAGTGGAGAGGGTATCAAGGGTTGCGCCACCGGTGGGATTGGTCAGCGCCAGGTTGACGGTTTCATCTCCTTCTACGTCAACGTCATCGACGATGGGGATGGCGACCACTTTGCTAGTCTCGCCATCTGCGAAGGTGAGGGTCTGGAGCGTGTTGTCGTAATCGCCAGGGGCGACGGCACTGCCATCGCTCAAGCTCACATCAACGCTGACTGCTCCAGCACTGCCCCCCGTCCGCACCAGGGTGATGCTGGCGGTGCTGCCATCCTCCGCGATGGTGTAGCTATCGCTGTCAAAGGCGATCGCCCCTGGATCTGTAGGGTCTACCACCCCCGAACCATTAATCGAAAAGAGATAGGCCGATCCAGTTTCGCTGTCATCAGCATAGGCTCCGATCGCAGCCGTATCTCCGCTGAGGGCAACCGTGCGACCAAAATTATCCGCAGGTGCCCCATCGTCACTGGAAAACTTCGCCGTTTCTACCCAGGAACCATTAGCGTCCAGTTCATACAGGTAAGTTGAGCCAGTGCCCGACTCATCTAGATAAGAACCCACCAGAATCCGGTTTCCTTTAATGTCCAGTGCCCGACCAAAGCGATCGGATGAGCCAGCATCAGAGGCGGTCAACTTCGCCGTTTGCAGCCAGCTTCCATCGACCTGGGCTTCAAATACATAAACAGAACCAGTATCTGACCCCAAATCATCATCCAGGTACGCTCCCACCACGATTCGATTGCCATCAATGGCAACTGCATGGCCGAAGCGGTCATCAGCGGCACCGTCACTGGCCGTAATTTTCGCAATCTCACTCCAAGAACCATCAGCTTGCCGCTCAAAGACGTAAGTAGAGCCGCCATTCTCATCTTCATCGGCTCCAACCGCCAAAATATCGCCATCAATCGCCAGGGAATGCCCAAAGAAATCTTTTTTATCGCCATCACTGGGCGTCAACTTCGCCGTTTCTGCCCAAGAACCATCGGCCTGCCGCTGGAAGATGTAAGCAGATCCGCTATTGCGACCATTGGCATTACTGCGATAGGCACCAATTGCAATGGTATCGCCATCGATCGCAATGCCATAGCCAAACTCATCCAACCGCGATGCATCAGAGGCGGTGAGTTTTGCCACTTCCAACCAGGAGCCATCCGCCTGCCGCTGGAACACATAGGCCGCACCACTGTCGTCGCCGCCCAGGTGATCATCCATTGGCGCAGACACGACCGCAGTATCCCCATCAATCGCCACCCAGCGTCCAAAGTTGTCCCCTGCCGCCACATCCGCAGAGGTTAACTTCACCATTGACCAGGAACCATCCGGCTGTTGTTCGTAAACGTAGGCCGCACCGCTATCCGCCCCATTTGCATCATGCCAATAGGTTCCAGAAATCAGCATATTTCCATCAATCGCCACCGACACGCCAAAGCGATCGCCCGTTACTCCATCCGTTGCCGTTAGTTTAGTGAGTTGTTCAATGAAAAAGCTCATAATTAGAAGAGTTTCTTTAAGTTTGAGGTAAGAATTATCAAGGATTAATATTGCTCCAGCCGTCTATCCATCGAGAGCACTGCAAAAACGCATATGCCAACCACTTAAGCAACCAAGCTCATACATCGCCACAGGCAACGTCTTTCATTTTTGATCTACACAAGGCACAGAAGATCCGCGTCGATGCAGTTTTGAGAACAGATACGTATGCACCGTTCCTCCTGGCAAATAGCACTGTATGTACTTATACTGAGGCTACTAAACTAGTCCTGACATTCACTGAGTACTGTGCGGGAAATTCATACACCTTTTATAGAGCTTGTCCTTCTTTGAAGTGTTGTTGAGGTAACGTGTCGCCAAGGCTCGCAATCTTTCGATGCGGCACCTATTCGATGCGGCACCTATTCGATGCGGCAC
>CAYXJG010000009.1:4322-33385 GCA_964465285.1 uncultured bacterium
TTCGATGCGGCACCTATTCGATGCGGCACCTATTCGATGCGGCACTTAGATAAGGAGAATTAAAAGCAAAGAGGACTTGCGTCAGTCCTTCTTTGAGGGAGCGGATGCAGCATTGCCGCGTTGCTCCCTCAAAGATTTAGGCTAGATTTTTTCTTATTTCCTTGAGTTCAGGCATCATAGGGGTAGCGTCAGCGGTGATAGTAATTAGTCCATGACAACAGAGCATGAACAACAGGCTCGATTACAGGTGTTGGCGGCGATCGCCCGGGCAGACGGTGAGATTCAACCCTGGGAACGAACGCTTCTGGAGCAGGCCCGTTTGGCGATCGCCCCAACCTCTGCCATTGCCCTTGAAGACCTCCTAGATGAGACGACCCCGCTGCAATCCTTGCTCGCCACCATCACTACCTCTGGCCTTCAAAAAGCGGTCTATGAGGAGGCGATCGCCTTTGCTCAACTCGACGGCATTACTCCCGCAGAGCATCGCCTACTGGCTCAAATTCGCGCCACGTTCAATCTACAATCCCCTCTGGCAGATGCTGCCAACTCATTCAATACCTCTCGGGAGTCCGCTCCCTCAACCTCATCACTATCCTCCTGCATACCATTCCAACCGAAAGGGGCTGAAGAGGTGGACTGGGCATCGACAGCGTTAACTGGGCGCAGCTTGATTCTGGGTATGCGTCGCATCGTCGAGCATAGTGCCAGGGCACGGGCATTAGTGCTGGATTATGCCATCGGATCAGCAATAATTGGCCTCATTCCTATTCTAGGGTTGACCCTATGGCAAATTTTGGCGATCGCCCTTCTCCTGCTTAAGATGATGCGCGACATTGGTGCCCACTGGGGATTTCCCAAAGAGCGGGATATCTTTGCCTTTGCGGGGAATCTGTTTGGCGGGATAGGTGCTTTGGCTGTAGCCTTTATGGCGTGGGCGACCCTGTTTTTAATCGGATTGATGCTGCCGCCTGTCCGCAGCCTTGCCCTCGCTGCAGCTTTTTTTACCCTCACTTGGACCGTGGGACAAATTACTAATCAATACTACATGAGCAGTAGCCGTATGGATGTTACAGCCTTGCGACGGGCCTCCCAACGAATACAGCGACATCAGGGGCGATCGCCCTGGAACAGACTTGTTACACCAATGAAAGCCCTCTTCAATCTAAAATCTAAAATCTAAAATCCAAAATCCAATATCACCATGAAGCTCAACCGACGCCGGGTACTGCTGGCAGGACTCACCACTGCCATTGCTACAAAAGTCACCTCAGACTATGTCCGTAAGCAGCGGGTACAGGCGGAACAGGCTGCCCTGGAAGAACTAGCAGCCCGCCAAATCGACACCCAAGCCCTGCTCGACCAGGCATTTTCAGGAGACGCAACTGCCATAGAAGCCATCCGTAAGATTCGTACCGCTGTTAACCTCACGTCTCCAGTGCTCCCCTACAGCCGAGACATCTCCAAGCTGCTCATCCGCTGCAACAAGCTGACCACTGAACAGTATCTTAAAGGAAAAATTGAACCCGATTATGACGGTTCCGTCCGAGAACTACCCGACTATGATGAGGCGCTCAGCAGCTACACCCAAATCGGCTCGCTCATTGGAGAAGAATCCCAGGTTACAGAGCAAGTGGAGGTCAATATTCCCCGCAATGACGCTAATGGCGCTTTAGATCCCACCCCCTCTGCCCTGCGAAACCGGGTTCGTCAGGCGGAAAATACGCTTACGGACACGGTGCAGGAAATGGTCACCCTGAGGCGCACAATTCCGGTTTATTTCGGATTTGTTCTCGCCTCTGATACGAACTCGCTCATTCTCCTACGGGGCACCCAGCGCCGGAGTGAATGGCTGGCCAACCTCTCTGCCATTCAGGATAGCTATCGCGTTTATCAGGATGAGACCGTTCTTAATCCAGGTGTCGAATTTGGTGGAGTGCATCTCGGCTTTGCTGGTGTGTATCGAGAAGCGTTTCATACTACATTGCTGGACATGGCACATCAACTTGACCCCACGCTCCCTTGCTACGTATCGGGGCATAGCCTGGGCGGAGCCTTGGCGACCCTGGCGGCGCTGGATTTGGCACTACATTTGCCTGAGCTAAGGCCCCGGATTCAGCTTTACACTTACGCTAGCCCACGGGTAGGCAACCCGATGTTTGTGAATACCCATAGCCGCATTATTCCCAACAGCTATCGAGTAGCGAATCTGGCGGATACGGTTCCCCTTGTTCCCCCCACTAATCTGGGCGTTGACTATGTTCATGTCGGACAACCCTGGTCATTTCTTTCCCAGAACGGTGATCTTTTGCCCAATCACCTGATCGAAACTTATCGCAATGCGATTAATCAAGAGCTTGAAATCCAGGAGGAAGCAAATTATCCCAATTTCAGCATCATTTGAGGGACTTGCAAGAAAATACACGACTTGGCAAAGTTCTCAAATTCACAACGAAGAAAGAGGGATTTGGGGCGCGCGGAGCGCGCCCCAAATCCCTCTTTCTTCGTGAAACTTGCCAAGTCGTGAAAATAAAGAGACCGGAGGAGAGGGGCAGCAATGTCGTGCTGCCTCAACAAAATTTGTCATCCGTGAACTCGATGTCCTGGGAGAGTGAAACAATTTGCGGCTCACTTTAGCCGAGAGTCGTTAAAATAATTCTTACAGATGGGGCGATCGCCCGTATGGTGTTCACACTAGAGTCACCCATCGTTAACTCCAACGCTCGTTCGTTTCAGAGCGGGTCAGCATGCAATATCTGTTCATTCCAAAACTCGTTAACTCCAGACCCACAAATTCTAGAACGTTTGAAAGTCCATAGGTTAGAAATTATGTCATCAACCGTCACGCCTCCCCAGGATCAAACCGCCGACAAAGGCATGGACATCCAAAAGCAAGGGCTTCCGGTCACTATCATCACTGGCTTTTTAGGCAGTGGCAAAACTACCTTGCTCAATCACATCCTGACCAACCAGGAAGGATTGAAAACTGCCGTGCTAGTGAATGAGTTTGGAGAAATTGGCATCGACAATGACTTACTGGTCGCGATGGGCAATGACAGCGATGACACAATGGTAGAGCTAAGTAACGGCTGCATTTGCTGTACCATCAACAACGATTTGATGGACGCTGTGTATCGAGTGCTAGAGCGCGAGGATCGGGTGGATTATCTGGTTGTGGAAACGACAGGACTTGCCGATCCTTTGCCTGTTGCGCTGACCTTTTTGGGCACAGAACTACGAGACCTGACCCGCCTTGACTCCATTGTGACTGTTGTAGACGCTGAAAACTACAGCCTCGATTTGTTCAACAGCGAAGCCGCTGTCAGCCAAATCGCCTACGGCGACATTATTCTTTTGAACAAAATTGATTTGGTCAACCAAGAAAAAATTGACTACCTTGAATCCAGCATTCGTAAGGTTAAGGAAGGCGCACGAATTATCCACACAAAACAGTCTCAGGTGCCCCTGCCGCTGATTTTGAGCGTCGGCTTGTTCGAGTCTGACCAGTACTTCGATACGGTTGCTGACGACGAGGGGCATGATCATCATCACGACCATGACCACCCCCCTCATGATTCGGCTCACGATCACGGCCATGACCATGACCATCATGGTCATGATGATCACTGTGGTCACGACCATAGCCACGATCACGCACACCACCACCATTCCCATCACCTTGAAAACGATGGGTTTACGTCTCTATCCTTTGAGAGCGACAAACCTCTAAATATTCGTAAGTTTCAAAACTTCTTGGACAATCAACTCACTGGTAATATCTTCCGGGCAAAAGGCATTATGTGGTTTGATGAAAGTCCAAAGCGCCACGTCTTTCACCTCAGCGGCAAGCGATTCACACTGGACGATGAAGAGTGGAAGGGGCGGCCAAAGAAGAATCAACTGGTGTTTATTGGGCAGGATCTAGACGAGGAACTGTTGCGATCGCAGCTTAAAGCCTGTGTTTGCATGCCTACCACCAAGCAAGTCGAGGGATTTGGCCATTAGCAGAGTTCCTCGTCAACTTCGAGAACAAGCGATAGCTCAAAAGCTCCACTTCACAAGAGGGGTTGAAGGGGGGAGTGGCTTCTCGTTCAGCACTTCAGGCATGAGGTTATCTCAGTAACCTTAGCCCGTTGAGAGTTACCAGCAGAGTTGAGCCTTCATGCCCCAGCACCCCCGCAGGAAGAGTCAGCTCGCCCAGGAAGTTTGCCAGCAGCAGCAGGGCAATGGAGGTGAGAGCGATCGCCACATTCTGCCGAATTATCTGCCGGGACTTCTTACCAATGCGGATAGCATGTTCTAGGGTTTCGAGGCGATCGCCCATGAGTACAATGTCTGCTGTTTCCAGCGCCACATCACTGCCTGCCCCACCCATGGCAATGCCCACGGACGCTTGCGCCAGAGCCGGAGCATCATTGATGCCATCGCCGATCATGGCAACGGTGGTGTATTGCTGCTGAAGCTGTTGGATCACGGTGACTTTATCTTGGGGCAATAGGTTGGCATAGACAGTTGCCACCCCGACAGACTGAGCCACGGTATGAGCCGTTGCATCGTTATCCCCCGTGAGCATCACCGTTGCCGCGATACCGAGTTGCTTCAGGTTTGCCAACAACCGGGAAGCTGTGGGACGCACCTGATCAGCGACCGCGACAATGCCGATCACCTGCTGGTTTTGGCTGACCCAGATGACGGTTTTTCCTTCCCGTTCTAAACACTGACTGGCTTGGAGTAGTTCTGGAGTAATGATCCTCGGCAACACTCCGGTAGCGGCTCCACTCGTTGATTGTGGCTGCGAGGGAATCGTGTAGGGCTGCGGGGCGATCGCATCATCGGTGACAAACGCCGGTTTTCCTAGGCGAATGGATACATTATCCAGCTTACCCACAATGCCCTGCCCCACTTCTGCCTGCACATCCTGCACAGGGAGCAGCGGTAGGTTTTGGCGTTGAGCCGCCTGCACGACCGCCTGGGCAATCGGGTGTTCTGAGTATGCTTCCAGGGATGCCGCTTGCTGTAAGACCTGAGCCGCATCGATTCCCGGTGCTGGAATCAGGTTGCTAACCTGGAGGTTACCCGTGGTGAGGGTGCCTGTTTTATCGAAAGCGATCGCCCGCACCTGCCCCATGGTTTCTAACTGTGCTCCATCTTTGAACAAGATGCCCTGCCGCGCTCCTCGCGCAATGCCCGACAACAGCGTGGGCATAATTGCCGCCATCAGGGCACAGGGCGACGCCACCACTAGAAAAATCAGCGCCCGATAAATGGTCGTTTCCCAACTCCACTGCAATACCAGGGGCGGCAGCAGCGCCAGCATCAACCCAGCCCCTACAATAACTTTGGCGTAGCCTCTCTCAAAGGTTTCCAAAAACTTTTGGGAGGGTGGCGCAGAGTTTTTTGCCTGTTCCACCATGTGAATGACCCGCTGAATCAGGCTGCTTTCCGGGGGCTTGTGCAGTTCAACAATTACCGCTCCGTTGCCGTTGATGGTGCCCCCAAATACCTCATCCCCGATCGCCTTCTCCACCGGGATCGACTCCCCGGTGATGGGAGCCTGGTTCACTGCACTGTGTCCCTCCTGGATCAATCCATCCGTGGGGATCAGTTCTCCCGGCTTCACCAGGACGCGATCGCCCATCTGCAACTGCTGCGTTGGCACCATCCGTTCTTGCCCCTGGACCAGAAGTCGAGCGGTATCGGGAGCCAACTGCATCAGACTGCGAATATTGCGCTCAGTGCGATGCATGGCAATGCTTTCCAGCGCCCCACTGATGGCAAAAATCAAAATCAGCACCGCTCCGTCTACCAGCAGGTAATATTCCTGCTGCCACAGCCCCAGAATCGCCGCCCCGATCGCGGCCACAATCATTAGTAGATCCACATCCAGTTCCTGCTCATCCCAGAGGGTCGCTAGCCCGTCGCGGGCGCTATCGTATCCTCCAATGACATAAGCCACCAGCAAGACCCAGATGCCAATGTTGACCCACTCGCCCTCCAGCGCCAGCCAGCCTAGCAACGTCAGCACAGCACACGCCCCAGCGGCGATCGCCGCTGGGTACCTTTGCATCCAGCCAGGAAACCGCTTTTGCCAGGAAATGAGAATTGTAAAAGTCATAGGGCTTAGATGCTCTCTGAAAGAAATTACCGTTTGTCGTGGTGATCGGTGATTGCTTCGTAGACAGCGCAGACGGGCAACGTAGATCACGTCTCAATCTGCACTTATCTGCGTCATCTGAGAATCTGTAACCGATTGCTAACTGAATAGGCATCGGCTCTTTTTATAGTCCTACGGGCTTAGGTTCAAGAGTGTACTCCCCGCGCAGCGGGGAATACACTCTCCTCCAATGTCTTAACCTAAGTGCGCATTGCTATAGGAACCACCTCAACCGCAAATGTCATTTCAGAATAAAGGTTGACATATGTGTTAAGGTCAACGACATGTTTACAATCAAGCAACTCGCTACTGCCGTTGGACAAGGCGCTACACCTCGCATGGTGCGGCACTATCACCAGATTGGCCTGTTGCCACCACCCATGCGATCGCCCACCAACTATCGGCTCTACAGCGATGCCGATGTCCAGCGGTTGCGACGGATTATGGCGCTGAAGGAGCAGGGTTTCCAGTTGTCTCACATCAAGCAGATGTTGCAAGAAAAACCGGAGACAACCGTCGCAGATGACCTCTTACCCCAGCTCCAGCAGCAATATCAAACCGTGTTGCAACACCTGACGAAGTTACGACAAACGGCAAACGCCCTGGAAGGTTTGATTGGGCGCGATCGTGGCTGTCAGTCCATGCAGGCAGAGGCGATCGCCCAACTACGCCTGCTAGACGCGGAAACCCAAGCGGCCCGATCCCTTAGCGGCGACCTCTGGCATTATCTAGATGCCGCCGTATCCAACCATCCCGAAAATTTCCGTGAATCTCTTCAATATCTTCTCCCTGACCTGTCAGAACGCTCCGAAATTGAAGCAGATCTACTATCTCACCTGGTGCTTGCCTGTGGGGATGTCAGTCTTGCTACCTTCGTGCGTTTAAGTAAGAATGCCATCAAAGCCGCCCGTGAGTCTTTACAGGCAGGCTGTATCGTAGTTGGGGATGTCCCGACAGTCACCCACACCCTCGATCATACTCGCCTTGCCCATCTCGGCTGCCCCTGGACAACCCTGATTGACGACCCCCACATCAGCAACGCCGCTGATGCTGAGCAAGACTTTTGGGAAAATTCAGACTGGCAAGAACGACTGACCCACCTCATTGATGGGAATATCTGGGTCGTGGGCTATGCTCCCTCCGTCCTAATGAAGCTGTGTGAAGTCATAGATCGGCAGCAACATCGACCTGCCCTGGTGATTGGGATGCCTATCGGCTTCAGCCATGCCCCCGCCGTTAAGCGGCGACTGATGCAGTTGGACGTTCCTTCCCTTACGATAGAAGGCACGTTGGGTGGTGGGTTACTCGCTGCGGTAGCGCTCAACCGACTCGCAGCGTCCCTCATCGAAAAACCCAACTGCCATTGTTACTTAACCTGAGTTCGGGTTAAGCGGTTTTGAGCCTATTCCGAATTGACGCTACTTACAATCTTCAGAGGTTCTTAGCACGTAATGGATTTTGGGCTTGTAATTTAAGCCGGGAAATCCTGGATGGGCAAGGAGCCAGAATCTAGGAGTCAGAATTCAGGAGGGAGCTGGCTTCTGGCTCCTGTTTTCTGAATTCTATCCTTGGGAAAACTTCCCGCCTTGAGGAATACGCCGGATTTTGGAGCATAGCTCCGACATTTCAAACCATTGCTGAGATGCCACAACGACTCTATTAATCACAGGTAGAGCCGTAATATTTGCCTGGGTTATATGACATAAACAATATCTATATTTTAGCTATCTTTGAATTTGTAGAAATTATAGCTAAGCTGAATGCATAACTTGATAGTTCTCTCTGAACGCAATTCTTTCATTGAACTCTCTAGAGCATATGTTGAATCGAAGTACATACATCCAATCAACTTCAGGGCGTTTTCCAGCGTTTCCATTCCTCGCCTTCGATGGGTTGTCTCCTATTCGTCAGTGGCTCAATACATTAGAGATTCGTCATGCAGCCCTGGCTCATGCTATCTGCCGCATTGTCCCAGTCCAATGTCCCTTTGAGCGCGACATATGCCTGCTTGGCCGGACGCTTGTGCATATTCCACCCTTATGCAAGCTTAATCCCCTGTATGACGAAGTCGTGGGCCTACGGTTTCGTGCATTGTGCTATCTAGCCGATGAATGTGGCGAAGATGTAGGGTGCTATTGCTAAAGTACACTAAACTACAGCACTCAACGTATCAGGCCAGATATTACCCACACTCCTGCTGTTATTAAGTGGACAACTCCTATGAATGGTAATCAGCCCCCATCGATTCCCTGGTACCGCTGGCTCAACGGCAATCATGTGATTCGCTTCCTGGAAACCGTGCAGGACTTCATCATCATTTGCTTGTGCATTGGCCTGTTCAGTTTCATGGTTATTCAACTGCGGGAGATGGTGCTATCCCTCTTGCCTCCCCTAGACTTTCCCAACGTCACCTCCGATATTTTGTTTCTCCTCATTCTGGTTGAGCTATTTCGCCTGCTAATTATTTACTTACAGGAGCATCGAGTATCGATTGGGGCGGCTGTTGAAGTCTCAATCGTCTCCGTGCTGCGGGAAATTATTGTCCGTGGTGTGCTGGAAACGCCCTGGATTCAAGTTTTAGTCAGTTGTATTTTCTTACTGTCCCTGGGCGCATTACTCGTAATCCGTGTTTGGCTACCCCCAACCTTTGATGGCATTGATCCGGAGCAAGTCATTTCCGAGCGGCATCGTTCGCGTATGAATGGTCGTAGCTCTCCAGAGTCTTCCCCTCATGAAAGTCTTTCCTCTCAACATTTTGTCGAATCCTGAGTAAGTTTGACTCAGTGCTGTTGCGTGGTCATAACATTGTTCGTCTGATGCGCTTTTGTATGGGTGCTACATGCGCTCTAGGGCGGCAAGGATGCCAAATCCAGTGAACAGGACGCCGCTGAGGGCTGTCATCAACCGCTTAGAGATTTGTCCTAAAATTAGCTTGCCACACGCTACAGCAGTTGCAGCACAGATGGCATGGCCAACGACAGCTCCTAGCAGCACTCCGTAGGGATGGTGGGAAGACGCGAGGGTAATGTTTGCAATCTGCGTGCGATCGCCCCTTAACCCAGGTAGTTTGCCGAGCGGACGTTGCCTGATACCTGTGCAGTGTCAAAATTAAAAACTAGGGTAAATTCCGGAGGGATTTACCCTAACTTCAAGACACAACTTGGCAAAGTTCTCAAATTCACAATGCAAGAATCAGGGTTTGGGGCGTGCGGAGCGCGCCCCAAACCCTGATTCTTGCGTGAAACTTGCCAAGTCGTATATCAAAAACAGTGGGGCTATTGACGCTGTCGAGTGTTAGTGTCGCATCACAGCTAAAACTGACGGCCAATTCCTTCTTAGAGATCGGAAAAATTGCCCTGCCCAGAGTCGGTTAACCGTAGCGGGAATCGCTATGATGGGTTGGGCTGTTTGTTGGGATTGTTCTCCAGTGGATGAACAGCACCTTCCAGCCATTAACGTTTAGCAATGTTACACGACTTGGCAAAGTTCTCAAATTCACAACGCAAAAATAGGGGTTTGGGGCGCGCGGAGCGCGCCCCAAACCCCTATTTTTGCGTGAAACTTGCCAAGTCGTGAATGTTAGACGTTTAGCAATGTTAGACGTTTAGCAATGTTAACTGCCTGGCCATCTGTTCTCTTAGGGGTTTCTCGAATGGGTTTGATTATAAGAAGCTTTTTCTCGTCTCTATGGGGGAGGATCAATCGGAACGTCAGCACCCAGCGATTACTGAAGGGCGATCGCCCCTTGCGCTTTCCACGGCAGAAGGATGTAACCATTACCGGTTGCAAAATTTTGAGCGGGTTCCTCTGTATCGTATTCAGTGCTGTACTTGTTGGCGCTGTCACAATTAACCCTGCTTACAGCCTGGTTGAGTCCTCCTCAACATCACTATCCATTCAGCCTTATATTGACCGCGCCCTCAACCGCATCAGTGAATTCACTCTGGACAATGGCATGAAGTTCATTGTTATGGAGCGGCACCAGGCTCCGGTCATTTCCTTCATGACCTATGTAAAAGCAGGTAGTGCAGATGAAGAAGAGGGAAAAACAGGCGCAGCTCATTATCTAGAGCACTTGGCCTTCAAGGGAACCTCCCGCATCGGGACAACAGACTACGAAGCTGAGCACGTCTGGCTAGGGCGTCTAGATGACTTATTCGAGCAAATTAAGCAGGCAGAAATGGATGGTGATGCAGCAGCCCTCGAAGAATTAACGGAACAGTTTGAAGAAGCCAAGATGCAGGCCAGCCAATATGTGATTCAAAACCAGTATGGGCAGATTGTAGACCAGGCTGGCGGAGTTGGCTTGAACGCAACGACCTCAGCCGACGAAACCCGGTATTTCTACAGCTTTCCCTCTAATAAATTAGAATTGTGGCTGTCTGTGGAATCAGAGCGTTTTCTGGAGCCTGTCTTCCGGGAGTTCTTCGAGGAAAAAGAGGTAATCCTTGAGGAGCGTCGGATGCGCATCGATAATTCTCCGGTAGGCACGATGATAGAGCAGTTTTTAGCGACTACATTCCCGTCTCATCCCTATGGACGCCCTATTATTGGTTACGAAGAGGACTTACAAGCCATGACGCGCCAGGATGTACGAGATTTTTTTGAATCCTATTACACCCCTGACAATATGATTTGTGCCGTGGTTGGGGATGTTGATCTACAGCAGGTTAAAGAGCTGGCAGAACGGTACTTTGGTCGCTTTACTGCTCGCTCTAGGGCAGTCACTCAAGTTGCCTCCGAGCCTGTGCAAACAGCTCCCCGTGAGATTACTCTGACTCTGCCAACCCAGCCCTGGTATTTTGAGGGCTATCGTGTTCCCAGCGTACGCGATGCTGATCATCTTACCTACCAGATGATGGGGGCAATTCTGGTCGGTGGCCGCACCTCTCGGCTCTATAAAACCCTCGTGGAAGAGCAGCAGTTGGCTTTAGCTGTACAAAATCTTACAGACTTTCCGGGTAACCGCTTCGAGAATTTGATGGTGCTGTACGCGTTAACAGCTCCAAATCACACCATTGACGATATACAGAGGGCGATCGCCGCTGAACTGGAACGCATGAGAGCGGAACTCGTCTCCGTGGAGGAACTTGATCGGGTAAAAACCCAGTGGCGTGCGAGTCTTCTCCGCTCCCTCGACTCCAATCGGGGAATGGCGAGCCTATTACCCTCGTTTGAAGCCAAGACCGGAAGCTGGCAGAACTTATTTGAGGACTTAAAGGCCATTGACGCCATCACCCCCGATGATATTCTGGCTGCAGCTCAGCAAACCTTCCAGCCCAACAACCAGACTATCGGCAAGATTTTTTCTCAATTGTGATGTCAATAGGCTTAATCACTGCGCCGCTTCACCAAGATTAAATTTTATTTAATCTGTGTTCCTTCACGACTTGGCAAGTTTCACGAAAAAATAAGAGTTTGGGGCGCGCTTAGCGCGCCCCAAACTCTTATTTTTTCGTTGTGAATTTGAGAACTTTGCCAAGTCGTGTAGAGTACCGATGAGGGTACTGCGATCGCCCCTATTCCCCTGCCATGATGTGAATGTCTTGAAACGGAAGGCCATGACGCCAGGCAAAAGTCTTAGCTAGCCGACCGATTCCCTTTACTCAACTATTACATTAGGAGTACATTTCATGTCTGAGCAAACTATCAAAAAAAATGATGGTCAGCCCCCTGCTCAATTTGGTGCAACAGAGGCATACTCCAAGAATATTCTTGGCCCCGTATTCTTTACTCTTTGCAATCTCCGTTTTGCAGGTGCAGGCGATGACACCGATAAAACGGTTGCCCCTGAGCAAAACCAGTACATTATTGCTGAAGACGAAGAATACACCGTTAGCGTAGACGTAGAGTTCAGTCGTAGTCCTCTGACCAGTCTCTTGCTGTGCCTGGGCATGAAGGTTGAGATCTGCTTCTCCTTCGAGTCTATCGGTGGCAAGGGCGAAGATGTAGACGTGACCGCATCCATCGTCACCAAAAAGGATCAGTACACTTACACCATCACCCACACGGGCAAGCCTGCTGCAGATGGTTTTGGCAACGCATTCTATGCGGGTGCCGCAACTGCAACGGTCAACCCTCCCGCTCATCCCTGTGCGCCAAACTGCCCCTTTGGCTTTGGCTACCTGGCAACGGTTCTGGTTCAAGTCTATCCCAGCTTCTAAGGCTATGTGTTGTTACACTCTGCTTAACACCTTGTTGAGTAGCTTGGCACAATAAAAAACCAGATATAAAACCCTGCTCCGCCTACTGCGTAGGCGGAGCAGGGTTTTATGGGTTTTATCACTAATTGTGCTCACTTACTTAGAGGATGTTTGAGAAGTCCTCAGTGCTACTTCAGATCCCCCTTGCCCCCCTTGAAAAGGTGGGAATCACGTTCAAAGTCCCCCTTGAAAAGGGGGATTTAGGGGGATCAGTATTGTTCCAGCGTGTTATCAAATACTTTTCAAACATTCTCTTAGAAGGTTTGGATTTCAAAAACGCTAACGAATTTTTGGATAGATCTTAGAGCTTGAGCCTAGTGCAGCCGTTTTTGTGTGAAGATATAGCGGTGTGCCAGTTGATTAAGTACAGGTGAGGGGCGGCGCTCAGCGCCGCCCCTCACCTGTGCTGCACTTAATGCGCTCGCAAAGCGCTATAAAATAAGCACTGATGTTTATCGAGAAAGGTGTTGACTGAACCATCATCGGGGTTAGAGACGGGAAAATATGCCTTAGCAATTCATACAGCGAGTCCCGAACTGGGATTGGCGATACATAATTTTGCAGGACAGGGGCGATCGCATACCTGGCAGTTGGGACGAGCCATGTCCACCCATCTTCACCAACATCTGAATGATTTTCTTTCTCCACAGCAGTGGGGTGATCTGGCTTTTATCGCCGTTGCTAGAGGCCCAGGTGGATTCACGGGAACTCGTATTGGTGTAGTGACAGCCCGAACCCTTGCCCAGCAGCTCAACATTCCGCTAGTTGCAATTTCTACATTGGCAGCCTGTGGTTGGGCGGCATTTCGTACCGAGCTTCAGGCCAGCGCCCAAGGGGGAAGCGGTGATTTTTCCACGGAGCGGGCGATCGCCCCCCCGAAACCCATTGATATCGCCGTGGAGATGAAAGCAAGACGGGGTGATGTGTATGGGGCAATTTATACGCCTAAACCGTCGGTATTGCCACTATCAGTAGAGATGATGCCACACACCTCACCAAAAATTAACTTGGTCCCTGTAATGGAAGAAAGCGCGATGGAAGAAACTCGCTGGAAGCAGGTGTTGGACACCTGGAAATCACCCTGTACCCTCGTTCAAGGTGATGGAAACCTCGGATGGACAGCTCCCTATCTTTTAGAACTCGCCTTTCAGCAGTGGCAACAGGGCGATCGCCCCCACTGGTCAGAAGCGCTCCCCTTCTACGGGCAAAGCCCAGTTTCATAGACTCGGCGTTCATTGTCCGCCATCTCAACCAAGCAGCTTGGCAGGTCTCGCCTGGCGCACCGTTACCGGGACTTTATTTTAAGCACGTCTCAAGCCATGTTTATCTATCTCTTAGGCTGCGCGGATCAAGGGCATCCCGAAGACCATCGCCCAATAGGTTGAACGCCAGCACAGTCAGTACAATGAGAATCGCGGGCGACCAGATAAGCCAGGGTTGAAGCACAAGGAACGACGCATTCGTAGCCAAACTCAGCATGTTGCCCCAGGAAGGGTCAGGTTGCTGAATTCCCAGGCCGATCAAGCTTAAAACCGCCTCTGCAATAATAAAGCTAGGGATAGCCAGGGTAGCGGAAATCACAATATATGTTGCCGTTTGCGGCAACACGTGGCGCAGAACGATGTACAGGGGCCTCCCTCCCATTGCCCGTGCCGACTGAACGAATGCTCGCTGCTTAATTGAAAGTACCTGTCCGCGAATAACCCGCGCCAGCCCCGCCCAGCTTACAAACGACGTGATCACCACAATCATTAAAAACCGCTGGGAACTGGTCAGCGTTGGAGGGAGAATCCCAGCCAGGGCAATTAATAGATAGATACTAGGAATTGTCATCAGCACCTCGACTAGACGCATGAGCAGCGCATCGGCAACTCCGCCAAAATATCCTGAAATGCCGCCTACCAGCATCCCCAGTGGAAAGGAAATGGCAATGCCGACCAGCCCGATGCTGAGGCTAATACGACTGCCATGAATTAAGCGACTCAACTGATCCCGCGCCTGCAGATCTGTCCCTAAAACATTCAACCTACCCTCCCCAAGGGTTCCAAAGAGATGCAAATTTCCCCTAAATCCTGGAAATAAGGTTACCTCTTCCATGGCCATGTCTTGGATGTCAGCCTGGGTGGGAATTGGCAGACGAATTTGCAAGAACCGGTATTCTGGCCCTTGCACGAATAAGCGAATCGGCGACGGCTGACTGAAATCCACGTTGGGTATACGTTCCCCGGTGGCCAAATCGACTGGACCGAGAGTGGTCGGATAAACATGGGGGCCGATGAACTGCCCTTCTGGTGTGCGCCAGTAAACGTCAGTCGGCGGCAGCAGCGCTCCATCGGGCTGAGAAACGTAGGGATCGTAGGGAGCAATAAACTCAGCGGCGATCGCCACGATATAAAAAATAATCAGTATGACAGCCCCAAATTTAGCAAGCGGGCTGCCTTTGAGCTTTGACCACCATTTCATGGGCAGGTAGAGCAGCTAGGAACAGAAGAATTTCGTCAAAAGACTGCCGTTTAGCATAGCGCATCTGAGCGTGATTTTGCATGAACAGGGTTAAATTTGATCAGCAAAAATCCAAGAAACTAGCGCTCTGTCAATTCTAAAAATGAAGGGTTGATTATCTAGGATGGAGTCATGGAGCCTCGCTATTTGGCAAGGCGTGTAGGCAGAGAAGAATGGTTGGCGGATTACGCCGATACTTGCAAAGTATAAAGCTCGCGCTCCCTTAAGCATCTGCGCAATCTGCGGACGTGTATACCTCTTTCGCAATCGGCTAGCACGCTGGTCCTAAACAGGCATACCCTGATTTTTTAGCTCTAACGCTGCAATAAATTAAGAGATCTGCGGCCAAATAAAGATGCCGGAGGAGAGGGGTGGCGGGCGCAGCCCGCCGCCCCTCTCCTGGTACTTTATTTTCTTGAAAGTCCCTAAGCACCTGAAAAAACAGGACTTACAGTAAATCTTCAATGATCATTAGCATCACAATCAAACCAACGGATAGAAACAGCCCTTGAAGGAAAAAGACCCTTAATAGAACCCACGTTGCTGAATTTCGATTCCCTCGAACGGTTGGAACAGTGTTTGTCATATTGGTTGACCGTATGCTGTAGACGTTCTTGCTAATCAAACTCGAACCGTTGTCTGAATACCCTGAACTAAGCCTATTTTGAATAATGCCTAACCAAATTAACGTCAGATCAGACCGACAACATCGGTATTTAGAATAATTTCATAAGTCGTAAATAAAGGGGCCAATTAACCGCACTTCTACGGGTGTTGGCAAGGCTATACCTAATGGGTTGGGACTTAACGAACCCTGAAAGTTTCATAGTCTCAACGGTAGAGCAGCGGTTTTTACCCAGGTTCTCTGATAGGCTATCTTAGTTTTTTTAACATAGCCGTTCTCGACACTGCGCTGTTCGAGATGCGGGCGATCGCACGAATTAGCAAGCTGTTGTTACATCATTTAATATGCTTGGGCTATGTAAACTTGAGACTTTTCATCGGAACTTTTCTATTCGTACTAGGTCTAAGTACATAGCTAAGTACATAGCTCAGTGCATATTCATCCCGAATAAAAGCGTTCAGGGTAGAAAGCCACTGTGCTTTTTTACAGTCTTGTGAGTTGAGCAACTCCAAGGTAGCGCCTGCACAATATTTGTATTTTCCAAGTCCTTATTCTTGCGTGAAACTTGCCAAGTCGTAAAATGTGATGATGCAGCGCTATAGTGAATGTGTTAAGGGCTTACGGTAGCACGCCTCTACAGAGCGATTCATCAGTCAACGCCTCTGCATTACGTGAAGCTGCTCTAGATTCACCAGCCTCATTAACGAATGCACTCTCTCTATACCTTGCCAGGCCATAAACTTAGTCTTTGAATTGGGAAATTCTGCGCTCAGCACAGGATTTCCCTAATTCGAAAATTAAAGTTGTAGCCTGTGGAAGTATAATTCGCTAATTAGCGAGTATAGTCATCAGCTTGCATTAGAAGCATAATGGCAGAAAAATATGTTGGCGTGGAATATATAACGCTCAGTGCTACACCGAAGCCGTGATATCTAATTAAAGAAGGAACAAAACGGCATGTTGATATGTAATCGCTGGCAGGCACAAGCTGCTTTTATCATGGCGTCGAGTATGGTAGTGGCGATCGCCACTCCGATTCCAGCCCAGGCTCAGTTCTCCATGTCTAGTGGACACTCAATGGTGCGATCGCAAACACTGCTATCGCAGACGCTATTTGATTCTGCCCAGATCTCTATCCCCGCAGGAACGAGCATCCAAACGGTTTACAACGAAACGGGAGACAATGGAGAACCCGTTGAGAAAATTATCCTGTCACCCGATGAGCGGGTCGAGATTACAGTAACCGTCACCGATCCCATCCGCTCCAATTTAGAGACAGCGCTGATTCCCGCAGGCAGCGAAATTGATGGAGAGCTTCGGCCTCTCGAAGATGGCAGGATGGGGACACAGTTCTACGCAGAAACCTTACGCCTGCCCAATGGACAGGTCACTGAGATTGATGCAGTGTCGTCGCCGATTACGCGCACAGAGACCCTTACCGAAGAAACGGATCCAGATTTTGTCAAGGGAGCGGTCATTGGTGCCGCTGCTGCTGCTGTGCTTGCAGAAATTTTTGGAAGCATTGACATTCTGGAAGTCCTTGGAGGTGCTGGACTGGGCGCATTGGGCATCTTGATTTTTGGCGGAGGCGAAGAAGAAATAGATGTCGTCGTTGTCGATCCCCGCAATGATTTAGATGTCACCCTTATGTCAGATCTCCAGATTTAATGTGAACTCGGCAGCGTAATTTTAGCCGCGTACCATGCGGCTGAAATGATGCTGTCAACAAGATTCATGCAATACCAATGCGGCCTAGATCAAAGCCCTTAGAGCTGAGCCAGTCTTGGTTAAACAGGCGAGACTGGTAGCGCGCACCGCCGTCACATAGCACCGTGACGATAGTGTGTCCCGGCCCCATTTCTTTGGCAAGTTCAACAGCAGCAGCAACGTTGATGCCAACCGAGCCTCCCATAAACAGTCCTTCTTCATAGAGCAAATGGTAGACAATCCGCAGGGCATCCTGGTCGTCAACTTGAATCGCGTCGTCAATGGGTGCCCCTTCCATATTGGCGGTGATGCGGCTGTTGCCAATGCCTTCGGTAACTGAGTTACCCTCGGTGTTGATTTCCCCGGTTTTGACAAAGCTATACAGGCCACTCCCTTTAGGGTCGGCAACAACAGATTTAATCGTAGGATTCTTTTCTTTCAGAAACATGGATACACCTGCAAAGGTTCCGCCCGTCCCCGTTGCGGCGACCCAGGCGTCTACCGTGCCGTCTGTCTGCTCCCAAATTTCTGGCCCGGTGGTTTCATAATGAGCGCGACGGTTTGCCAGATTGTCAAACTGGTTTGCCCAGATTGCATTTTCCATCTCGTCGGCTGTGCGTCCCGAGAGCTTCACGTAATTGTTGGGGTTGCGGTAGGGAACTGCGGGCACCGGACGCACTTCAGCCCCAAGCATTCGCAGCATGTCCATTTTTTCATGGGACTGGGTTTCAGGAATGATGATGAGGCATTTGTAGCCTTTGGCGTTGCAGATATGGGCAAGGCCAATGCCCGTGTTTCCAGCCGTACCTTCAACGACAGTGCCGCCGGGTTTCAGCAGCCCCTTTTCTTCCGCATCTTTAATGATGTACAGAGCCGCCCGATCCTTGACTGAACCGCCAGGATTCAGAAATTCGGCTTTGCCCAAGATGTTGCATCCTGTTTCTTTGCTCAATTTTTCCAATCGGATCAGTGGGGTGTTGCCGACGGTACCAACAAATCCGTCTCTAATATCCATGCCTTTCGTCACTCACATTCTTTCGTTTGGACAGCGCCCTTCTCTGAATGATTCTAAAGCGAATCGGTCGTTTGATGGGTGTTAATTCGCGTCTGCTGTGACATTTGCCATAGGGAAAAGAGCAGCAAGACCACGCCCAAACTAATAGCCACACTCGCAATCAAGGGTTTGTCCAAGTGCTGAATGGCGATCGCCACAAACGCCCACACTAGCACCAAGGGAAACGCCACATCCCCCCGCTGAAGCAGGAGCCAAATGCCGATTAACGCGGCGATTGCCACCATAATCACCGTCCAGACGACAGGCGACAGGATGCCTCCCATCCATCCTATACTGTAGAGGGCGATCGCCACATTCACGATCGTCGCCACCGAAATCCATCCCATATAAATGCTGATGGGGATATGGGCACGCCAGACCTCTTTTTTAGGAATGTCGCCAGATCCGACGCGCAAACACCGATAGTAGATTGCCAGACTGATAAGAATCGCCGCCATCGCCACCACGGAAAAAACAAACTGTCGCAGCAAAAATAGAATCACCCAAATGTTTTGGGCAACGCAGGCAGCAACTAGCCAATAGCCACCGGCGCGAAAGCGAGGATTGTTTGCCTGGGCAGAACGGAGCTGAAAGACGGCAAAAATAAGCAGGCCGACGTAAATCAGTCCCCAAATGATGAAAGCATAATTGGCGGGGACAATCAGCACCTCTTGAAACAGGATATTGGAAAGTTCCCCGATACTCTGGCCGTTGATGGGGGCAAAATTTGACCAAAGATTGAAGAGGAAGGTGCTGGCGATCGCCAGCAAGGTAATGCGTTGGCGCAGATAGTCTTGGCTAGAGACCCAGTTCGGTGAAGACATAGAGATCAACAGAGGCGTTCAGATAGGGAATTCAAACAGGAAATTTCAGCAGGGGATTCATGAAACGAGGGTTGATGAACCGATGAACATCAACCAGGAATTTAGGCAAATCTCAATTCCAAGGATCAAGGATTAAATAAAATCTAATCTGAGTGGCGCGGCGCGGCGCGGCATCGCTGCGCTATTAAAATTTGGCTCAGATTATTTAATTCTCGTTCCTCAGCATAGACATAACCTCAGCTTTAAGGCTACCAACTTTTGATGGATCTGGTCTGGCGGATCAGATATAGAACCCTGTGCCGCCCGCTTAGCGGGCGGCACAGGGTTCTGTGGGCTCTCTAGTTAATGGTGCTCACCAACTTAACGCTTCCTATGCCGCTGTTGGGAGTGCTGAGCACTAAAGCACTAGGCGTATTCCTCAAGGCGGGAAGTTTTCCCAAGGATAGAATCCAGGAGACAGGAGCCAGCTCCCTCCTAAATTCTGACTCCTAGATTCTGGCTCCTTGCCCATCCAGGATTTCCCGGCTTAAATTACAAGCCAAGCACTAAAGCGTTAAAAAATATCCTCCTATAGCGGTGTGCAAATTGGTTAAGCACACCCAGATGTGTTGAGTGGCGGCGCACTGCGCCGCCACTCAACACACTGCACTTAATGCGCTTGCACAGCGCTATACTTTCCGCAGAAGGATGCATAAATCGGGGATTCGTAACAAGATGTATAGCAACGAAAGAGTTCGTGAAACCCAAACCATTTTAGGGAACCCGCGCTCAGCGCGGGTTCCCTAAAATGGCTTTGTCCTAACCAACCCTTTGGTTGCTACAGTAGGTTTTTTATCCTTCGCTGATGTATACCTGGATATCTTCGCCGCAGACATCTGCCAGGTAGCATAGTGCCCGAAACCTCAGCGCAATGAACTGGTCGTATAGGGGATTCAGCTTGCAAAGGGACGGAATATGAGCGATTACACGACCGAAGAGGCTTACATCGCGCTCGAAGGGGCATTGTGCTGGAATCAGGCGAGAAATGAGGTGGGCCGTGCGCCGATTCTTAATCTCTAAGTCATCCAGCCACTGGCGAATCGGTGCCAAAACGTCAACGTGGATGGGGTGATGATGCATGGCCATTCCCTTGAAATTGGAATTCGAGGATTGCATTGCTCTTGCCTCTAGGTCAAACAGCGCACGTTGATGAATCGTGCTATTACGAAGATACAAATCCTGTCCCGGTATTTCTTGAAGGAATGAGATAAATATCTGACTTTTCTTTAAAGCCCTTGTAAAACCTTGGAAATATTCAGCTTTTGTTTGATGTTTATATCAAATTGGGTATCTTAAATGGGTTCTCGATAAGGTTTCAAATTCTCTACACTTTTGGCTTTTCTCAACCGATTGGGGTAGTGCATTAGCGCGGAGAAAATCCCTGTACCGGGCGATCGCCTCCTGTGTATCGGCGACAGGATATTGCACTTTAATCCCATCTTCTAAGGAAATAACGAGACATAATTTAGTGGGATCACTGACTTTGAGGGTCTTTTTTGTAATTCGCATGGGCAATATATTTTCAAATAGTTGAAATATAAAAACTAAGCGTGATTATGGTTTAACCGGGGGATCATTATACGTATGCTTTATGGGCAGTCTGGTGCTACTCCTCTGCCCGTGAGGCAACTCAGTGTTTTTGCTTAGTTATTAATAATGAACCCTTAAGGGCGTATTCCTCAAGGCGGGAAGTTTTCCCAAGGATAGAATTCAGGAGACAGGAGCCAGAAGCCAGCTTCCTCCTGAATTCTGACTCCTAGATTCTGGCTCCTTGCCCATCCAGGATTTCCCGGCTTAAATTACATGAACCCTTAAGCCCTTGTGATGTTCCTGAACATGGCTCACCCTGGTGGATAGTATTAGTGGGTAGTATTGAGTAGGCCGGTATTAATAACCTCAACCTCAAAACCGGAAGAGCGCCCCGGAGGAGCACTCCCCCGGTTTTGAGGTTTTGAGGTTATTCATGTTGGGTTACTTACGAGAAAGAATTTTACGCAGGGTAGACGTTGGAAAGTTCCGACAATCCCTGCTTGATTTGCCCATTTGCTAATGCCCAGTCTTCTACAGCTACTATGGCTAAATTTTGTGTAGTTTCGCTGAGATGGCGATCGCCCATAGCCGCCGCAATCCTGGTGAGCATGTCCCTGGGAGGTTGCTCGATGACCTTCGATAGAAATTTGCCCACTGGAACCACTACTAAAACTGTCTCAACATCATCAGAGAGGCTCATCGAGCAGCCCGTTTTCGATCCGTTCTACGATGCGGTGAGTACTGCAATGCAGGCCGCAGAGCAGACCCAGACTGCAGAAACCGAAAATGAATGGGGGGCGATCGCCGCCCAGTGGCAAACCGCTATTGAGATGATGAAAGCTGTCCCTGAGA
Source organism: uncultured bacterium (assembly GCA_964465285.1). Lineage (GTDB taxonomy): Bacteria > Cyanobacteriota > Cyanobacteriia > CAKZMO01 > CAKZMO01 > JBCCWF01. Next base: position 25,810 of record CAYXJG010000009.1, read on the forward strand.
ACCATCCGAAATATGATGTTGCCCAGCAACGGGCGACAGAGGTCTATCCCGTTAACTTTGACTATGCCCAATCCAAAGCGGGCGATCGCGCTATGCCTGCTCTGACCACCGACGACAACAAGTTAACGAGAGTTGACTTTGAGGAAGGATGGCCGTTTTTGGTGGATGGAGAATTATCCTGTGAATGGGAAGACGCCGGAAACTATTCCGTTAGGCTTGTCACCTTAGACAGCGTGGGTGAGGTATTCGCGGTTAATGACCCCGCCCAAGCACGGGCGACAGAACGCGGTTGGCTTGACGTGCGCGAGATTTGGAGAGATAGTCCTTTAGGAGACGGCAAAGCACCGATGACCTGGGTCGTGATGCGCGGTGAAGCCCTATGCAAACAGGATTAGCCACACGACTTGGCAAAGTTTTCAAATTCACAACGCAAGAATAAGGGTTTGAGGCGCGCGGAGCGCGCCTCAAACCCTTATTCTTGCGTGAAACTTGCCAAGTCGTATTAGCCAGGTCTAAGAGTGAATGGTGAGTCATTTCAGAATAGAATGCCTCGCCTTTACTCATTCATGTTTTTGTAGGTTGCCACTGCAGAAGGTGAAATGCGGTTGAGATATCGGAAGATCCAGTATTTGAATACGGTATCTAAAATCACGGGAAACGTTGCAATAAACAGAAAGATAAAATCCCGATTTGCTGGGAGACCGAAGTGCCTGGAGATTCCCTCTAGCAAAATCTCCCAACCGTGGGGCGAGTGGAATCCTACAAACGTATCGGTGAACAGAATAATGATAAATGCTTTGGCACTATCGCTGAGACCGTAAACTAATTCGTCAATAAACGACTTAAGCGCTGATATTTCTCGCTGGCTGATTACCAGGACTATTGAAAAGGCAATCACAGAGAGGATGTCGGAAAAGACATTTTTAATCGCATCAGCACTGTGCTTGCGATACCGCTCCTCAATGACAGCCGCTTCTTCCTGCAGTCTTTCCTGAATTTCGTCTTCGGTTAACGGTGGTGCTTGTCCAATGAAATTTTCAAACCGCAGTCGTTCATTGTATTTTTGGAGTTCTTCCAATGCTTCCTCTTCCATCTCTCCATTGAGGAAAACCTGGACTTCTTCGCCACTTCTCAAAGAGTCAACAATCGGGCCAACCACAAAATTTTTAGCCACCTGATGGGTGAGCAGCGGGATGATAATCAACAAAAGAATGAATCGGAGAGAAACAATAGTACGGTTTTTTGATCCCCGGAAGGCTTCGACAATGTCTTCTTCTGCTTTGGGATCCAGTTCTCGCTTGATGCGATCGACAGTTCGCAGAATAGAACGGGGTAGCACGCTCGTTTTATCTGTAAACGACGCGGACTCTTTACGCTGCATCGGAGTTTCGGTCAGGGTTTGCCGTTGTACGGGCGAATACCGACCGTTTGGCATATCCCGCTGGGACGGCATCGGAGCATCTGATTGAGCATAGGTATTAGCAGTACTGGTGGCAAATATCTCCTTCTTACTTCGGCGCGATCGCCGGGACTGCCGACTAACTTGCCGACTAGCTAATGTCGCGGGTGGCGGAGTATTTTGTTTGCCATAGCGCACCAGAACTTCATCAATAAATTTCAGCTTTCGCAAAGTTTCTCGAGGCTTGTCGATGACATCCAGCGTTTGCACATCCGTCGTGCTGTCGTCTATCTCAATACTGGATGCATTGCCCTCGGCGATATTGACCAGACGAAAAATAGAACTGCTGGTCTTAAACTCCGATAGCCGCAGCTTAATGATATTCAAGTATTTGTCGAGTTCCGCCTGGAAATAGGCATAAACGTTCTGACTGTAATTGCCGAAGTCTGAGGATACCTTACCGCCATTGAAATAAGTATCCTCGATGGATTTAACAGTTAGAGCTGCATCATAGGCTTCATTAAGTGCCCGTTCGGGCGTTCTCATGAACCATCGGTTTGATGCTTTAAGCAAAGACTGAAAAAGATTAGAGCCAGAAGATTTCATAGACGTAATTCAGCGTTATTGTGTCGCGTTCACTGCCCGCCTTCATATTGTGTCAGAGAATTCTGCCCTTAGTCTGCAAAACCTTGGTAACACGATTTGGCAAACCCCTATTTTTTCGTGGTGAATTTGAGAGCTTTGCCAAGTCGTAATTTCAGGTGCATCTGGCCAGCATCCACAAAAATTCGCTAAATATAGAGGACTTGTGTAAGTCCTTGACTCAAAAAATCGTTACTCACAAAATTATTGACATCAATAATTAGGGATAGAGAATTGGAATCTTTGCAGAAAAGTGCGTTTTGGATTACTGGGCCTGCCCGCAGCGGCAAGACGGGGCGGCTCATCGCGCAAATTTCCCAGTGGCAAGAACAGTGGCGATCGCACGGGTATACATGGGGCTATGCTTCTGCGTCCTCTATGCCCCGTTCAGCGCCATCCCTTGAGGCGACACTCAGCCGGAGTGTGCTTGTGTTTGCTGCTAATGGAGACAATCGCATCGTGCTGGCAGAACGCATCGAGGAGTCGATACGGGGGCGATCGCCCTTTGATTCCACCACACCTTTTGGCTTCTTTCAAAATGAAGTCATCCTGTTTTGGCCTCTGGTGGCGGAGCAGATTCAGTCAGCGGTGCAATTTCCCATCCGGCTGCGCCCAGAAACCGAACAGGTTCTTGCGACTCGCCTGTGGCAAGAACGCATCGACGATGGGCAGTTAGCGATGGAAGGAGTCCCCGACTATTATCTGGTTCGGCGGATTCTCGACCTGTTGCAACTGGCGGCGAATGCAGGGGTTGACCTGGATGATATTCCGATTCTACTGGATGAGGGGCTGGGGTCTCAGCGGGCAGACCTCTGGGAGAACATGGGGGATGCCCTGAGAACGTGGCGCTCCTGGTGTCTAGAGCGTGGGCTGCTGACCTACGGTATTGTTACGGATCTGTATCGATCGACTCTGCTGCATCAGGAGGCATACCAGGAGCAGCTTTGTCGGCGGTATCGTGCTGTGCTGGCCGATGATGTGGATGAGTATCCGGCGATCGCCTGTGACCTGTTTTCTGTGATGCTGGATCGGGGTTTGCCGGGACTCTTCGCCTTCAACCCCGATGGAGCTATGCGCCTAGGCTTCGGTGCTGATCCTGAACACCTTCGTACCTTGTCAGAACGGTGTCAGGTGGAGTCTCTGCCCGTCAGGCCGGAGAGCAGCATTGGCGCGAGTTGGGCACAGGCAATTTGGAATGGAATCGAAAATCCCCTAGGGGGAGTTGCCTTTCCCCCTTCGATGTATTGCCTCCAAACCACTTCCCGAGCAGAACTGCTGCGCCAAACGGGTGAGGTGATTGCCGATGCCGTGCAGTCGGGCCAGGTAAACCCCGAAGACATTGCCGTGCTGGGGCCAGGATTGGATGCGATCGCCCGGTACACCCTGCGCCAGATCCTTGACTATCGAGGCATTGCCGCTACAGTGCTGAACGACCAGCAGCCCCTTGCTAGTTCCCCCATGATTCGCGCTCTGATGACCCTGATGGCCATGGTCTATCGAGGATTGGGGCGGTTGATCGACCGGGATGCGATCGCCGAAATGCTCGTTGCCCTGGGTCAGCAACCCACCGCCTTGCCTTCAACCCCAGGCCGCATTGAGTTTGGCATCGATCCTGTCCGGGCGGGTATCATTACCGACTACTGCTTCAAACCCGATCCCATCTATCCCGACCTCCTCCCCGTCACCACCTATGACCGATGGGATCGGCTGGGACACCAGGCAACAGAAAGATACCGCACTATTATCCAGTGGATTCACACCCAGCAGCAGCAGCAGCAGCAACGCAGTCTTCCCTCCCCTGTGGTGTTGCTCGACCGTGCCATCCAGTCTTTCTGGTACGGTGGCAGCCATTTGCCCTATGACCAACTGGCGGCACTCAGAGAGCTGATGGAAACAGCGCAGCACTTTTGGGAGGTAGACGCTCGGCTCCAACAAACCCAGCAAGCAGATACGCCCATTGCAGAATCTGTAGCGTCGTTTATTCAACTGCTGCGAGACGGCACCATCACTGCCGATCCCTATCCTGTGCAGCCCATCGGGGGCAATCGTCCCACTGTAACTTTAGCGACCCTATTCCAGTATCGGGCCAACCGCAATGCTCACCGCTGGCACTTCTGGCTTGATGCAGGCTCACCCCTCTGGCTGACTGGGGGAGCGCCCCTGTTTGGTGCCCACTTGTTTTTGCGCCAGCGTCGCAGCCAACCCTGGGCAGCGGCAGATGAGTTAGCGGCGAACCAAGACCGACTCCGACGAAATCTCATTGATTTGATGGGGCGAACGACAGAGCGCATCTATCTCTGTCACAGCGATTTAGCAACCAGTGGACAAGAGCAAAATGGGCCTCTTTTGTCTTTGGTGAACACAGCCCCAGTGGATAGTCCGTGAGCGATAGAATACTCAGTTAGGAACGAGAATTAAATAGTTTGAACTAAATTTTGGTGAAGCGGTGCGGCATCGCCGCACCGCTTCACCAAAATTGGGCTTTATTGAATCCTTGCTCCTTAGGAATGAGCACTATAGAGCTTGAGCCAAATTTTGTAAGAACGAAGAGGCATTGCCCTAGTGTCTCAATAAAAGCGGTTCACACCCTTGAGTTGCCATTCTTGTTTTGACCCATTTCTCTTCAAACCATTTCTCTTTAAAGAGGACGCACCCCACCTTGGATTTTGTCTATCACTGCCAAACTACCTGCTCTCACACCCATGCCAGGACGGGAATTTTCCATACTCCCCACGGCATAGTGGAAACCCCGCGCTTCATGCCCGTCGGCACCCTTGCCAACGTCAAGATGGTTACCCCTGCCCAGCTTCAGGAAACGGGGGCACAAATGATCCTGGCCAACACTTACCACCTGCATCTCCAGCCGGGAGAAGCGATTGTAGGTAATGCTGGAGGACTCCACTCATTCATGAACTGGCAAGGGCCTATTCTCACAGACTCTGGAGGATTCCAGGTGTTTAGCTTAAGCGAGATGCGGTCAATTACTGATGAGGGGGTCACCTTCCGGTCGCCTCGGGACGGACAAATGATTCACCTCACCCCTGAGCGCTCCATACAGATTCAAAATAAGTTGGGTGCTGATGTAATCATGGCCTTTGATGAATGTCCTCCGTACCCGGCAAGTCGAGAGGAGGTGAAGAGCGCAACAGAGCGCACCTATCGCTGGCTGGAGCGGTGTATCAAAGCGCACGATCGCCCTGACCAGGCGCTCTTTGGCATTGTGCAGGGAGGCGTGTACCCCGACCTGCGGCAGCAGGCAGCCCAGTCTCTCATGGACTTTGATCTCCCCGGCTACGCGATTGGTGGGGTGAGCGTGGGGGAGCCCCCGGAACTTATTGAAAACATTGTCAAGGCAACCACGCCGCTGTTGCCAACCCATAAACCCCGCTACCTGATGGGTGTCGGCACTCATCGCGAAATGGTGCAGGCGATCGCCGCTGGCATCGACCTGTTCGATTGCGTCATCCCTACCCGCCTGGCGCGACACGGCAACGCCATCGTGAAAGGCGATCGCTGGAATATGAAGAATGCCCGCTTCCGGGAAGACTTCACCCCCCTCGATGATGCCTGTGGCTGCTACACGTGCCAACACTTCACCCGTGCCTACATTAGCCATCTGCTCCACGGACGGGAACTGCTCGCGTACACGCTACTTTCCATTCATAACATCACTGAACTAGTGCAATTCACCCAGCGTATTCGCACCGCGATCTTATCGAATCGATTTTTGGAGGAATTTGGCGAGTGGCTAACTTCCGCATCTACTGATGATCCTGCCCACACCAATCAATGATGCGGTTCCATGCCCACCAGGGATCAGCGTCTCCCCACTGCTGCTGACAGGTATCGCTGCTGTAGTAGCCGACATGGCCGCCCCAGGGCGTCAGGTAGAGGTGGATATTAGAGTTTCGTTGGGCGATCGCCCTTAGATCATCCACGATGCCGGGATGAAACATCGGGTCATCTGCCGCGTAGAGAATCAGGGCAGGTTTCTCGATGGTGTCCAGCCAGGGAAGGGGACTGCTGGCGGTGTAGTAATCCTCCACCGAGGCAAAGCCCAGGCGGGGAATCACCAAATGCTCATCGAACTCGCGAATGCTGTTGGCACGGGCGATCGCCCCATCAGACATATGTTCCGGATGGCAAGACTGAATGGTTTTCGCCAGATCCTTGAGGCTGCGGGCAATAGACTGCTCCAGCCACCGCCCCTGGAGAGAACTGACCAGGAAATCTAGGGATCGGTTCGAGTCCAGATTAGGACAAATCACCGCCGCACCACCTATATCGTCTGGACTCAACCCCAAGGATTCCGCTAAGGCGAGGGAATTTGGGTGAATGCCCCAGAGAGCCAACTGTCCCCCAAGGGAGTAGCCTGTGAACCAGTAGGGGGGCGGACAGCCCAGCGCCTTTGCCTGTACCGCTATGTGAATAAAGTCTTTGCCCTCATATAAACCATCGGAGGTAAGCGTCGGGGAAAGCGTCGCGGTTTTGCCGTGGGCACGCCAGTCGAACTGGATAAGGGTATAGCCTAATTGCACAGCTTTGTCCCGCAGAAGACTCAGGGCTTTTTGCTGCCCCAAACTCCCCACAATGCCGTAGGTGGCAATAATGGTTCCCCTTGGAGGAACTGATGATGAAGCAGCGGGACAAATAATTTGTCCGAAGAGAGGAGTATGGGCGTGGCCCGTGAAGATGTGATCGGTGGAGGTGGATGAGTGGGTAGAGGTGGGTGAGTGGGTGGGGTATTGTTCGACCTGCCAGGCAGCGTAGAGGGTCATGGCCCAGCCATTTTGCAGAAACCAGGGGGGCTGAAAATCTGGGTTTATCACGACTTGGCAAACTTCTCAAATTCACAAAGAAAAAATAGGGGGTTGGGGCGTGCGAAGCGCGCCCCAACCCCCTATTTTTGCCTGAAACTTGCCAAGTCGTAAAGGATTATAGAACAGCAATTCTCATTTTAGGAAGCTTCGCGCCCTACAGGCGCTCACTTGCACAAATTTAGGGAGCAAAAAGGTCGCCTCAGGCGACCTTTTTGCTCCCTAAATTTCTATAATGAACATTGCTGGCCATAAAAGTTATGCATTGACAAAAGTCTTCCAATGGCATCAAGCAAAGGTAGCTTCCGTTGCATGGTTCAGAATAAACTAACGGATGGCGGGCACAAACAATTGTTTCGATATCTCGTAACAGTTGCCACAGAAGACGTTCATCTTGAGTTAGATTACATCGCGAATCCGCCGTCCAGCAGGCTGATAACTTAAAAGATCACCAGCCCCAATCCTCCGCAGGCTAGAATCACAAATATAGGATGCAGCTTGCCTTCAAAGGTTACCAATACAGCAAAGGCGGCAAGGCCAATCAGCAGGTCAAGCCAGCTTGCGATTACCCCGCTGCCGTAGGACCAGGTGGCGTATAAAATCAGGCTTAATACACCCAGTTGAATGCCCCGCCGAATCTTTAGCACATAGAGGTTGTGGCTAATGCGATCGACAAAGGGAGCTAGCCAGAGCAAAATCAGAATGGCGGGCAGAATCA
>CAYXJG010000010.1:0-1053 GCA_964465285.1 uncultured bacterium
TACAGAACTGATCCCACACATTAGCGCTCTCGCGCTGCTGTAGTGTAGTTGTCATGATATTAAATAAGTACGAAACTTCAAATGAACACAAATACGCTTTAGCTGCGCATTGAGGTATGTATGTACATAAATATAACAAATAATCTAAGTTTTGTAAAGCAATGGGGCTTAGAAATACCCGCACAAACCAACCTGCACAAGCCGAATGTTGTTTTACTCAACTGGCAAAAAGCAAAGCACCAAACTAAGAAAATCAAGCTGTCAGACGGGACATGGAGCTATAAACAACTCGTTAAAAATCTCGAATCTATAAAATCTCAAATCTATAAAGATAAAGTCATCAGCGCTTTCATCAAGTACAAGCTTCGAAACTGCTTCTGACTTATCACGGTCCGTTCGCTGATTTTGACCAAGCTCTTGGACAATGACTGCAGCATGACCATGCTTGCCATCTCTGCCCATAAACTCTACGGCCCGAAAGGGGTTGGTGCATTAGTTATCAAGCAAGACCATCATCTGGCTCCTGTCTCCTGGATTCTATCCTTGGGAAAACTTCCTGCCTTGAGGAATACGCATTGGAAAATTTACAACTGATAATGAAATTGATGCTGCGGCTGTAATTTTGATAAACGCAGTGAAGTCAATTCAAGAACTAATGCAGGATTAGTGCGTTTTCTATGGCTGCAAAAACGCCATGTAATTTAAGAAAAGTGTGAACATCCAAAAACGACATCTAACGTGAGAACATAGCGTTCCTAAGTGATTTGTGAAATGAAATGTGAGAGTTGGGGCGGGCTGTGCCCGCCCCAACTCTCACATTTCATTTAGGATTGCTATATGATTTAGCGTCACTTAATATGCGAATCTGAAAATTTCTGGTTTTGGTAAGGGCGATCGCCAAAAACTTTCAGAATCACAAGGTTTGATGCTACGAATTAGATACGAATTAAAAACGACACTAATCTGCGAATAGCGACGCTATAGTGCGCGAACGTAATAGTGCACCAACGTAATAGTGCGCGAACGTAATAGTGCGCGAACGTAATAGTGCGC
>CAYXJG010000010.1:1153-31993 GCA_964465285.1 uncultured bacterium
CAACGTAATAGTGCGCCAACGTAATAGTGCGCCAACGTAATAGTGCGCCAACGTAATAGTGCGCCAACGTACATCAGGGAGGCACTGTCTTAGAGCCGAGGATTGGATACAGTTCAGCTTTCGTTGAGCAGTGTGGCGATGCTGGACTACCCCATAAGATTCGAGTCACATATAGCGCTGTGCAAGTGCGCTAAATACAGTTTGTTAGCTGGCTCCGCTCAAAGTCTTTGCACTTCGTCGTTGAAGGGTTATCTACAAGTCCGAAAACATCCAGGAGGCGATCGCTCTTGATAGTCATTGCAAAGATCGCCCCAATACCTCACGCCCTAACTGCCGACAGCGATTACCGCAGCCACCAGACAATCAAAACAATCGCCAAACCTACTAAAAACCAGAATAGCCAAAACTTTTTGAACCGCTGCAATAGCCGAATTGGAAGAGAAACAAGAAAACCAACTCCAGCAAAGATATCCATTAACCATCCAAGCTGCTCAAGAGACTGAATCATTGACTCCGCCCAGCCTCTATCCGGTTGTTGAAAAGCCTTGAACATACGTTTACTAATTTCTGGCAAGGGAACTGCATCAATGGGCAACTCAAGCGCCTGCCAAATTCGTAAGGCGGCAAGCCGATATTCTCTTGACTTGGAAATTTTACCCTGCTGCTGATAAGCAGAATTGAGATTCCATAATGAAAGGGCTTCGCCATTACGATCGCCAATCTCGCGTTGGATGGCTAGAGACTGCTGATAGAAGTCGATTGCCTGCGAGTATTGCTCTAAGAAGGAGTAAACATTCCCTAAATTATTTAACGAGGTTGCTTCGCCGCTGCGGTCGCCAGTCTCACGTGTGATGGCTAAGGACTGCTGGTAGAAGTCAATTGCCTTAGGGCACTGCCCTGAGGAACGATAGGCACTCCCCAAACCGACTAACGGGCCTGCTTCGCCACTGCGATTGCCAATCTCGCGTGTGATGGCTAAGGACTGCTGGTAGAAGTCGATTGCCTGCGAGTATTGCCCTAAGGAACGGTGGGCATCCCCCAGACCGCTTAACGAACCTGCTTCGCCGCTGCGATCGCCAATCTCTCTATGAATTTCTAAGGACTGCTGATAGAACTTGATCGCTTGGAGAGATTGCCCCAAGGACGTATGAGCGATTCCCAATCCAACTAATGAGCGTGCTTCACTATCGCGCAGAACAATGCTTGTACCGAAGGCTTCGTAAATCTTCCGTTGAATCTCTAAGGACTGCTGATAGAACTCGATCGCCTGACCAGATTGTCCTAAGGATTGGTAAGCATTTCCTAAATTGCTCAACGAACCAGCCTCACCATTTCGGTCGCTAATCTCGCGTCGAATTGATAAGGCTTGCTGATAAAACTCAATTGCCTGGCAGAATTGCCCCAAGGACTGGTAGACCATAGCCAAATTGTTTAATGAGTTAGCTTCATCGTGGCGATCGCCAATCTCGCGTCGAATTGCTAAGGCTTGCTGATGGAATTCAATTGCCTGGTGGTATTGCCCCAACGACCAATAAGCATTTCCCAGATTGTTTAGATTGCCAGCTTCACCATAGTGAACGCCGATTTTACGCAGAATCGCTAAAGACTGCTGACAGAATTCAATCGCCTCACGATGATGCCCTAACGACTGATGAACATTTCCCAGATTGGCTAGCGCAAAAGCTTCACCATCGAGACTGCCGATCTCTCGATGAATCACTAAGGACTGCTGATAAAGCCAGATCGCTTGTTGGTATTGCCCTAGCGACTTATAAGCGTTTCCTAAATTACCTAACCAAAGCACTTCATCGCCTCGGTCACAACTTTTGCGGGTAATCTCTAAAGCCTGTTGATAAAACTCGATTGCCTGGTGAGGTTGTCCTAAGAAGTCGTAAGCATTGCCTAGATTGCCTAACGAAATGGCTTCACCGTTGCGGTAACCAATCTCACGGCTAATTTCTAAAGACTGCTGGTAGAACTGTATTGCCTGGTGAGATTGTCTTAAGGAACAGTGGGCATTTCCCAGACCGATTAATGAGTTTGATAATAATGTTGCTGCACTGTTGCCTAGCATGATGCCAGAGCCAGAAGCTTCGCCAAGCCCCTGGATAATTGACAAAGACTGCTGATAAAACTTGATCGATTGGTGGAATTGTCCCAATGAACGATAGGTATTTCCCAGATTATTGCTAACAGTTACGAAGGTTTGTCTTTGCTCTAATGTGGGTTTCCAATAAGTGCATAGAGGGTGATAAAGTGCAACCAGGGTTTGGTAGTAGCCGCGTCGTTGTAAAAACTTGTCGCAGGCGAAAACGGTTGCAGCCGCATCCGGGTAATGCCCCAATTGGCATTGATGATAAAAGGTTTCTTCGTAGTGACTGACGACATCCAGGATATCGTCTGGAGCGAACTCAGTTTGGCGCTGACTCCAGAAGTAGCCGATAGCGCGTTCGTGGGCGGTAGTCAGGTCGGGGGTATGGCGTTGTACGTATTCTCGAATGCGGGGTTGGAGGCGAAAGTGCTGCAACCCCTCTTTGTCGCGATCGGGCAGGCGTTGCACTAGAGAGCGCCGTTCAAGATCTTCCAGGTCGGCATCGCCCACTGATCGCTCTGACACTAGGGCTGTCGCCACGTTGTTGTTAAAGGCTCCCCGTAAAACGCTGACCTGGGTTAGGAGATGTTGTTGCGCTAGGGTGAGGCGATCGAGGCTCCACTGCAAGACGCGATCGACGCTGACCTGGGCTTCCCCTCTGTGTTTCCCAGCCACCTGAAACAGATCCGTCTGCTGTTGCAGGTGCTCAACGAGTCGTTCTCTCGGTCGGTAGGTTTCCCGCAGCCAACCGGCCATCAACGCCAGCGCCAGCGGGTTGCCCTGCACCTGGGTCGAAAGGGTGGCTCGATTCTCGGCGGTGTCTTCCACTTCCAACGCCACTAGCAGTGCTGCCCCTTCTGTGGGTTCCAGCCCATCTACTACTGGCGGCCAACGCGACTGTTTCCAGCCAAAATATCGGGGTGGATATTCCCGACTGCCCAACAGCAGCACACTCTCGCTGCCCAACTCTTGAAACCCGTCGAAAAATAGGTCGTAGCCACTTTGCCATTCCCCGGCTGTCGTCAGCACCGTTTCCAGATTGTCGATCGCCAGCAAATAGCGCCCCTGCTGCAACCGCCGCAACAGGCGGGGAATCAAGTCTTTTTCCTCGATCGCCTACACCTGCTCAGGCAATACCCCAAATTCTTGCAGTGCCCGTGCGGCCAGCGCCGTAATGGAGGTTCCCGTCCGTACATCAGCCCAGAACTTGCCCACAAACTCCGGGATTTCGGCAAACACCTTCGCCATCAGCGTCGATTTGCCAATGCCGCCCTCACCGCGAATGCCGATTATCGAAACCGCCCGATCTGCCAGCCAACCCTTTAGCTCTGTCTGCTCTGCAACCCGCCCCTGAAACAACCGCAGATCGGGCACTGGGTCGCTATAGATTAGCGCCACCTCTTGCCCTTGATAAATGGTGATATTGTTGACCTGGTTATTGACCGATGCCTGGTTCAATACCCCTAGTTTATTTGCGATTGGGTCTGTCATGGTTGTGCCTTCGCGCTAGGGCATTGGACTGCCGTTACTGTCATGAAAGCTCCTGTAAGTTAAGCTCCAGCATCTGAGGCAGTTAGTTTTAAGCCTGCTACAGGCGTTGAGCCGAGTCATCAGGAATACCGATCGTGATTTGTGCCGTAGGCTTTGTGAGATTGCAGGATAGTTGGGATCGCTAGAACGAAAGATTGTTGGTTTGATTGACGATCGTGCCCTAGTTCACTACCCCAATCTTTTCTGCCAACTGCTGCAAATTTACGATCGCCCCTGGTTGTGCCTGTACAGCGGTTTGAATTTCCTGCACGACCCCGCTGAACCTCTGCGTCGTCCTGGGCAATAGTTTCAACTTTGGCCACCAAAGCAGGCGTGCTGTATATTTCGGGTTGCTGTTCTGCCAGTTCTGGCTGTTGGGCTACGGTGGTAATGGCATCAGCAGTTTTGGGATCTTTACGCCGCAAAGCACCGAGGAACTTGGGGATTAAGCCTCCAACCGCTTCACCGATTTTCTCGCCCGTCTTCTCAAAAGCTTTTGTGGCAATCATTGTGGCGATCGCTGCTGCTGTCAAGGTCGTTGGTTCCACCATCAGCCACTCCAGAATTTTATTGCTTCAACCACTTAATTATGGCAGTTAGAATATGAGCTAAGACAATTTCATAAATTTTTGACGAATGTTCTCCTCAGTTATCCAACAGGGATACTGAAATCATACCTACCCTGCCTAAAACGTCTAATGCGGAGTCTAGATCATGCAAATCACCATCGATCTCCCTGAAGAACTAATTCAGCACTTTAATCACGATCGCCTTGCCTATGAGATCCTGGAAGCCTTGGTAATACAAGCCTACCAAACTGAAAAAATTACTCATGCTAAAGTAGGTCGTATTTTAGGATTACCCTCCCGCTGGACAGTCGATGATTTTTTGAAACAGCACCATGCTGATTTGCATTACGATGAGGCTGATTTGGAACGCGATCGTACCACTCTCCAACAGCTACGGAAAAAGCCCACCACCAGCAATTTATGATTGTCGTTGCCGACACTTCACCGATCAATTATTTATTGCTGATTAACCAGATTGATTTACTGCCTCGCCTATTCCAGCAAATCATCATCCCTGACGTAGTTCGGGATGAGATGCTTGATCTAGACGCACCATTAGTTCTTCAAAAATGGATTGCGAATCCTCCTTCTTGGCTTACTGTTCAAACCGCTCCTACAATCGACACGACCCTGAGCAGCCTTGATCCTGGAGAACAGGCAGCGATTACCCTGGCTCAAACCCTACCAGCAGATCTATTGATTGTTGATGAACGCTTGGGACGACAGATTGCAGAAGATCGCGGGATTGCCATCATCGGCACCCTGGGAATTTTAGATGATGCCGCAGATCAAGGTTTAATCAGCCTAGTCGAGGTGATCGCACAATTGCAACAAACGAACTTTCGCGTCTCCCGTCGTATCATTCAAGCGTTGCTAAACAAGCCAAAGAGTTAGCGGATCAATTTCATTCCTTGAATAATAGGCTTTGCAAGCCAAACTGGAGGGCGATCGGTGAGGAAAAGCCAGCTAACAAGTCGTTGGAGCCGACCGCTGAGAGGTTATCGGTGAGTTTCAGAGGTTATCTGTGGCGGCTCAACTTGGTCGTTAAATGACAGCGCTCTGCGCCGCCATTTAACAAATTTGGGTGTGCTTAACCAATTTGCACACCGCTATAATTTCAGATTCCTTCCTTGATTTGAAGCCCCCGAGTGAAGGGGGAAAACGCTTTGCGTAGTGCCTCTCCCTTGAGGCTACAGTCAGCCACCCATCTATTCCGGCTCTTCCTGTGGGAGGAGCCAGATTTGAACTGTTAAGGAATTTCCTTAGATGCTTCAAATTTCTGGGTGATTCTGCTAGGGTCATGGCATTCTTTCAACCGAGTATACGTACTCTGCCTGTAGAAGCGATGACACAGCCTCCTTCCCTCGGTTCCAACTCGAGTTCGTCTCCTCAACCTCCCAGACGCCCCTCCAGATTGAAAAGAGTGGTTTTTGTGCTGGGAGGTATTGTTGTAGTTGGCGGTGTTGCAGGGGCGATCGCCGCTCAATACTTTATCTACAACCGCCTTGCCCCACGGGTGGAAACCATTCTCAGCGACACCCTGGAGCGTCCAGTGGAGTTGGGAGACGTAGACGGGTTTAGCCTTTCCGGAATCGTTATTGATGGAGCATCCGTTCCGCCTACGGAGGACGACGCAAACTATGCCGTGGTGGATCAAGTGCAGGTTGGGTTTCGTCCCTTGCATGTCATCTCTAGCCTTGTTCGCGATCGCACCCTGCCTCTAACCATCACCCTCATTGATCCGCTGCTATACGGCGCTGAAGATGCCCAGGGTGACTGGATCCGCTTTGACAGGCCGCCATTGGAAGAAGAGCCTCCCATTACCGTCGAGGTAAGCCGGGTTCAGGTACGCAACGCAACTCTGATTGCCGCCCCCTATCCTCAAGCTCTGGAATCTCCCTGGGAGAATGACACCTTTTTTGAGGATCTGACGGCGCTAGATCCCCAGGCTCCGTCATTCCCTGAAGGGGCGGCAGAAGAGGACGCCCCTTCTGCCCCGGTCGTGCTGCGAGCAATCAATATCGTTGCAAACCTCAGGGATGAAAACCGCTTTATCAGCTTTGACGGAGCACTCCAGGGGCCAGCCGGAGGGGACATCGCCGTTCGGGGAGAGGCCGACCTGGAACAGCAAGAGGCGAATGTGGTTGTCCGCACCACAGACTTGCAAGTGGCTGGGTTTACGCCTCTCGTGCCCGTCCCAGGCCAGCTTACAGACGGGTCAATCGACACCAACCTCCGCATTGAGTACCGTCCTGACCAGCCTCTAACCCTGAATGGCACGGCTCGCATCCGCGACATCGTTGCGCAGTTGGATGTTGCCCCCCAGGCGATCGCCGACCTGAACGGACGCCTTCGCTTTGATGGCCAGGATATTTTTGTGGAAAACACCACCCTGGACTATGGTGCTCTGGACCTCCGGGCTGCGGGACGCATCAATCTGGAAACAGGCTATGACTTAACGGCCCAACTGAACCAGATCACCCTCGAAGACGTCTCAGAAACCTTCAACTTAGACATTCCTTTTTCTGCTGCCGGAACCTTTGCGATCGATGCCCAGGTCAGCGGGGCATTAGACTCTCCTGTGGTAAGCGGCACATTACAGAGTGTGGAACGGCTGCGCACAGACCAAATCGATTTTGAATCAGTCGTTGCCCAATTTCGCCTCTCGCCTCCAGTATTGGACATCTCGGATATTGCCGTCGTCCCAGTACGAGGGGGGCGCATCGTCGGTTCTGGTCAAGTGAACCTGGAGGCTGACGGGGGCGTATTTTTTGATATGCAGTTGGTGGACTTGCCGGGAGATGAGTTTGCCCAAGCTTATAACGTCACGTTGCCCAACGACTACCGCATTGGTCGCTTCAGTGCAGAGGTAGAGGTCTTTGGCCCCTTTAGTGACATCCAGGCGCTAGCAGACTGGCGGCTTACAGACTCGTCCTTTGCGGGGCAAGGAGAAATTCGCTATACGGGCAACACGGTGCGTCTGCAAAATACCCGTCTCTCCGTTGATGGAGGAACCGTGGTGGCTGATGCGACGGCAGATCTAGAGCAGGGCACCTGGCAGGCTGATGTGTCCACCACCAACGTAGATGTAGGGCCGCTGGTGCCCCAGATCGATGGCATCTTAACCAGCGATGTGCAATTATCTGGCTCCTTGGAAGACCTTGATCCGGCGGCGATCGCCCTATCAGGGACGGCACGTCTTGCCAATGCAGAGGCGCGGCTAGAGCCGGGTGGCCCTTCCTTATTAGAACCCGGCACCTGGACAACTAACTTTCGCTGGACGGGCGACGGAATTCGCGTGGAAGATTTCACCGCTCCTGGAGTGGATGCCAGTGGCTTTGTGGCAATCAATTTAGGGGATAACCCTGTGGTGGGAGCCCTCGATCTGGATGTCGCTGTTCAAGACTATGACTTGAGCCGGATACAACCTCTTCTACCTGCCCAGGCGCAACAGCAGGCGCGAGTGGGCGGCATTGCCACCTTTGATGGACAACTGATCGGCTCCCTGATAAACCCAGAAATCGTGGGGAACCTCCAGCTTGAAAATCTAGCAATCAATGAATTTGCCTTTGAGTCAACCCTAGAGGGAGACGTGCAATTTTCCCTGGAGGACGGGGGGCGTGTTGACTTGGCGGGTGATGGCGATCGCCTCTTTGTCGAGGTAGATGACGAACTCATCCCTACGGAATTCGTCATTCGCAACACGGGGCTGCTTGCTGCGGGGCTACAACTGGATGAGGAGAGCGACTTTGTGGTCGAAGGGCAGACGACAAACGGTATTCTCACTGCCCAAATCCGCAACTTCCCGCTCACCCAGCTTCAACTCAACCCGCTTCCTGACCTGGATCTGGGGACCGTGCAAGGAATCGCAAACGCTAATATCGCAGCAAACATTGCTGACCTGGGGAATCCCTCGGTATCAGGGGGGGTGGCGATCGCTCGCCCCGGCATTGGCTACATCCAGGGCGAGAGTTTTGTCGCCCAGTTCACCTATCAGAACAAGCGTATTGCCCTCAGTGACGGCACCCTGGAGTTTGGAGACAGCACCTATGTACTCGATGCCCAGGCAAACCTGGGAGCCCCCGAATTGTCCTACCAGGCAGAGTTAACTGTTGTTGAAGGCTACGCTCAAGATGTGCTGGCGCTCCTCCAGTGGTCAACGCTGGAAGACGTTCAGCGAGGATTTGTAGCTCCCCGCTATGAAGGTGAGGTGCTTCTGGGAACCCCAGAAGCGGGCCTGGGTGACGACGCCCCCTTATCCGCTCGAATCGCATACATCAACCGTATCATTGACCAGTTGCAGGCACAGCAGGCTCGCCAAGACAGCAGCCCCATTCCGCCCCTGGATTCCCTGGAAGGCGAGTTTCAGGGAACCATCACGGCCTCAGGCGCGCTCAATGGGGGATTTCTCGTCGCCTTCGACATGGAAGGCAAGGACTGGGCTTGGGAAGGCTATGATGCTCCCAACAGCTTTGTAGCCCAGGGGACGGCCACGCCCCAAGCCGTGAACTTCCAGCCCTTCCGCTTTGATGCCGCTGAGGATACCCTGGTGAGCCTACAGGGGCAGATCGGCATCGAGCAGCCATCGAATGCCACCCTGGAGGTTGCCAATGTTCCCATCGGCCTGATTCAGGACTTTGTGGCCCTGCCTGTGAATCTGGAGGGCGATATTATGGCGATCGCCCAATTCGGTGGCACCATCTACGACCCTGACATCACAGGTGAAATCAGCCTTGACAGTCCTGTGCTGAACGGCACTGAGCTGGAGCAGGTTGCCCTGGACTTGGACTATGACGAAGCCCGCCTGATAATCGATGGCGGGCTGTTTGTTGAAAACCGGGATGGGATGACCATCGCAGCCGACATTCCCTACGCTCTGCCTTTCATGCGCGTGCAACCCACCAGCGCTGAAATATTTGCAGACGTGGATGTGAATAATGAAGGACTGGTGCTGCTAGACGTTGCTAGCCAAGGACAGGCGAGATGGGAAGGGGGCGAAGGCAATGTTGATCTCCGGGTCACAGGAACTCTTGCTCAGCCATTGATTCAGGGAACTATTGCGTTTCGGGATGGGGCGATCGCCAGCCCGCTCCTAGATGAACCTGTGACCAAGATTACAGGCACGGCTACCTTCAACCTGAACCGCGTCGAGGTCGAACAAATCACAGCCCAGTTTAGTGACGGCGGCATTACCATCCAAGGAAGCCTCCCGTTGTTCAACGCTCTAGTTGCTGACCCAGAAAAGCCGCTGACGGTTGTTTTTGAAGAAACTCCCCTCAATGTTGAAGAACTCTTTGCTGCGAATGTCGATGGTCAGTTGACAGTCACCGGAGCAGTGTTGGCTCCCGTAGTGGGAGGGGCGATCGAAATTTCTGACGGTCGAGTATTTGCGCGCCGTTTGGCCAGAGGAAATACAGACCAATCAGCGACTCCAGTCTTTGCGACCATCGTAGACGACGGTATTGAAGATAACTTTAGCCCGACCTTAGAAAATGTATTGGGGAGCGAGAGCGAGAACAGAGAAATGGCAGATGCCCTTTTGGTTGCTCCAGCAAATCCATTTCTGGCAATGGTAGAACTGAATAATCTAGAAATTTTTCTAAGGGATTCATTAAGCATCGTAGGTCGCCCATTCTTTGAGATTGCTGCTAACGGAAGCTTAGTGGTGAACGGCACCCTGGCAGATTTACAGCCCAACGGCACCATCGAACTCTCTCGCGGCTGGATTAACCTCTTTTCAACGCAGTTTCGGCTCGACCAAGATGCACCAAATACGGCAACTTTCACCCCTGCAGGAGGGATAGATCCTGACCTCAATGTGCGAATGGTGGCGCGAGTTCGGGAAGTAGAGCGGGTTCCTATTGCCCCGTCCTCGCCCTTCGCCACAGCAGAAGTAGCGGATCAGTCAACTGTCCCGACCTTTGGGGGCATTCAAACCGTAGAAATTTTTGCCACTGCTGATGGCCGCGCCAGCGAAATATCAGACTCTCTGGAATTAACCAGCGACCCCACCCGTTCGGAAAATCAACTCGTGGCTCTTCTGGGCGGGCGAACCCTCGATGCGATTCAAGGTGGGAACCCCCTTGCAGGGGTTGCCAGCTACCTAGGGGCGGGATATCTCGCAGGCTTCACCAATGACATCGCTGATGCGCTGGGATTAACTGAATTCAGCATCTTCCCAACCACGGGAGATGTTGGAGGTGAATCCCGTACAGCACTAGCTGTGGGCGTTGAGTTTGGGTTCGACATTACCAGCAATTTCTCGGTGAGCGTCACCGAAATCATAGACGGGACAACGAATCCGCTGCTGAACCTCCGGTATCAGTTAACCGACGAGTTCCGCATCCGAGCCGCCACTGATTTTGATGAGGACAACAGAGCTGTCCTAGAGTACAGCAATAGCTTCTGAGGAAGGCAAAGCCTGGTAAATTAGCAGCGATTCTTATTTTGGGAAACCTTGCGCCCTCAGGTGCTCACTTGTACAATTTGTAATTTGAATTTGGGTTAAGCGTTTTTGGGGGCGGACGCGGTGCGTCCGCCCCCAAAAACCTGTATTCTGTCGTCTGCGTCGTGGACGACAGAATACAGGTTTAAGCTTATCCCGAATTGACGTTAACACGACCTGGCAAAGTTCTCAAATTCACAACGCAAATCCCTATCTTTGCGTGAAACTTGCCAAGTCGTGCGTTAACCTATTTAACCTATTAGAGATCTGCGGCTAAAAAAGATACCGGAAGAAAAGAGCAGCGGGCGCAGCCCGCTGCTCTTTTCCGGGTACTTTATTTTCTTGCAAGTCCCTTAGCACACACCACAGGCGCTAGTGGGAGAGAAACGAAAGCTGGCTCTCGGGCGGCTGGTATCCCAGGTGTATCCATGCCGAAGGGGCCGCAACTCTACCCCGTGGCGTACGCTGTAGATAGCCGATTTGCATCAGATAAGGTTCATACACTTCTTCAATGGTCTGAGCATCTTCTCCCGTTGATGCAGCTAGGGTATCCAGGCCGACGGGGCCACCGCCAAAGTTCTCAATCATGACGGTCAACATACGGCGATCTGTCCAGTCCAGTCCTACGGGGTCAACATTAAACAGCTCCAAGGCTTCAGCGGCGATCGCCCCCGTCACTTTGCCAGATGCTTTCACCTGCACATAGTCCCGTACTCGTCGCAGCAGTCGGTTAGCGATACGAGGCGTGCCCCGTGAGCGGCGGGCAATTTCGGCAGCCCCATCGTCTGCAATAGAGGTTTTGAGAATCTCTGCTGTGCGCAGCACAATTTGAGTCAGTTCATCTAGCTCATAAAAGCGAAGCCGCTGTACCAGTCCAAAGCGATCGCGCAGAGGTGACGTCAGTGCCCCAACCCGTGTTGTCGCTCCCACCAGGGTAAAGCGCTGCAGGGGAATGCTCCGCGTACGTGCGCTCTGGCCTTTGCCAATGGTGATGTCCATCCGAAAATCTTCCATAGCGGGATAGAGAATTTCTTCAGTCACCCTGGGCAATCGATGAATCTCATCAATGAATAAGATATCGCCTGGCTTCAGATTCACCAGCAGCCCTACTATGTCGCGGGGACGTTCCAGGGCGGGAGCCGTCGTGATTTTACAATCGACATTCATCTCCGTTGCGAGCACCAGGGACATGGTGGTTTTTCCCAGTCCCGGTGGCCCATAAAGAAGCAGGTGATCCAGCGGCTCGCCCCGACCCTTCGCTGCTTTAATGGCAATATCGAGGACTTCCTTTAGTGCCCGTTGTCCGATGTAGTCGGCAATACGCTTGGGGCGGAGGCTATCTTCAGGCTTTGCCGCGTCCTCAACCGTACTGTCTGGATTTAGCAGGTTTTTATCATTCACTGATGGATTGGCGGAGGGGCTGGCGTCTAAGGTTTGCTGTTCAACCATTTCACTCTGAGAGGACTTAACGCTTGCCTGGGCAGGCGGGTCAGACGCACCCCGAGGAACCTGTTTAGAAGGCGGTTCCTTTGACGGCTTTTTATTGGGCGGTTGTTGGGATGATTGCTTAGACGAAATGATTGCCATATCCAGATGGAGGAACACTGCCTCAGATCCTACTGCGTACACTATGACCGATGATTGGAGAGTACACAAGTTCTAGAGGCATTATTCAGTAATTTTATGCTGGAAAACCATACCGATCTTTCATTTAGCGAACGTTGCCAAGTTGCCGAGTTGATACAGCGTACGACGCGTACACGACTTGGCAACGTTCTCAAATTTACAAGGAAGAAACAGGGGTTTGGGGCGCGCTCCGCGCGCCCCAAACCCCTGTTTCTTCGTGAAACTTGCCAAGTCGTGATGTGTACCGTGTCAGCTCAGCCAAGAGATTTTTCTTTTTTGGTGATCGAAATCACAAAATTATGTTGACAAACATCACGCAGGGATCATCGAAGAATCACTGAGAAATTTCGTGTAAAGCATCATTATCCTTATTATCAAAGGAGGACGAGCAACTTCGCCGTTTTTTTTAATGTGACAGTTCAGGTATCGCCCCATAGTGGGATTTTGTATTTGACAGAGTTCCTTATTCTATTTTCTTAGAATATGCAGCAATTTTGCAAATAGTCTGACTGTCACTGGAACCGTTCTGTAGCAGGCTAGCCCCCATCATCGTCGATTAGGTAGGAACCCAAGGAATTATGGAAAGAAGAATTTTTGCTCTAGTGAGCACTCAACGCAGATTCTGGCATCGTCTTTCCTCTCCATTTGCAGGACTGGTACTGGCCTTGAGCCTTGCTGTATCTAGTATTCCTCACCTTGACGCGCAGGCTGCTGAATCCATCTCGATGTATAAGCAAGTGCAGGTTGCTGATGAAGCGATAGCAGCAGATCGTGGTGCTTCACCTTCCCTCAGGAGTGTCTCCTCCAGCGCTACTGAAGCTAGGACCGCGTTTCCCGAAGATGGGATTTATCTTTATGGACGGCATCCTGAAGCAAACCAAATTGGTGTCGCCTATGCCGTCATAGAAATTAGCGATCGCTCTGCAGTGGGAGCCTTTTATATGCCTCACTCATCCTTCGACTGCTTCTATGGTGAGGTCGCAGCTCAGCAATTGAACCTTACCATCATCGATAGCTATGAGCAGGAAGCTTATGCATACTCAATGCCGCTGAGTCAGCATACCACCATTGCTGCCGCCGACGGCACAACAGTTTCGATGCCCATCCTTGATGGGTATCATCCCATTGAGCACCTCAGCGAGACAGATCACGAGATTTTGTCTACCTGCCGAGCGAACTTCTTAAAAAGCGTTTAGGGATCTGCGGCTCAGAAAGATACCGGAGGAGAGGGGCGGCGGGCGCAGTTCGCCGCCCCTCTCCTGGTACTTTATTTTCTTGCAAGTCCTTTAAGGGATAGTCAAAAAGCACCGTCTTCAGGGTATAAATCAAGCTCAGGTTAGGCACGAAAATCACAGCGCCACAGGCTGAGCCTAAGCATGGTAGTCTGGGGCGCTCCATCCCATGTATCACCGTATTTGTAAGTAGGTGGTTACAATTAAGTATAAAACCCACACGACCTGGCAAAGTTCTCAAATTCATCACGCAAAGATAGGGGTTTGGCGCGCGCAGAGCGCCAAACCCCTATCTTTGCGTGAAACTTGCCAAGTCGTGAAACCCATAAACCTTGCGCTGCCCGCGCAGCGGGCAGCGCAAGGTTTATGGGTTTTGATTGTGCCGAGGTACTTATGGGGCGAGATCATATCTCGCTGCAAATCATCTGAATCATTCAATCCACATGATGGAGAAGCGTCTGCGTGAGGAATCCTGCAATACGCTTGCTTGCTCCTGACCTTCCCATACGACGCTTTCCATTGGCTCGAATTCGCTGGAGACGTTGAGCATCGGTCAGCACCTGCTCTAGACAGACTCCCATGTGATGAGGATTATTGACGCAGATGACCGATTCTCCTAGCAGGCGGGTCTGGGCTTCGGCAAAGGCAGCGGTAAACTGTGGCCCCTGGCCTGGGATGATGAACGCAGGCTTGCCTAACCCTACAAATTGCTCAGTGGCGGTTCCTGCCATAGCGATCGCCCCCTCCGCTAGATGAATACATGCGCTGAACCCTGAACGAGCTAGAATCAGCGTCGTGTTTCCTTGAGTAAGTAAGGTGGATGAGTAGGAGCCATCGCCAGATTCCAGGGATGTCTTGAGCTGCCATCCCATTTGTTCTGAAGGCGTGATGAAAGGCGCAGCGTCTAGGCTAGGGGCGATCGCCGCCAAAAATAGGAGGGGGCGATTGCCGGCCTGCGCCACTGTGCTCTGAACTCCCTGCAAAATCAATACCCAGTTCTCATAAGTTTCAGGAGTCCGAGAACCGGGGAGCAATAATAATGTTCGCTCAGCCTGCTGTGCTAACTTAGCAATGCCCCCAGGCCCATCAGCACCATCGACATCCAAATCATCCATCATTGGATTGCCCACATCAAAGGCAGGAACGGCCCACTGCTGAAGGATTTTAGTTGTCAGGGTATCTCGGGGGAAAACCGCTTTGCAGCGGAACTGCTGCATTAGCCACCGCTCCCAAGGCAAATACACTGACCCCGACCAGCTTTCCATCTGTTCGAACCAAGAGGAACGGGGCAGTAGCCCATGCTCATCTCGGATGTAATACTCTGACTTTGCCGTACCCACAAAAGCGTAGGAGGTTCCGCTAATCCAGCTAAGCAGTAGAGGCACAATGTCTCCCACTGCAAGAATAGAGCCGCCCGCCCGCGCCCACTGCCGCACCGTGCGGATCTGCGCCAGGGTCAGTTGTAGCAGCCCTCCCTGCATGTCGCGGATGAATTGCTTGCCGTCCATGTAAAGGAAGCCTCCGGAGGGCATCGCCTTCGTTGTTCCTACGATGGGGATATTGTGGTGGGTGTAGGCGTGCCCTTCTCCAACAATGGGCAGGGCAGCCAGTTCAATAGACGGGGCACAATGCTGGAGTGCGCGGAGGATGCGGAGGGCGATCGCATCTTCTCCATGCCCGTTACTCAAGCAAAGCAGACGTTGAGGTGATGACGATTCCATGAACAGGCAAGCAGATTGGGATTGCAAAGACCGCAGTAATCAGAGTATCGCACTTCGCACGCCAGGGGTGCTGGGGATAGCGCACACATCACCCCCATTGTCCGTGCTATGCCACAAGCTACAATTTTATATTGTGAGCGGAGGAGCCCTTCGCATCGCCGGGAATTCCTCCGATTCAGAAGTTACGTTTACGCCCTAGTGGTTTGCTAGGGGACGAGAATTAAATTATGTGAACCCAAATTGGTTCACATTCCCTGTGCTTGCTGCCCTCTGCCCTTTTTCTTCTGCCTTCCTCCTGTTTTTTCCTATGTCCAGCCAACACGTTATCGAACACTCCATCGTCATCAATGCTAGTGCTACCGCTGTCGAGCAGTGCTTCACCGATTTGAAGCTGATGCACCGCTGGCTCAACCCTGCCCTGCGCTGTGAACCCGTGGGAGAGTGGACAACAGAACTGGGAGGGCGCAGTCGATTTGTGATTCGCATTCCGCTGATTGAGCCGACGCTGT
This sequence comes from uncultured bacterium, assembly GCA_964465285.1. GTDB lineage: Bacteria > Cyanobacteriota > Cyanobacteriia > CAKZMO01 > CAKZMO01 > JBCCWF01. The sequence goes on from CAYXJG010000010.1 coordinate 16,878, forward strand.
ACAGCACTGTGGTCGCACGGGAGCCGGGGCTCGTGGTGTGGCAGTTCACCGGATTTTTCAAGGGGCGCGATCGCTGGGAGTGCTTTCCCACCGACCAGGGCAAGACCAAGTTGATCAATCGGTTTGAGTTTCAAATTCCGAATCCCATGATTCAGGTTGGCTTTGAGACGTTTGCAGAGTCTTTCACTAAAAGCGATATGCAGGCACAGCTAGAGCGACTCAAGCGCGTTGCCGAAGAAGTTTATCAACTCACGGCTCGCTAGCCGTAGATTCCTCCGTTCGGGTCAGCTTATGCCTGGAGATTGCTGCATCTTTTGAACGACGGCTAAGACCGCTTCTGGGGGCACCTGCTTTGTTATCTCGACGGTTCCAATAGCGGCAGGCAAGATGAATTTAACCTGTCCGGCTTCTACTTTTTTATCTGTTTGCAAAATAGCGGTAACTGCATGGGCATCAAGGACAGCAGGAATCTGAGTCGGCAGTTCCGTTTTGCGGATGAGGTTAATCTGTCGCTGCTGTAGTGTTTTGTCCCATTTACCCAAGTCAACGGCTAGTTGCCCTGCAGCGACCATACCAATCGCAACGGCTTCCCCATGGATGACCGATGTGTATCCCGTCAAGCTTTCTACGGCATGGCCAATGGTGTGCCCATAGTTAAGGATGGCCCGTAACCCTGCTTCCTTTTCGTCTTGGCTAACGACATCCGCCTTCGCCTGACAAGACCGGGCTAAGATCACTTGCAGTAATTCCTGAGACATCGTGACATGACTGCTGATACCCGGCGATCGCTCTAATTTTTCAAACAAATCCGCATCCCAGATAATGCCATACTTGATGACTTCCGCCATGCCGGCTCGAAACTCTCGGGAAGGCAGTGTTTTGAGCACATCTGGATCGAGGAGTACCAAACGGGGCTGATAGAAAGCGCCAATTAGATTTTTCCCCTGAGGATGGTTAACGCCCGTTTTGCCTCCAATTGATGCATCCACCATTGACAACAAGGTTGTGGGCACTTGAACAAAGTGGAGGCCCCGCAGCCAGGTTGCTGCTGCGAAACCTGTCATGTCACCGATCACACCTCCCCCCAGAGACACGAATGTAGATGATCGTTCGATGCGGTGAGCGAGGGCGGCATCATAGATTTTCTGAATGGAGTCCAGGGTTTTGTACTGTTCACCATCGGGCAAAAGACATGGCGCAACATCAAATCCAGCACGGGTGAGGGAGGCGATCGCCCTTTCTCCATACGGTTCAAATACAGTGGGGTTGGACACCAGCAGCATCTTCCTGCCAAGTTTTGGGATGGGGCTTTTCTGACCAGGCGGTGAGCCGGTGAGCCACTCACCCAATTGGTCAATGCCGCCGGAAGAAATCACCACGTCATAGGAGCGGTTGGGCAGGGGAACGGTGATAACGGAATTCATAACAGCGATGGATGATAAGAGGATATGCTCCAGATTTTGTGGATGGGCGGTAATTCTGCCCGTCTTTCCACAACGTCCTGAATAGTCTGAATCAAGCGGGCTAAGGAACAAAGATTAAATAAAATCCAATTTTGGTAGGGCGGTGCGGCATCGCCCCACCAAAATTACTGCAAGCTATTTAATTTTCGTTCCTAGCGCTATGGGAATAGCGGCGTAACGATTGTCTCAGAAAATGATTCAATAGAATGAGTTGATGTCTGATTCATGGAGTCGGTGCAAAGCTCTGGACTCCATTGAAATCGGGTTTGCTGTTGTTTGTTTTGAAGGAGTATAAGCGTTATGGGCGGTGCGATCGCATACATCATCATCTTGGGCGGCTTTATTGGGCTTGCTTTCGTGCTTTTCCTCACTCTGCGAGCCGTTAAGCTCATCTAGACATTACAGGGCTTGCCACCCACAAAGTCTGACAGGGGGGGCAGCGGACTGTGCCCGCTGCTCCCCTGTCAGACTTTGTTTAGTAAAGCAATTCATTGGCTGTGGCGGATTGGGGATTACTGAAGAGGTACGGGTGGCGATCGCCGTTGGTGCTTGTCTTCTACTGCTTCACAGACGATCGCTGCACGGGCGAGGAGCACGGACGAGGAGACTATTTCCCAAATTTGTGAACGGCTCTAATCTATCCCGGTGATACTTAGTCTAGTCAACAGCTTCCCGTGCCCTTACACGTGTGCAAGGTCTGTCCCTTAACCCACGAGACGCTCTCCGGCGTCACGATTTTGCTAATATGCTCCGCAAGGCGTCCAAAACATGCTCAGCGTTTTGAGGTTGGCTGTTGTAGCCCATCAGTCCAATACGCCATACTTTGCCTGCCAGTTCACCGAGTCCATTGCCAATTTCAATGTCGTACTCTTTTAGCAGAGTCTGCGTTACTGCTTTAGCGTTTACACTGTCAGGAACTTGTACAGTGGTCAGAGTCGTAAGGCGATATTCTTCTGGGACATGGCACTCTAGCCCTAACTCACGCAATCCAGCCCAGAGACGCTCTGCAGTGTTTCGATGACGGTTCCAAGACTGTTCGATGCCTTCCTCGGCAAGCAGCAGTAGAGCTTCCCGAATGGCATAGGTCATGTTGACCGGAGCCGTATGATGATATTTACGCCCCTCTCCCCAGTAGTTTCGGAGCAGCGACATATCGAGATACCAATTGGCGACTTTACTTTGGCGGCGATCTAGTTTCTCCAGGGCGCGATCGCCCATCGTAAATGGGGAACTGCCAGGCGGGCAGCTCAGCCCCTTCTGACTGCAACTGTATGCCAGATCCACCTTCCATTCATCCAGGAAAATCGGCATTCCTCCCAGACTAGTCACTGTGTCTACTAGAAGCAAGCAGTTGTATTGGCGACACACATCGCCGACCCCCTCAAGGGGTTGGCACGCTCCCGTTGAGGTTTCCGCATGAACGATTGCTAGCACCTTGGGACGATGCTCATCCAGGGCAGACCGTAGTTCATCCAGGCTAAATACTTCTCCCCATGGTTTATGGATGCTGCGAACATCAGCCCGATACCGCTCCGCCATGTCTACCAGGCGATGACCAAAATACCCCTTTACGGCTACCAGGACCATATCTCCAGGTTCGACCACGTTGGCCAGAGTAGCTTCCATGGCAGCCGATCCTGTCCCACTAATCGGCAACGTCAACTGATTTCTGGTTTGCCAGGCGTACCGCAGTAAATCTTGCACCTCGTCCATGAGGGCAAGATATGCCGGATCAAGATGTCCAATGGGCTGGCGATTCATGGCAGCCGTGACAGCAGGGTGCGCATTAGAAGGGCCAGGCCCAAGCAATAGCCGTTCAGGGATCTTGACGGGATGGTCAATAGTTCCAAAGGTATGATCAACCGTATAGCCGGAAGTTGTTGGCATTGTGGTCATGGTTTTTTGTAGCTTGCATTACAGTCCACAATCTATTTTCTAACGTTATGGCTCTTTTAAGCGATTAACCAACACTCAATATTTTGCAACTTTTATTTTGTATCCTCTATTTTGTATCCTCCCGCTAGGCGAGCATGATGAACCTTCCAAATTGGGTAACAGTCTCCAGGCTACTCGGTATTCCCATTTTGTTTTTTACCCTTCATCATCCCACTGATGAACAACGCTGGCTCAGCCTGGGGATTTTCCTGGTCGCTGCCGGGACAGATTGGTTAGATGGATACCTCGCCCGCCGCCTGGATCAGGTAACGGAGTTAGGGAAATTTCTTGATCCTCTGGTAGATAAGCTGCTGGTGCTTGCTCCCCTGATGATTCTGATTGGGGAGAACCGATTACCTGCTGGGGGCGTTTTTCTGATTCTGGCACGGGAGTTGACCGTTGCCGGATGGCGAGTGAATCAACCCACAGTGTCAGGGGCAAATCTCTGGGGGAAAGCCAAGACTGTGTCACAAATTGGGGCGATCGCCCTCCTCATTGCGCCCCTCTCAGAAGATTGGCAAATTCTAGCCCTTACCCTCTTTTGGATTGCCGTCGGGCTAACGCTCATTTCGGGCTTCATTTATCTTCTTCCACACGACTTGGCAAGTTTCACACAGAGATAGGGGTTTGGCGCGCGCGGAGCGCGCCCCAAACCCCTATTTTTGCGTTGTGAATTTGAGCAGCGTCAGGTATCTATGCAAATTTGTCAGAGTTTCTCAATCGGATAATCTGACGTCGCATTGATGTAGAAGCAGAAATTTCAGGGATTTCCTCTGCACGAACTTCAATCTCTTGAGACTCTAGATATTCGTCAGTGCCACAAGATAGTGCATCTAATAAAATTTCGAGAAGACGCTCTCGATCATTCAAGACCTCCTTTTCTTCGATCATCGTGAACTTTACGTGAAGCTCACAATCATACACTGCAACATCGGGTCTCGGAGACTGATTCCTTAAAGAACTTGATTCCATAATTGTTCTGCAGCAAAGGTATGCCTGACTGACGGAATAACGTCTGCTCTAGGGATAAGGTTTCATCTTAGAACAACACAATTCTGGGGAAGACGCTTAGGCTGAATCAACTTCGGCCTACACTGTTGTCTGCCCCTACAATTAGATTCCCCAAAAACTGTCAAATAGTCACAACCTGCATAGGATTTTCTTAAACGTTAATCAACACGACTTAGCAAGTTTCACACAAAGATAGGGGTTTGGGGCGCGCGGCGCGCGCCCCAAACCCCTATTTTTTGCGTTGTGAATTTGAGAACTTTGCCAAGTCGTGTGCTTAATCAACTGGCACACCGCTAGACCTTGTCGGGTCATAAACTTAGTCTTGAATTGGGGAAATCAGCAAAGATGGACTCGGTCTAGCGAATCCGGAGCAGCATCCACTGAGTGATCTGATTATCGTTAAAGTTGTTATCGCTAACGAGAACAAGGCTTTGAGACCCATCCGCAAGTTGCGGGCCAAGGGTCATGCCTTCTAAGTTGTCGAGGTAGACCTCTAGTTCGCTTAAGTCAAGCTCAAGCTGCTTATAGACAGGCTGAATTGCACTATTACTAAGAGCATCTATTTGAGATGTGTCTGTCGCGTTGGCGATCGCCACCTGAAACAACGTCGCACCAACGCCCATCGCCCCAAAGGAACGCTCTAGACTCAGAAAGTGCCCAGCTTGGTCGATTGACAAAAGTTCCGACAGTCCGCTGGTGACTGCACCAAAAGATTTAGGTTCAATTGGATACACATGCTCTGCAATAAGAGCCGTCTGGTCATCACCAACAACATAATGTAGCATCCGCCCTGATAAAGGCTGGCCAGAGCCTGAAGTTACATCAGTGTCTGGAATATCTTGCCACAGAGGTTCTTCGATGGCAGCAAAAACACGAAACGGCTCGACTCGCCCGACACCCATGCCAGCAGCCCTAAGGGTAAGCGCTTCAAATCCTCGGTTATCCTGAACACCCGTTGTGGTGTCGTCAGTCGTATGGGGCTTATAACGATCGGGAATAGGAAAGCCACGAATTTGCTGACCCGTGGCCAAATCAAATTCTCCAATTGACGGTGGAACCCCATCGTGGGCAACGCCTTCACTGGAAATAATCAGAGTGTGTTGAGGCGAGAGCGCAATGCCTTCTGGGTCAAGCAATCTTGAAGCAAATGGTTCTCCCGCTTCGTTCAAGAGGGAGGTAACAGATTCGACACGAATGTCAGAAATGCGAGGATGGGCGACATCCGACTGATCAAGCTCCATCCGCATGGTGTAAAAGCGGGGGGGGGCACCGTCTCCTCGGTCGTCTGATAGGGCATAAATGCGATCGCCAGCCCGATCATACGTGATTGCCGATAGACCCCCAACAGGCGTACTCTGAAAAGCCTGCTGCGGCAACTCAAACTCGTCGAGATAGTCAAGGGACAGGTCGAGAAAAAGCCGCTCCTCAGCATTAACCTGAGGCAAGGCGCAGGCAGATAAAGCCATCCCCAGGAACAGGGCGAGGGCGAGGGCCCATCCTATCTGCCGCTGCCGCCTGCCACTCGTCCGGGGTGTGATTACCGTCTGCTGCATTGCTCACCCTTTCATCAACCCTGCCATTTTAACCAAACCAATTCCGCGTATTCTACCGTGGCATCAAGAACTGCGTCGAGAAACCAGTTCCGCGAGAAATCACGGAAGAAAAATCGAGTTTTCTAAATATATGTGGAAAATCCTGAAGCTTTCTAAAGTTGTTTCGGGCACTCTAAGAATATCTCTTTCATGGCTTGAGATGTAGGACTTACGCAAATTTTTATTGTGGCAGATTTTTATTGTAGCAGGCACCGCCCGCCACAATAGGACTTCTAAACATAGGGGACTTGCGTAAGTCCTGATGTAAGTGAGTTCACAATATACCTCATCCATGTTGGATTTAGATGACAAAAGTCCTCTCTCGGATTACTCCGACGGGGCTTGATGAATACCGCATTCGTTCCGTTACTTCCCTTCCGCAAAGCTGGAACAAGCCCGAAATGTTTGTGAAGCATAGCACTGTCATGAGTCCTGCCCATCAATGTTCGGATCTTGTTTAGCTTTTTGCCTGGTCGTTCGTTCTTAGGTCGCAATTTTATGTTCAATACTCTGAATTCAGATTTGTTTGCCCCCCAGCAGCCCGCAAAAGAAATTCCGGTGTTTGCTCAGAAAGCTCTGGATCGATGTCATATCGTCTTTCCGGATTGCTCTCATCCGATCAGCGCAATTTGTTTTGAAAATCGCTACTATGCCTACGTTAAGTTCTTTGCCGACCAGGACAAAGCGAGGCAAGTTGCCCACAGATTAGTTGAAAAAGGTAACCAGGTTATCTTGACGCGGGTCCGGAAGGGTCTGGTATTGTGGATTTTTGAACCTGATGCTCAACAAATTGGGCGCACTGTTCATTAGGTCTTAAGAGTTGATGTCTATTGTCAGACGCCTGAAGGTTGGGGAATTGCTCCTTTCGCTGTTGGGTAAGGGATTCTAAAGAAAACCCTATCATCAAGTCATTGTGAGTTCTAAGCATCTCCCCGAAACAACAGCCCATGTCAGAATTACTCACCAGTCCTGGTCTAAAGGCAGGCTGGAGGGTGAAGTAAAAGCCAATGGCTACTCCTGGCAATTTGAGTGGCGTTTCCAGGGCGGTCGACTTTCTGTCCAACCATCCTTGGGCCGTGCTTTAATTCGGGAGCCACTTGGTCGATTTCTTGAACGCTCTGACTATCAGCTTGAGCCCGGTGGGGATTATACATTCAAAATTCGAGCACGCATTTAGAGGCGTTCAAGACCATCAATAATCTAGAGAATGGGCTAGCATTGCCGTCCCGTTTTCCAAGGTCTTTCACGACTTGGCAAGTTTCAGGAAAAAATAGGAGTTTGGGGCGCGCCCCAAACTCCTATTTTTTTGCTGTGAATTTGAGAACTTTGCCAAGTCGTGTTTAAAGACAGCGTATAACACCTGCTACCTATGAGGTTATCCATGACGTGATGGCGATTCACGAAGACTGTATTTGGGCGATCGCCTCTAGAACACGATTGGATATTTCGTCAGACAGCGGCATGTAACCCAGAGCTTCGCTAAACTGCTGACCTTCTGTCACACACCACTGGAGTACATCTCGCAATGCTCCTGCTTTGGCGGCATCACTATACTGCCGATACGCCACAATCCAGCTATAGGTGACGATAGGGTAAGCGTCGGGATCAGCCGGATCGGGAGCAAATGCAACCAGGGAGTCGGACAGTTCAACAGCTCTCAGGGCGCTAGCTGTAGACTCTACATTAGGGGTAACGTAGTTGCCCGACTGATTCTCCAGTGCGGCGACTGCTATGCCAAGCTGCTGGGCATAGGAATACTCCACATACCCGATAGCTCCTTCTGCCTGTTGGATTTGGGCGCTGACGCCCGCATTAGACTTAATTGCAACCCCCGTTGGCCATGCCACGTTTAGACCAAAGCCGATGGAGTCCTTCCAGTCTGAGCTAATGGTGCTGAGGTGGCGGGTCAATGCGGCGGTGGTGCCACTGCCATCAGAACGATGCACCAGGATAATAGGCACATCTGGCAGGCTGATGTCAGGGTTTGCACTGGCGATCGCTGGGTCAGACCAGCGTTCAATTTCACCGGAGAAAATTTTGGGATAAACGCTCCGGGGCAAGTTTAAGCCACTATCAATGCCAGGGAGATTGTAGGCAATCACCACGCTACCTGCTGTCATAGGCAGCAAAACAACGCCCTCGCTCACCTGGGCAATGTCATCCTCATCCATCGCCGTGTCGCTGGCTCCAAAATCAATCGTGCCGGAAATAATTTGCTGAATCCCGACTTCGCTCCCCGTAGGCTGGTAATTGATCTGCACGGTGGGGTGTTGTTGATTATATTCGGTAAACCACTGTTGGTATATGAGAAATGGAAAGCTAGCTCCGGTGCCGTTGAGTCGGACGAGCTCAGCCGATGCAGGAGCGGAGGATGCCTCGGGGGAAGTTTCCGTCACATCTGCCTGGGGCTGGCACGCTACGATCCAGAGAGCAATCGCAGCTATGAGTCCAACGAACCGAGAAGCAACCATGTGGTGACGTATCATGGGGATATCTCTCCTCACGCCGGATAAGTAGGTGATCGAAATAATTATAAAGTCCGTAGAGCCCGCCGCCCGCGCCGCGGGCGGCGGGCTCTACAGATTTCAATTGTGCCAAGCTACTTAGTTCAAATCTCTGTGGAAAAAGGGTTTGGCGTCTGCACCAGAGTACGCAGACGCAATGTGTCCATTTCCCACAAGCTGATATTTATAGGTCACTAACCCTTCTAGCCCCACGGGCCCTCGAGGCGGCATTTTTTGCGTGCTGATCCCCACCTCTGCGCCAAATCCATAACGAAACCCATCGGCAAATCGGGTGGAGCAGTTGTGGAAAACGCCAGCTGCGTCAACCTGATCAATGAAGGTCTGGGCGGCAGTAGCATCCTCAGTCACAATGGCTTCGGTATGGCGGGAACCGTAAGTATTGATGTGGGCGATCGCCTCCTCCAAGGAATCGACAACTTTGATAGCAAGAACAAGATCGCTATATTCCGTGCTCCAATCTGCTTCCGTTGCTTCTCGAATAGTGGGGAGCATCTGCCGAGTGCGTTCGTCCCCTCGCAGTTCGACTTGCTCTTTTCCCAGTCCTTCAGCTACCAGCGGCAGCAGTTGAGCCGCACTCTCATGATGAACAAGCAGAGTTTCAATAGCGTTACATGCGGATGGATAACTTGCTTTCGCATCAATGGCAATGGAGACCGCTTTACCGCCATCTGCAGATTTATCTATGTAGAGATGGCAGATACCATCGGCATGGCCCAGCACAGGAATGTGCGTGTTTTCTTGCACGAATTGCACGAAGGCATTCGAACCCCGTGGAATAATCAGATCCACCTCATGATCGAGCGTTAGCAACGCTAGAGTTTCTTCGCGGGTAGTGAGAAGCTGCACGACATCAGGACTCACCTCAGACTGGGCAAGTCCTCCATGGATGGCGTTGACCAGTGCTTCACAGGAGCGGACGGCTTCACGCCCACCCTTCAGGATGACGCCATTTCCAGACTTGATGGCCAGGGATGCAATTTGCATGACTGCATCTGGACGAGACTCAAAAATGACTCCTAAAACTCCTAAAGGGCAGGACATCCGCTTAAGCACTAACCCACTGTCCAGTTCTCGATGAATATGTACCTGTCCTACCGGATCAGTCAGTGTTCCCACATCCCGGACGCCAGCGATCGCCCCTTGCAGTTTGGCGTTGTCTAGCTTTAACCGACCATAAAGAGGCTTGGCAAGTCCAGTTTTCAGAGCAGCCTGACAATCAGCTTCGTTGGCGGTGGCAATCGCCGACGAGTGGGCTTCAAGAGATTGGGCTATGGCGGCGATCGCATGATTTTTTGCCTCAGACGGCAATACCGCCAACTGCCGCGCAGCCTGCCGCGTTTTTTGAGCAATGGATTTTAGAGAAGGAGTCACAGTGGAGGAAGGATTCATCATCATGTCCTATTAGAAGGGTTTAGCATAGCCATGCATTTAGCAGCCACGTCCTAGCTATGCTGCCACAGGCTGCAATTCTAAGTTTTTGAATTGGGAAATCCCGCAAGGATTTACCCTAATTTTTAATTGTGAGGCTGTACGCTTGGCGAACCACTCCTAGTAGGCCGAGTAAATTTTGCCTGGTGAGTGGACGCTCAACTCTTCAAAGTTCGCTTGACGAACGATTGAGCACGGTATAAATATTCTGTCATGGGAGGTGATGGTAAATCCATCGTCATGATGTAAAAGGTTGAGCTCAACGGTTTTTTAGAAATCTGCTAAAGCCGCAACATTCTGAGTTAATCTGGATTCTGGACATATTAAGCAGTGTAGGAGTAGACCTTTGGAGCGCACGTTTATCGCTATCAAACCAGACGGAGTTCAGCGTGGACTCATTGGAGAAATTATTCAGCGTTTTGAGAAGAAAGGCTTCAATCTTGTTGGGATGAAAGCCATGAAAGTTAGCCGTGAGTTAGCAGAAACCCACTACGGCGAGCATAGAGAAAAGCCCTTCTTTAGCGGGCTGGTTGATTTCATTACATCTGGGCCTGTTATTGCCATGGTCTGGGAAGGGGAAGGCGTCATTGCAGCCTCTCGTAAAATGATTGGTGCAACCAAGCCTTTAGAGTCTGCCCCTGGAACAATTCGGGGTGATTTTGGCGTTACTGTTGGGCGCAACATCATTCACGGGTCTGATGCTCCTGAAACGGCTCAGAGAGAAATTGGTCTCTGGTTTGCCGATGATGAGTTGGTTGGCTGGCAACCCTCAATGACATCCTGGATATACGAATAGCACGAATGCACTCTAACGAGTTATTAAACGTCTAGCACGAATGCACTCTAACGAGTTATCAAGCGTCCTGCCCCGCATAACTCCCTGAAATGGCATGTCAGAATACTTATGATTGCTGTGCAAATTGGTTAAGCACACCCAAATGTGTTGAGTGGCGGCGCTCTGCACCGCCACTCAACAGACTGTACTTAGGAATCTACGGCTAAAAAAGATACTGGAAGAAAGGAGCAGCGGGCGCAGCCCGCTGCTCCTTTCTGGGTATTTTACTTTCTTGCAAGTCCCTTAATGCGCTTCCCTTAATGCGCTTGTATAGCTCTATATGGTTGCTGTACGTACTGAAAAATGCACGAATACAGTAGCATCACTAGAACCAGGCAGGAATTTACCTAAGATTAATCTCTAACAGGAAAGCAATAGGTTGAACCTGCTACATTCCTCTTGGGGATTTTTTCAATTGCAGGTCCCTTATCGTTCAGGGAGATAAGCAATGGGATTGACTGTACCAGTATCAGGCTTGTGAATTTCGAAGTGGACATGGGGGCCAGTGCTATAACCTGTGCTTCCCATTTCAGCAATTTGCTGCCCTTGAGTCACCTGCTGCCCTACGCGAACCAAGTTTCGGCTATTGTGAGCGTAGCGGGTCTTGCTCCCGTCAGGGTGACGGATATCTACCATGTTTCCATAGCCACCTGAGTTCCACCCTGAAAACTCGATCACTCCGGGAGCTGACGCATAGATAGGAGTTCCTACAGGAGCAGCAATATCAATGCCTCGATGCATACGACCCCACCGCCACCCGTAGCCAGAGGTTAAAACACCTGTGGCAGGCCACAAATAGCCGTTGAAAGTTGCCTCGCCATTGGGAATGTAATCCTCAAACCCTGGCAGGGGTGGTAACTCTGGCGAAACCATGCGTCCTGTCACGGGCTGATTTAGTGGACGGTAGTTCTCAGAGCCTAGGGGAGCCGCAGCCATCAATTGCTCAGATGACTGGGGTTCCTCCGAATCAGAACTATCAGATGTATCAAGCCCCTCAACCTGAACCGACTCAGAACTGAACTCAGGATTCATTGCATCTTGACGCTCAATGTAGTTTTGGTCAGACCAGTAGGGCACTCTGAGCGACGTATCCTGAGCGGCAACCTGATGAATTTGATCCAGAAGAATCTGTTCGATTTCCGAAGGCGCGGATGACGCTAGTTCCTCAATATCATCAATTAGGTTTTCGACATAGATGCCCGAGGAACCTCCTGAGTTTGCTTCCTCAACAGAATTCCCATCAACAGCATCAGGAGTATTTTCTGTGATGTCAGACAAGCTAGCAGACGAAGTATTCAAATCTCTATATCGCTCATTTTCTGCCGATAAAGTGGTGCTGCCCTGCGTACTGTCTGAAGCGCCATTTTCCTCTGTGTCTGAAGCACTGGCATTAGGAGATTCCAATTCAGCTGATTCTACAGTAGATATTGGCAACGGGATAACGGGTGCAGAAGAAAATAGTAAATCATCCGTTGTGCTGATACGACTGTGAGGCAAAGCGCTGATGAGAGTTTCGCTGTCAAAACCTAGTGAGGACGGAGGTGCGTCTAACACGTCCTCACCAGATGGCTCTGATTCTGCTTGTGCCGATGCATCAGGAATTTGAATGGTTTGACCTGCAAAAACCCGGTTTGGATTCGAAATAGCGTTGCTCTCTATGATTGCCTGCAAGGATACATTATGACGATTGGCGATCGCCGCAAGTGTGTCTCCTGGTTGCAAACGATACGAAATCAAGCGAGAATCGACTGTGCCCGAAGGAGGCATTTGTCCGCTGTCGCGAACAGAGTTGGGCGCTGTCCGAGAGCCAAATTGACTCGGCTCTGACGACATCACCTGTGACAACTTCTCAGTGACGCGAGATTCCTTAGAAGATACAGGGAACGCCGCAATTGGAGACTCCCCTGAGCGGATACTAAATAGAGTTGAGCGCAACTGTTCACGGCGAACCCGCAATTCAGCGACAGCCTGACCTGCATTAGACTGTGGCGTCTCTCTCCCATCAACCTCGGCAAGGGGGCGATCGCTTCCTTGAGCGACGCTGTCGCTGCTGGTACTATCTGCTGCAGCTGAAGCTGTCAGCCGCTGAATTTGAAGGTGAGCTAAATTCCGCTCCATCCGAGGGGCATAGGCATAGTTAGAAGCGCTTACCCGCTGAGAACGGGGCACTGATTCAGCGACAACCTGAGATTCCAAGGGGAGTGTCAACGCCTGCCCAATTTGCAGGGTGGCATCTTCTGACAACCTATTCGCTAAAGCCAAGGTGCGAGGGCTGACCCCGTATTTGTGCGAGATGCTCCATAGGGTTTCTCCCTCACGAACAAGATGCTTCGATGGCTGGCGAACAGCTTCAGCAGCTGAACGAGGAGCCTGCGTCACTGAAACAGACTGCATAACCCTGAGACTATCTAAATTCTCCTGGCCAACCTTTTGGGCTGACGAAGAATTTGAAATAGAAGATTTCGGAGTAGGCAATTCTGCCGCCGCAACGGGGCTGTCGTGCTGTTGAAGCACAAGACCTGAAGCAACAACTGACAGCGCAAGCCCTAGAGCGGTTGCTGATGCGCGAGAAGAGCAAGGCGCACTACACAATACATGCTGGCTATGTTCACTCTTCACATGCATTGCCTGCGCATCAGATGTGCGCCACGAGGCTAACTTCACCTTCCGCTGAAATATCCGTTTCAAGAACGACCTCCTAATGATCCAGCGCTCAACTGTCTAAATATACAAACGTTTCGGATTAGTCAATGACCTAGATCACATCAAATACGTGGGCGTGATCACCCTTTACTCCATGACGTAGGTAACATTACCCCGCTTTCATGATTTACACAAGATCGCACTTACTTAAGGAAAACTCAACCGCAAATTGCTTAAAAAAACTAATGAGTTGTCTAAAACGTTTCTAGATACCCCTTGATAAGCTGAGATTGAGTATCCCTAAGCTAGAGTCTAAGTGTACCCCAAGTGCTCAAATTTGCTACCAGGCAGGGAGTTAGGACAGCGTTTCATCGGCGGGGCAAAAAAGGGGATGGGCTGCTGTAGTCAGCTTTCACTCTATGCTTGAAGGCTTATGAGGAGTGGGTTCTAAGCACTGGAAGTGGCGATCGCCCTGTCAATTTGTCACATCGTTTGTGTAGCTCTAGGCCCTAAAAAAAATCTAAATAGAAATCAAGAAAATTTCCCGAGAAACTGTTGCTTCTACGGATGCGAAGCATGACGTCTTGATTCAATTCAGTGGCTTATTTGGGATGTTTTGAGCTGCAGACCCAGGAACCCTTGGAAATGCGCCCAATATGCCTTGTTTTTGATATAGATCTCTTATGTGAAAAGTATCAGATTTGTGTTCTAGCGTACAGAATCTTTATGTGACGCAAAACGCCTGTAAAAAGTTCCCCAGTGCATTGGATAAATTCTAGAATGCCCATGACTTGGCAAAGTTCTCAAATTCACAAGGCAAAAAGAGGGGTTTGGGGCGCGCGGAGCGCGCCCCAAACCCCTCTTTTTGCGTGAAACTTGCCAAGTCGTGAATGCAAAGAGGTTCATGGCGGAGATGATATTTTTCTGGCCGTAGAACTTACATTGATAGAAAAAGATTGTGCTTGATCAACTCAACTTTCAAAAAACTTAATCGTATAGATATCCAAGCTGCCGTCGTGCTTCAAATAGACCCACAGCAGCACTTACGGACAAATTCAGGCTCCGAACACAGGGTTGAGACATTGGGATACAGGCGATCGCATCGCAGGCTTGGAGTATGCTGTCCGGCAACCCTTCAGTTTCACAGCCAAACAGTAACCAATCATCCTCTTGATACTGTAGCTGGATGTAGCTTACCGATCCGGCTTTACTGAACCCAATCCAGCGCCCCCCCCGTCGTTGGTGCATGCTCTCAAACTCCTGTATGGAGCTGTAAGTATATAAGTCTACATATGGCCAGTAATCTAGCCCTGCTCGTTTCAGGTAGCGATCGCTAATCTCGAAACCCAACGGACCCACGAGGTGAAGTTCAGTATGAGTTGCAGCGCAGGTCCGTGCAATGTTTCCTGTGTTTGGAGGAATTTGGGGTTGGACTAAAACAACCTGAGGCATCGGTTTATCGATTAGTTCATAAACAGAGGCACTTGGACGAGAGAGGCAAGGGAAGCAGCTCGGTCTGTTCTAATTTTGCTCATCAGGAGCCAGAATTCAATCAAGTCCAATGATGGTGAAATGGTGCAACATGACCCCACCGCCCCATCACCACTCAGTAAGGCCAAGTCAGTCGGTCAAGTCAGTCGGTCAAGTCAGTCGGTCAAGTCAGTCGGTCAAGTCAGTCGGTCAA
>CAYXJG010000010.1:32093-33194 GCA_964465285.1 uncultured bacterium
GTCGGTGGGTTTAAGCACCAATAGGATGGCAAAGTTCATCTTCGAGAGCTGTTTCAGTTTCCAATGTGCTTTGAATTGCCTGTCGAATCACGGTACGGCTGTCAATGCCCTGATTGTAAAGGGAAAGCCAACGCTGGGCCTCATTGCCTTCGCGCAGAATTTTTTTGATCGGCAAGAGGAAACAGCTAAACCCATGAGCTTTAGCAATCGCCCACACATCCTTATATATGTCCTCAATCCACTCGCGCGCTAGAAGGGGATGTCCGTCTTGCCAGTGATGGAGCGTAGCCCCCAAGCTTAGATGAGCAGCCGCATCCTCGTTGCGATCGCATAGCTCCATCAAACCTGCCATGCGAGTGGAGGAAGGGAACTGGCTTTGAATTAGGGGATCAATGGATGGATCGGCAAGCACATGGAGAATCCGAGCTTCTAGCAGAGCAGTAATAGCAAGGAGCGCAATGGGATCTGTCACCAGATCGCAAATCCTTAGCTCCAGGCGATTGAGGCAGTAGGGGCGGCGATCGCCATTGGGGCGAACTGATGACCACAGATGGCGCACATTCTGCATCGTGCCCAAAGTTAGCTGGTTTTCTGTCCATCGAATAAAATGCTGATGGCTTTCAAACAGGGGAACCTCGCGAGGAGTCTTCGGAAATACGCTCCAGCGGCTTGAGTGAAACCCCGTTGCTTTACCATCTAGAAAAGGGGAGGATGCACTCAGTGCCAGATAGAGAGGAGCCTCGGCACGTATGACTCGACAGGCCCGCATCAACTCCTCAGGGTCAGTGATGCCGACGTTAATGTGGATGCTAGCAGTCACGACTTTCGATCCATAGGTCTGCTCAATGTAGTCATGGTAGGGGTTTCCCGGATCAGAACGGACGAAGCGATCGCTGCCTCCCAGCGCCAGGGTACTGCCCGGAACAATTGTGTAGTCCCCTAACTGTTTGAGGTAACTGCGGAGACGCTGCCGAGGACGCACTAACTCACACAGCAGTCGCTCATATCGACAAAGCGGAGGGGTGGTGTATTCGACATTCCGACTATCAGGCTCTCGCACAAAGCTATCTAAATTAGCCGTAATGCGATCCGACAATCCTA
>CAYXJG010000011.1:0-10802 GCA_964465285.1 uncultured bacterium
ATCTGTCAGCACGACTTAGCAAGTTTCACGCAAAAATAGGGATTTGGCGCGCGCTGAGCGCGCGCCAAATCCCTATTTTTGCGTTGTGAATTTGAGAACTTTGCCAAGTCGTATGTCAGGCGAGATCATCGTCTTGCTCTATGTCATGCTCTTGCTGGCGCGTTGTCACTAGTCCGGCTTTGATGAGGAAATCGACCCGCACAGGGGTCGCTGCCGAGTTGGCTCCCGATGCAGGGAAGTGGGCGGCATGGGGAGCACTGATCCCCGCAGGCTGATGACACAGCAAACTCAGCACACAGGAGCAAATAGCCAGGAGGCACAGATCAAGGTTTTTGCTCGACACCATGTCCATCATCAGCGCTGGGGAGGGTGCGGTCAATGATGGATTGACAGAAGTGGACGGCGAGGGACGTTTTGCAGCGCGACGCGGAAAGCTGACCTGAGTAATGCTCGTATCGCCTTTTAGAGTAAGCCATTGGGACGGTTGTGAGCGGTTGTTCAATGGAACGTCTCTCTTAACAGAATTCATAGCTACAGAACGAATAACAGAACGCATATTAAGCAGTCTCACTTTAGCTCAGTTTTTCATTTTTGCATCGACAGCAGGGACAGTCGTCAGCGAGGACATAGTGTGAGGATGCCCGTTATTCGCCTCAAAATGGTCAAGCTGGATGTTCAAGTAAAATTTGATGAATGGTGAGCTTGCGCTTAGGGAGCAACGGTCGAAGTGTAGAGAAAGGCTAAAGCTTTACAGAAAACAGGGGGTGTTGCGATAGGCTAATGTCGAAGAACTGTAAGAAATGGGGAATAGCCCCGTGAGCACAACCATCAATCTAGCAGACCATTCAACCGCGACGGGTTCTATGGATTGGAAGACGCTCCAAAATGGTTCCGACATCCGGGGAGTGGCGATGGAGGGGGTGCTTGGGGAAGCGGTGAACCTGACGCCGGCGATCGCCCCCAACAACTACGAAGGCGTGCGCGTGTCCTGCCAGTCTCCCCAGCAGGACGGCTGGTTTCTGCTGCGCCTGTCCCTCCACGATCCGGTGATCCCCCTCAACATTGAGTCGAATGTCCCAGGAGGTGTTGCGCTCATTGCAGGGCGGCTACTTGAGTTTTTCAGGTCATTCGACGCCTTAGACTTGACCGTATTTTAGCGGGATAGGCCATACGCATCTAGATCCTCGAATAATGCAACACCTTACGATTACCCGACCCGACGACTGGCATCTGCATCTCCGTGACGATGCAGCACTAAAGGCGGCTCTGCCATATACGGTGCGCCAATTTGCCCGCGCCATCGTCATGCCAAATTTGAAGCCTCCAGTCCGCTCGGTGTCTGATGCTGCCGCCTACCGCGATCGCATCATCGCAGCAATTCCAGAGGGGCAAAGGTTTGAGCCACTGATGACGCTTTATCTGACCGACAACACCAGCCCTGAGGAAATTCTCGCCGCGAAAGAAGCCCAGTTTGTCAAAGCAGTTAAGTACTATCCTGCCGGAGCAACGACCAATTCCGATTCTGGTGTAACCGACATTCGCAAGTGCGATCGCGTCTTTGAAATGATGCAACAGGCAGACATACCGCTATTGCTGCATGGGGAAGTGACGGAGGCCAGCGTTGATATATTTGACCGGGAAAGCGTGTTTATTGAACGACACTTAATCCCTCTCAAGCAGCGATTCCCCGACCTGCGCGTCGTACTTGAGCACATTACTACCTCCGATGCTGTGCAGTATGTTTTGTCGGCCAACACTATCGCAGCAACAATCACGCCCCAACATTTGTTGTTCAACCGTAATATCTTATTCAAAGGGGGCATTCGCCCCCATTTCTATTGCTTACCCATTTTGAAACGAGAGGAGCATCGTCGGGCGCTTCTGCAAGCAGCCACATCAGGTAATCCCAAGTTCTTTCTGGGTACCGATAGTGCTCCTCATGCTCGCAACGGCAAGGAAAATGCCTGTGGCTGCGCGGGTTGCTTTTCGGCGCTGCACGCTCTTGAACTATATGCTGAAGCATTTGAGAGCGCCGACGCTCTGGATAAATTGGAAGCGTTCGCCAGCTTCCATGGACCTGATTACTATCAACTCCCGCGTAATACTGAGCATATTACTCTAACGAAAACGCCCTGGCGTGTTCCTGATGAGGTTCCATTTACAGAAACTGGACTAGTGCCCCTGCGGGCAGGCCAGGAGATGACGTGGCAAATGATGTGATCCAGGAAGGCGGCTCCATACTCTACCTGCGTTGCAATTGACCTATACACACGACTGGGTAAAGTTCTCAAATTCACAACGAAGAAATAGGGGTTTGGGGCGCGCTGCGCGCCCCAAACCCCTATTTCTTCGTGAAACTTGCCAAGTGGTGAATTGATATAGTCTGATAGCGCTGGATGATTTTGGTTGATAAACGCGCCCGAGCAGTTGTGCTCTCACCAGAGGCGTATAACGGCCAGAGGCACAACAGGGCTATGACGTAATATTGCTGGTTGTTTGTTTGCGGAGAATGCCGTCTTCAGGAACGCGGTGCATGGGCAACTTCACATAAAAGGTTGTGCCCTCGTTCTCGTAGCTCTCAAAATGAACATGACCGTGATGCCGCGTTACGCACTGCTGTACGATTGCCAATCCTAACCCTGTGCCGCGAATCGTATCTACGTTACTAGCCCGATGGAACAGTTCAAAGAGATGGGGCTGGTCTTCTGTCGGAATGCCGATGCCCTGATCAGAAACAATAAATACCAGATGGGATTTCTCTTGCCTCACAAGGAAACTGATCTGGCTTCCCTTCTCTGAATACTTGACGGCATTAGACAATAGATTCGTGAGAATGGGGCGCAGCAGATTGGGATCGAGCTGTATGCTGGGGAACTCGCCGTAGACCTGGAACTCAATATTATGATCCATGCCTACTCCATGCTGAATTTCTTCGTAAATTTCTTTGCAGAAAGTGTTGAGATCGACGGGACAGGGCTTGAAGTCGAGTTTTCCAGCTTCAGCTCGCCCAACAACCAGCACATCTTCTAAAAGCTGGGTCATGTTAGTAATAGCTGAACGGATGCGCTGGAAGTAGGTCTGCTTTTTCTCTTCCGTTGCAAGATGGCCATATTTTTCAAGAATTTCAATGGATGTTCGCAGAACGGTAAGAGGTGTCCGAAACTCATGGGACACAATTGAAACAAATTTGGACTTCAGCTCGTTTAGTTCTCGCTCTACCTGAAGCGCTCGGCGCATTTCGTCTTCGACTTTCTTTCCCTCGCGGATTTGCTGCTCGCGGGTACGGATGCTCTCAACCATGACCTCGAAGGCTTGAGCTAGAATGCTCATTTCATCCCGTAGGCCAATGCGAATGCGCTGGAGATACTGGTTAGGGAATTTTGCGCTCTCCTGCGACGAGAATTGAGACATCGATTCCGACGCGTTGCAGGTGATCTGCTTGGAAAAGTTAAGGCTCTGGTTATAGTCTCCAGCGGCAATCAATTCAGCGGAATGAGTTAGCTTGGTTAAGTTGCGTGTCAGTATGCCAGACAACACGTAGATTAAGACAAATAAAATTCCGTAGGTGATGATAAAAGAAACCAGCACGCGATTACGGATGCGCTCCTGGAGGGCAAACACATAGTCTGCTTCAATATCAAGCCCCAGGATGGCCACGATCTCATCGTTGTCATCTTTAATGGGAGCAAATGCAGATAGCCATGTGCCCCATGCATCGGTGTAGATTCGAGGTTCTTCGATGAGAGATCCGTATTCCAAGACCTGACGCGATCGCGAACTTGTTTCGTCTGGTTCTAAAAAATGAACAGCTTTTGACGGATCGTGCCGCGCCCATAGATCAACGAGATACACCGTCTCAAGCTGGCCTTCGGAGACAGGAGATTCACCTACTCGACGATTTTCTGAGGCAGGACCAACGATGTAAGAGTAGAGCCATGCACGGGGTTCGATGCTCTTCACCGTTTCAAACCATTCTATCTGACGAATGTAGCGTGGATCTTCAGAAAAGCCCTCTTCGTTCGGCACCCCCTCTTCATACAGGGCCACTAGCTCATCTGCATCGACGCCTTCAACGGCTCCTTCAAGAGTTGAACGCAGGTCTTCCCGTAACCGAGAAATGGTTTTGTCTGTAGTAAAAGTGTAGAACCAGTAGAATGCGCCAGCAAAAACAAAGCTAAAAATCAAGCTAAAGCCAACCAAGAGCTTCACCCTGAGACTGACAAGCTGTGTCGGCCTCTGGCGAGCCCTGACTAACTGTTGAACTGGCTGCACAGTTCTCTCGCTTTCTTTTGGTGATGCCCAGTGTAAAGTCACTACTATCGTTAAGCTCAGGTGAGCATATTAGGGATATGACTGAATTTGAAATGCCGCTATTCTGACAAATTGTAAGGATAGAGTTTGAGGCTAATTCATTGTTACTGTGATTTCACGTTCCAATCCGGACGAGCTAGAGATTAGTTGGCTTTTTCCATACTATAAGCAGATCCCAGATCCAAAGCCTATTTCTTTTCATCCGTGCTGTGTACGTCCCCTGATGCAGCGTATGCTCCCTGATCTAACTCTCTGACCGCATTTGCGTTGCTCCTTTCCAACTACTTGAAAAAGGCTTGGAATTAACATCCTCATTAAAAGGTTCAAATGAATTCCCGCATCAAATGCTGCTATTGCGCTGCCACTCTGACACGCTAACATTTTAGGATGCGATGTAAAATATCACCTAAACTAAATTCAGACTTGGGGTCGGAGTTTTCCTGGCCAGAAAAACTCTAGGCTCTAAACCTTGGCAAGATATACATTCATGCTGAATGGCTCAAGACCATGATATTGCTGGACGATACCAGACGATTAGGATGCTTAACACTGCTAGGCGATCGCCCTTCTAGTGCCTCATGGGTATAGAAATATCTTATCAATCGTCATATTTTCATCGGCAAATCTCCGGTTTTAGAGCAGTCCATCTAAAGACTTAAGGACTTGCAAACAAATAAATTACCAGGAGAGGGGTGGTGGGCGCAGCCCGCCGCCCCTCTCCTTGGATATCTTTATTTAACAGCAGATCTCTTAGAAACGAGAATTAAATAATTTGAATCCAATTTGGGTGGGGCAGCGTGGCGATGCTGCGCCGCTCCACCCAAATTGGATTTTATTAACCCTTGATTCTTACACTCTAAGGTGCCCAGAATTGCTCCGTAATGACCGAAGATGAAGAAAAATCTGAGAGCATGTTTGAGAAGTCCTCAGTGCTACTTCAGATCCCCCTTTGCCCCCCTTGAAAAGGGGGGAATCACGTTCAAAGTCCCCCTTTTCAAGGGGGATTTAGGGGGATCAGTATTGTTCCTAGGTACTTAAAAAGGGATTTTATTTAATCTTCGTTCCTTAGGAATCTGCCAAGGTTGACGTCAATTCCTCACGTGAGGGGCCTGGGTGAATTCCTCTGGGTCAGTTTTGCCTGAAGTTCTTGCTTGATGCGGTTTAGAATATAAGTCTCGTCGAGGGAACTGAGAATGGTGTGAATCACGGCTTTTGGGCTGTCATTTCCCCAGGATGCTCCGTTGGCAAGATAGGCTTTTGCAATTTGCCCAATGCCGTAAGTAGAAACACCTGCAACCCCTGCCTGGGTGATGGCAACGGAGACATAGGGGGCGATCGCCAGTCCCCCTGTAACCGGAATAGATAAGCCCAGCACACCCTTGAGAGAGCTTAGCCCCAGGGTGGCGACCAGTTCACTTAGGGTGATGCCTCCCATGCTGAGGGCGATGCGCTGGAGCAGTTGCATAGCGCCCTGCTGAGTCATGGGGATACTGTAGAGACGGGATAGGGTCAGCAGCAGCATTACGTCAATCACCGCACCGCTAAGCAAATCGACTGCAGTGAGGGGGTTGAGGGCGATCGCCGTTGCCTTCGTCAGCACCCCGTTCCAGATCACGCGATTTGCTGCTTGGTCTCGGATCACCAGCTTGCGATGAACGATCTGTTCATTTAGCTCATCCGCAAACAGCATGGTGTTGAGGGCAATCATTGCCTTGCCTTCCCGGTGTAGCACGTCCAGGATTTTCAGTTTGAGAGCATCGACTTGGGGGGTACTGCGGCGATGTTGAATCGTCACAGAGCCATCGGCTTGGCGCACAGCTTCCGACTGGAGGGGAGCCGCTGCCGTCATCACGATTTCATCAGGAGACAGTATCGCTCGCACATGCTCATCCCGAATTTTCTGGTAGATGGCCTCCCGATCGGCGTCGGGGTATTGATCCACCTTGTTAAACACCAGCAGCATGGGCTTGCTCAACTGGCGCAATTCTGCTAGGGCATGGTATTCCAGCTTGGTAATGTCTCCAGCAATGACAAACAGAATCAGGTCAGCTTGCTTTGCAACTTGCCGCGCCAACTGCTCACGGACTTCGCCATTGACTTCGTCCAGGCCAGGAGTGTCTAGCAGTTCTACGGCGGAATTCCCCATGCTTTTAAGAGAAATCCGCAGTAACTCTTGCCCTCCCCCAGGGAGTGTTTCCTGGGTAACTGACCAGCGGGCACGGTCGATGGTTTGGGTAACGCCGTGGAGCGGGCCTGTCTCAAAGATGGGCTGGCCCAGCAGGGCATTGAGCACGGATGACTTGCCCCGTCCTACCATGCCAAACACTGCAATCTGAATGGTGGTGTGCTCCAGCCGTTGCAGCATGTTTTGCATATGATCCAGGGTTGGTTCAAGTCCCTGGCGCTCTTCGGGCGTCAGGTCGAGGTTGCTAAGCAGCTTGCTCAAGGTGTCGTAGGCTTGCTGATAGCTTAAATCTGCATCGAGTCCTTCGAGCGTGGCGATCGCCTCTTCCCATTCTGCCTCGATTCCTCCGGGGCGCTGAGCGTCAGTATGATTCACCGCTTCTGATTGAGAGGGCATATGCCTATTGGAGAGATTAGCATGAGCGTCGGCGGAACGGTCTTGAGGTGGCATTCTTCAACAATGGTTTTGAGGGTAAGGCTTTTTGACAAAATTTGATCATAGCGGGGATTCTTATGACAAGGCTCTCCCTTGCGATACTCTCCTCACCTTTACAAAAGTTTGGTAAGAGGCGATCGCCCACTCATTCCCTATGGTATCGAAACCGCGATCCGAAGCGAACGTTGAATCGTTGGCTAGTGAATAGGACGCAAAGCACGCCCTACTCACCAGGTAGCACCTTTTGGGTCACTGACTCATGAACTACAGTAGGTCTATGGCGAATCATCCCCGCAAACGGTTTGGACAGCACTGGCTCCGCAGTGATGCGGTGCTCCAGCGCATTGTGGATGCTGCCCAAATTCAACCAGGCAATCACCTCCTCGAAATTGGCCCAGGGCAGGGAGTGCTGACGCGCAAGCTCCTTGCTCAGGGGGCATCGGTGGTGGCAGTGGAAATTGACCGGGATTTGTGCCACCTTCTGCGGCAGGAATTTCAAGATAATCCTCAGTTTCAGCTCATTGAGGGGGATGTGCTGTCCCTGGACTTAGAAACATTAAGCGGCTCCCTGCAGGAGGAGGTGTCCGATGGGCAGTGTTCCAGTCGTCCAAATAAAGTGGTGGCGAACATTCCTTACTACATTACCGGGCCGATTTTAGAGAAACTCTTGGGGGCGATCGCCCGCCCAAATCCCTATCCCTTCGAGGCTATTGTGCTGCTCATCCAGAGAGAAGTGGCAGAGCGTATCTGTGCCGATGCAGGGTCGAGAACGTTTGGAGCGATGTCAGTACGAGTGCAGTACCAGGCTACGTGTGAATATATCTGCACCGTACCCTCAAGGGCATTTTCCCCGCCGCCGAAGGTCGAATCTGCGGTGGTGAAATTACTGCCCCGTTCGTTCATTCCCCCCGCAACCCAGCCCCAACAGATGGAGACCCTTGTAAAAGCGGGGTTCAGCACCAAACGCAAGATGCTGCGAAATAACCTGAAAAGCCTAGTCGAACGCGATCGCCTGCTGGCAGCATTCGATGCATTAGGCATCAAACCAGAAGCGCGGGCAGAAGAAATTAGCACCCTACAATGGGTTCACCTCAGCAATTGGCTAGTAAGTCGGTGAGCATAATTAAACACCAGATATAGCCTGGTGAGTGGGGCGCGCTTCGCACGCCCCACTCACCACACGACTTGGCAAAGTTCACGAAGAACTAAAGATTTTAGGCGCACAGCGCACCCAAAACCCTTATACCAATTCTTGAAAGTAGAACGACAGATAGCTAACCTGTCACCGATGTCAACTATAGGGTTGCCAATCCAAAATCGAAAATCCAAAATCCAAAATGGGTATCAGCCCTTCATCATGGATTTGAGAACTCTGCCAAGTCGTGTATTCAATCACTTGAACCCGATAGGTGCATCCATGAGAATGGCCCCAAAATGACCCGTGGCGTCAATTAAGTATTAGTAAGTACCTCGGCACCATTAAAACCCAACTACAAAACCTTGCGCTGCCCGCGCAGCGGGCAGCGCAAGGTCTATGGGTTTTATACTTAATTGTGACCACCTACTTATCCAGCGGTTGATCGAGTGAAATAATCATCTGAGCAGGAGTATCCTCTGCCCGGAGCCAATCTAGGGGAACATCCAGGGCAAGAGTGTCGTTATCAATCTCCTCTGTTGGCACATGGTCCAATTCCTGCCCAAATCCATCCAGTAGTTGCAGTTTCTCGTTAGTAAGTCTCATCCAAGCCATTAGTTATCCTCCTAGGTTGACTTTTATAGCGCTGTGCAGGCGCATTAAGTACAGTTTGTTGAGTTGCGGCGCAGAGCGCCGCAACTCAAGAGGTTTGGGTATGCTTAACCAATTTGCACACCGCTGTAGGAACGAAGGGTAAACAAGACCCAATTTTGTTAGGGTGGTGCGGCATCGCCGCGCTGCCCCAACAAAATGTGGTTCAAGTTATTTAATTCTCGCTCCTTAGAATCAGAGATTAAATAAAATCTAATCTTGGGTAGAGTGATATAACGATGCTGCATTACTCCACTCCAATTGAGTTCAAATGATTGAATCCTCATTGCTTCGTTCAAGCATCAACGCCCCCGCTTTCCCCTTTTACCTTTTATTTGTCTCTCTTCTTCCTTCCTCACCTCCCCCGAACCAGGCGATCGCGCACTTCCTGCCGCAATCGTCCCAAAGCGTTGTACAGCAGATCTCCCGGACATTCTGTAGGAGAAAAGTCCCGGTGTCCACGAATGAACTCGGGGTCGACGTTACAGGCTTTGCATAGCCCAGCACAGAGTTCTACCAGGCTATTCCACTGCTCTTGTGTCATTTGTAGGGCTTGTGCATTTTGCTCACCAGGACAGCCCGTGCCCGCCCCCATGCCAAAGCACCCCTCGTTTTCGATGCCAGGAGAATCGTTTGCGCCTGGTGCATGAGCCGACCGCACGCATTTCCCCTGGAGAATTGCATTGAGTGTACCATGCCGTCCCTCGAGCAAAAATCCGCCGGTGGTATTTAAGAAGTTATGCCCAGAATCTGAAAAGCCCAAGCCCCCCTGAGGAATAGACGTGATATGGCTGCGCTGAATCGAACGCGCCAGATTCTTTGCCCCATCGAAAGTGCGGCGAGACGGGTCACGGGGAGGATTGCGGTGAGCAGTGTGATGAATGATGATATAACGGGGACTTGTCTGTCTGTAGGGGCCACGGACGATGGCTCCCCACTCCTGAGTGGGCACGACCTGGTTAAACACGTCCAGAATATCAGGTGCTCGCGCCTCTGGCTCCGGCAAACATTCATCGCGCTGGATAATCATACGCTGGGGAGCATTGCCATCAGCGAACCAGCCTAGGGGAACATTCAACCGAAATTCCTTCGCCATGCTGTTGTGGATGTCCAGATCTATCTTGTCGAGGTAGCGGTAGTTATTGGCTTCCATCAAATATAGGGCTGACTTGGTCAGTAATGTCCAGATTTGGTCAGGATAGCGCAAGGTCGGAGGGGGTTCTGGAGCAGTAGGGCTAAGTTCCACAGCCATGCGTCGGGGGGCGTTTTGCCCCTGAAACCAGTCCTGAGGAACGTTGACTCGGCTTTCCTCAGGGGTGCTATGGGGAAACACGTCTGATTTCTCCAGGTATTTCCCCCCTTCCATCCAGTAGAGCGCCGTCTTCGTCAGCTTTAGCCAGGTAGACGTAGGGCGCAGGGGGCAGGGGTCTGGTTCTGGCGCTGTAGGACTGAGTTCGACGGCCATGCGCCGGGGGGTATCCTCCCCGCGAAACCAGGGCAGAGGGACGGTCAGGCGAGTTTCTCCTGGCGTGCTGTGAGGTTGCAAATCCACCCGGTCGATGTACTTGCCGCCCTTCATTAGATACAGTGCCTTTCGCGTTAGCTTAAGCCAGGTCATAGGTCGTTATGTGTTTAGCTAAAGATGTGTTTAGTTAAGCTGACGAGGTTGTATCACACCTTGCAAAGGGAATCAATCTACGCAAAGAAATAATATCTGTTCACATCAAAACTCTATCTGGAAATTTGTTAACGTCAATTTGGGATAAGTTTAAACCTGCATTCTGTCGTCCGCGACGCGGACAACAGAATGCGGGTTTCGGAGGCAGACGCACGGCGTCTGCCTCCGAAACCCGCTTAACCTGCACTCAGGTTCCGTCAAGTTTTTTTGATTTCTAAGGCTTTGGCTAGTTTTGGGATCGGGATGGAGAGATTGCTCGAAGCCAAATTCTGATCCACGACCAGATCGAGCAAGCCCTTTGGGAATAGGGCACCGAACCCGAAAGTAACGCCGTCACTTGCGATCGCGCTGCCCAACCGCTGATGCTGCTCTGCTGAAATATGAATGCCGTCCCAACCGTTGGTCAC
>CAYXJG010000011.1:10902-30481 GCA_964465285.1 uncultured bacterium
GACTCGTCCGCCGTTCGCCAAAAGGGAGCTCTCAAATCGTTGCTGCCGAGCATAATGACGACGAGATCAAGGGGCGCATGGGCCGCCAGCAGTCCGGGCAATGT
This sequence comes from uncultured bacterium, assembly GCA_964465285.1. Taxonomy (GTDB): domain Bacteria; phylum Cyanobacteriota; class Cyanobacteriia; order CAKZMO01; family CAKZMO01; genus JBCCWF01. The sequence continues at coordinate 11,007 of CAYXJG010000011.1, forward strand.
TCTCGCCCCATTGAAGGCCTCTCCCGCCACAATGCCGATGGGATCGGGGTAGTCCAGATTGGTCGTGCGGTTGTTCAAGCCGTTCTCGATCACCTCAAAACGGTCCCCTAGCTCTGCCTGCATCCCGCCCAGGAAACCGACCACAGAAATATGACCGTCGGACCGCAAAGCCTCCAGGCTTTGATTGAGGTTGTCACCACCGACTGTTTCCACCACTAGGTCAACGCCCCCGCCTGCGGTTGCCGTCAGCACGTCGCCAACCCACTCGGGTTGTTGCCGATAGTTGACCAGGTGATCGGCTCCTAACGCCTGCGCTTTCGCCAGCTTTTCATCGCTGCTGCAGGTGATGATGGAAGACATCATTCACAAAAATGCGCCGGGAACATCCCACTTTTGCAAATTGATTAATTTTGTTTTGTTCGGTGGACGGGCTGCGCCTGTCCACCGAACGAAAATGGGATGCGCCAATGCGCTGTCAAAAACTTCAGCAGTCTAGTTCATACTGTTGACTTCATGATTGAGCACATGGGCTATCGGTGATGACGTTCTTCTAACCAGATGCGCACAGACTCTTCATTCACAAAGACATAATGAGCTTTGTCAGTTGGGTCATAGATGCGATAGGAAGGATTGCCTTGTCGATCCTGGTGGCACGTGATCTGTGGCTCTAGGGAGAGGCTCAATGACCTTGATAGTCCTTGCCCAAGCCCACGTAATTTAATGTGAAGCCAAGTTGATAGCTGCCTCCAAGTTGAGGGCCCAACGCCTTTTTGTTGCGCAAAAAATACGAATTCTCTCTCTAAATTGACGCAGCATTTTTCGGACTTCATGGGACTTTTCTCCTAAAACGAGATGCATGGCTTTATTGAATTCACAATGCAATCTTCGCTTAGAAAAGCTAACCAGTGCAGACGCAGATATGCTAAATTGCCACCGTAGCAGTTTGAGCTTTTGAAACTGTCATGGTCAAAATTGACCGAAATTGGATCGCTGCTCAATTAATGTCGAATCTGGAGCCTTCGACTGATGCGACTATCTCCCTTGGAGCCGAGTAAAGACAAGATTTTGTATGAACAAGTGGCCGATCGCTTGCAGGCACAAATCGCCAACGGCACCCTCAAACCGGGCGATCGCCTGCCCTCTATCCGCAAGTTGAAGCAGCAGCTCTCGGTCAGCTTCTCAACGGTGACGGAAGCCTATCGCCTGTTGGAAGATCGGGGACTGATCGCGGCCCGTCCGCAATCGGGCTATTACGTCAAAGCCACTGCGCTGCAACAGCATTTGGAGCCGTCCCTGACTGAACCCTATGCACGGATTTGCGAAATCAAAACGTCCCTGACCTTTAAGCTCTTTAGCAACCTGCTGGAACCGGATGTCATTCAGCTCGGTGCTGCGACCCCCGCCACCGAACACCTGCCCGTGGCGCAGCTCAACCGACTAATGGCTAAAGCCATGCGCGAGCATCCCGAAGCGCACACCTATAACGTTCCTGCAGGCTGCAAGCTACTGCGCACGGAATTGTCGAAGCGCATGTTGGATGCAGGTTGCTCCATTCATCCTGACCACCTGTTGATTACCAATGGAGCCCACGAGGCAATCTATCTGGCGCTCCAGTCTGTGACTCAACCAGGGGATACAGTCGCCATTGCCTCCCCCACTTACTTTGCCCTCCTCGAGACGCTGAAAGCGCTGAAGCTGAAAGTGTGTGCCCTGCCGACCCACCCCCGTGAAGGCATCAGCTTGCCCGATTTGGAGGCGGCGTTAGCCTCGGGCAACGTGCAGGCCTGTTTGCTGGTGTCAAACTTCAGTCATCCCCTCGGCACCTGCATGGCAGATGACGCCAAGAAGCACCTAGTTGAGCTAATTACCCGCTATCAAGTGCCCCTGATTGAAGATGATGTCTATGGCGAACTTTATTTTGAGGGCACGCGACCCAAGGCGATTAAAGCCTTTGATCCTGAGAACCGAGTAATTTATTGCTCCTCGGTCAGCAAAACGCTGTCCCCAGGGCTGCGGGTGGGCTGGTGTTCCGGTGGTTGCCATCACCTGAAGGTGGTGTATCGCAAATCGATTACCAATCGGATGAGTGCGATCGCTCCCCAACTCGCGGTCTCAGCATTTCTGGCAAACGGCGGCTACGATCGCCACTTGCGTCACCTGCGCCGCGTTTATCAAACCCAAATGAACCGCATGTTGCAGGCCATTTACGACTATTTCCCGGCGGAAACCTGCCTCACCCATCCTGCCGGAGGCCATGTGCTGTGGGTTGAGATGCCGGAAGGGTTTGACGCAATTCAGCTCTACGAGTGCGCTTTACAGAAAGGCATTAGCATCGCTCCCGGTCCCATCTTTTCAGCTTCCAATGAGTGCTACCGCAGTTGTTTTGCGCTCAACACGACACTGCCCTGGTCTGATGCCGTTGATAGAGCCATGCAGACGTTGGGATATCTCGTTAAAAAGCAGATGGCTGTGAATTTTTTGGCAAGTAGTTCGAGCTGAGATCCGCAAGAGTGGGTTCTCTTTGAAGCGGGGTGTGAATGAGCGATTTTGTCTGCTCAGTCTATCGATAACTTGAATTACGACTGGGCAAAGTTCTCAAATTCACAACGCAAGAATAAGGGTCTGGCGCGCGCGGAGCACGCCCCAGACCCTTATTCTTGCGTGAAACTGGTCAAGTCGTATTGAATAAGAATTATCAATGTTACAAGTAGATGGAATGGGCGATCGCTGCTACAGTGAGCGCAATTGTTTCTATCCAGGAGGTCGCCCCGTGTCCTATCGAGTTTATGGCGATTCCACCTCAGGCAACTGCTACAAAGTCAAGCTGCTCATGGGTTTTCTGAGCGTTGACTGTGAGTGGATTGAACTCGATATCTGACAGCGCGAAACCCAAACCGCAGACTTTTTGGTCAAAAATCCGAACGGTAAAATTCTGCTGTTGGAATTAGCAACCGGGCAATACCTATCTGAGTCCAACGCTATTTTGAATTATTTGGCAGAAGGCACCCCTTATCTGCCGAGCGGTGCTTGGGAAAGAGCCCAGGTTTTGCAGTGGCAATGTTTTGAACAATATAGTCACGAACCGTACGTATATTGCGGTGAACCGATTTATTGCTAAATATTTGGGGATGCTGGAAGCCCGCCGAGCCGAATTTGAGGCCAAGCTTTCGGGGGGCAAGAAGGCTGGTTCTGTCGCAAAAATAAAATTAGGGTATGAAATCCCTCTTCCTTATCTATATCTAAGCAGCGATACCAGAGATTTGGTGGATGAAAGAGATCTGTCCTGTCACATCATCCGTTTCATCGACTTTCCATAAGTCATTCGTCATACAAAGGTGCGAGCGACAGCTTTGGTAAGGCCAAGACTTGGCAAAGTTCTCAAGTTCATAACGCAAAGATAGGGGTTTGGGGTACGTAGAGCGCGCCCCAAACCCCTATCTTCGCCTGAAACTTGGCAAGTCGTGTGAGGCAATGAGTAGCTTGGCACAACTAAAAACCAGGTTTAGAACTCTGAGCCGCCCGCAGAGCAGGCGGCTCAGAGTTCTAGGGGTTCTATAATTCGTTGTGCGTATCTGTATCTGTTGTGCGTATCTGTATCTGTTGTGCGTATCTACTGATAAGGCCACCGTGCCGCTCTACCAAATTTGGTTCACGTTGTTCAATCCTCATTGCTTAGGGTGCTGCTGCACTAGATTTCCTCACGCTATGCCGTTAGGGTTAGTGCTAAAGCATTTTGCTAGACTGAAGAAACGTGAGTTTGTTAGCTTATCATCCTAAAGTTGTTTGAAACCTAAAGTTGTTTGAAACGTTGATGATGGCTGGGCATTGCCCACATACGCTCAACGGCTTAGCTCTTTTGAGCTAGACGCATCTGAATTGAACATACCTACCCGTTGCTGAGGATTTGATACATGTCGCCGACGCTACTGCTGTCACGAGAAGTGCCCACCCTGAATTACACGACGACGCGCGATCGCTTCGACGAAGGCTGGAGACAGCCCCTCTCTACCCTACTCGGCTTGGGACGGGCAGCGGGCGCAGACTTCGTTGAGTTTTTTCTAGAACGGACAAATTTTATTAGCTGTCTTGCAGAAGAAGATGCCATCACCAGCATTTCTCCCCGCCTGTCTACAGGCGCAGGGGTGCGGGTGTTTCTGGGCAAGCACGACTGCTACGTCAGCACCAACGACCTGAGCTTTTCGGGGCTGAAGGATGCCCTGGAAAAAGCGCTGTCTATTTTAGGGCTGACCATGCCGTCTCCCAATTCCTTCGTGCCCGAAACGAATCTGGAAATTCTACGGGACTATGCCTTAGCCCGAGACAAAGAATCCTGGCTCGCCAACACCAGTTCCATGCAGGAAATGGGGGATGTCCTCTTGGGTGCCAACAGCCTCATGGCGAAAAAAGCAAATCACATCCAGTCCCGACGGGCGACTTACTTTCGGGATTGGCAAGAGGTTCTGGTGGCCGCAAGTGACGGCACCTTTGCCCGTGACATTCGCCTCACTCAGTCCGTGGGCTATAGCCTCCTCTGTGCCGATGGCGAACACCGTTCCTCCATTGGCAAGCGCCTGGGCAGCACGGGCGATCCTGCGTTCCTGCGTTCCTGGAACTACGCCGACACTGCTGACGAAGTGGCTGAATCCGCTGGCAAGATGCTCTATGCCGACTATGTGGAGTCCGGCGCGTACCCAATCATCATGGCAAACCAGTTTGGCGGCGTGATTTTCCACGAAGCCTGTGGGCACCTGCTGGAAACTACTCAGATTGAGCGCAAAACGACGCCGTTTATGGACAAGAAAGGCGAAAAAATTGCCCACGAAAGCCTCACTGCCTGGGACGAAGGCTTGTCTGACAACGAGTTCGGCACTATCGACATGGACGACGAGGGGATGCCCGCTCAGCGCACTCTGCTGATTGAGAACGGTATTCTCAAGAACTTCCTATCTGACCGGGCGGGGTCAGTGCGGACAGGACACCCCCGCACAGGCAGCGGACGCCGCCAGAGCTACGCCTATTCTGCCGCCAGTCGGATGCGGAATACCTACATCGCCCCTGGCGACTACTCCCTGGATGACCTGTTCAACTCCGTGGATAAGGGCATCTACTGCAAGAAGATGGGCGGCGGCAGCGTCGGCCCCACCGGGGAATTTAACTTCGGTGTGGACGAAGCCTACTTAATTGAAAATGGAAAAATCACCAAGCCTCTGAAGGGCGCGACCCTGATTGGAGAAGCCAAGGAAATCATGAACAAAATCTCCATGTGCTCCAACGACCTGGGCCTTGCAGCGGGATTCTGCGGGTCGATCAGCGGCAGTATTTACGTCACCGTTGGTCAACCCCATCTCAAAGTAGACTCCATCACTGTCGGCGGACGTTAATTAGCACCCTGATTCCTAGGCAGAGCCTGGGAATCCTCCCCGGAGGCTCTGCCTTCCCAAGCAGCAGAGTCGCACTGGATGCACCCATGCAGAGCCTGGGCACCAGATAGTCTAAAATCCAAAATCCAAAATCCAAAATCCAAAATCGTTCTAGCTCACCATGCCTACTGTTCAAAACATCTCTTCTCATGCCGAAACCAGTGCGCGATCGCTCGGCATCAAAAAATACGACGTATACGGTTCAACGGTCGATTCCACCAGCGTTCAGGTGGATCACGGCGAACCCAAACAGGTGAAAGCCTCCAACCGGGCAAACATCATCGTGCGAGTGTGGAACGATGACAACACCATCGGCGTCACCTCCACTACCGATGTGGATGCCCAAGGCATCGAACTGGCGCTGAAAACTGCCTACGACGCCAGCACCTTCGGCCCCAAGGAAAACATCCCTGACTTCAGCCCAGAGGCAACAACGCCTATTACTCCCTACGAGTTTGAGCGTCAGGACAAAGTTCCTGTGTCGAAGCTGATTGAAACCCTGGTGGATGTGGAGCGGCGGCTCATGGACGCCCATCCGGCGATCGCCAGTGTTCCCTACAATGGCCTATCCCAGCAGGACATCGACAAGTTTTACCTCAACAGCGAGGGGGCACTGCGCCACGAGGCGAATGCTTACACCACCGTCTATCTCTACAGCAAGACCGAGCAAGACGGCAAAAAGCCTCGCAGTGCCGGAGCCTACAAAGTGGAGCACAGTCTGGACAAGCTGGACATCGAAGGGTGTCTGAAGAAGGCGACAGAAAAGACCATCAGCCATCTAGACTACCGTAAGGTAAAGAGCGGCAAATACAGCGTGGTTTTTTCCGCAGAGGCATTTCTAAGCCTTTTGGGGGCTTTTTCTAATCTGTTCAACGCCCAGAGCATTCTGGATAAGCAAAGCTTGTCTACCCCAGACTCCATCGGGCAGCAGCTTGCATCACCCTTGCTTTCGGTGTTTGACGATGCCCTCCACCCCGACAACGTGGCCATCGAAACCTTTGACGGGGAAGGTACCCCGACCCGCCAGGTTCCCCTGATTACCGAAGGGGTGCTGACTAGCTTTGTCCACAGTGCGGGCACCGCCAAGCGCATGGGCGCGAAGCCGACGGGCAACGCCAACATCGGCGCAAAAGTTTCTGTCAGTCCCAATTTCTTCTGCGTCGCTCAGGGACAACCATCGAGCCAGGAACTTAGCCTGGACGCGGCAGAAAACGTAATTTTCGTAGACGACCTTAGCGCTCTCCATGCGGGCGTGAATGCCCTCCAGGGTTCTTTTTCGCTGCCCTTTGATGGCTGGCTAGTGAACAAGGGTGAAAAAGTGAGCGTGGATTCTGCAGTGATTGCGGGTGACATTCGAGAGTTGATGAAGTCCATCGTCTACGTTGAGAAAGAGGCAGAAATTACCCCCGGCGGAATTTCTCCCCGTGTGTGGGTGGAAAATCTGTCGATTACGGGAGAATAGAATGGGAACGGATTCTTCTGTGAATACAGGAATCAGAACAATCGCGCTGACCATAGCGCAGGCTTCCAGTCTGTACAGGCTAGCGGCCCATGCTACAGTCCTGGCTACAAGGGACTTAAGCCCCTTGCCCAGCCATCAATGTTTAAGGTTTTAAGGAAAAGCAATGGTTCAGAAGGTTCAGAAATCCGATAAGGAATGGAAGGAGCAGCTCTCCGATGAGCAGTTCCGCGTCACTCGCAAAAAGGGCACTGAGCGTGCTTTTACCGGGAAATATTGGGACAACAAAGATGCCGGCATTTACAAATGCGCCTGCTGCGGCACGCCGCTGTTCGACTCTGAAACCAAGTACGAGTCCGGGACGGGCTGGCCTAGCTTTTGGGCACCCATTTCCGAAGAGAACGTCGCCTTTGAGGAAGACCGGAGCCTATTTATGCGCCGGGTAGAAGTGCTCTGTGCATCCTGTGATGCCCATCTCGGCCACGTTTTTGAAGACGGCCCCGCTCCTACAGGGCAGCGCTATTGCATGAACTCCGCATCCCTAGACTTTGAATCCAAAGGCGAAACCAAGGATGATGGTTCTGCATCGTAACGATGCTGACGGGGTGCAGTGGTCGGTGCATTATCCCAGCCCGTTCATCTGCGCCCACGTTCACGATTTACTCCCCACCTGGCAGGAACCATTGGCTTCTGTCGTTCTTGTTTTGCAACGATGTTCGGTATCCCTGGTGAACCGCACTGCTGACACAGAGCGGCAAAAAGATATTTTACGCGATCGCTTCATTTATCTTGGGTTCGCTATCATTAACCGATTAGCAGCAGAAGGATATGATGCCGAAATATTCGACCCTAAATCTGGTTTTCCGTTTCGTCTCCCTAGCGGCTCTATGAAGCTTGATGACGTGGCGATCGCCCATCGCGCTCTGGGCTACCCCATTAACAATCAGGGCAGTTGCAGGTATTTAGTCCATCCTGAGTGGAGTAATGCCGTTTATCCATCGACCATCGTTTCATCGGCTCCTGTCAGCGTTGTCGAACAGATTCTCCGCTCACTTAGTGGTTCGGAATACTCCCCTGACCGTTCAAGGCACCCAGGGACGTACCACAATCACGGATTTTACAGGGCGCTGAATGGGCTGGTTCTCAGCATCAAACCGTCCATAGTGCGTCCGCCCCTCGGCCAGGAGCCAGAATCTAGGAGTCAGAATTCAGGAGGGAGCTGGCTTCTGGCTCCTGTCTCCTGAATTCTATCCCTGGGAAAACTTCCTGCCTTGAGGAATACGCCTAGGGCGTAAGCTTAATTTTTGAATCGTAGCCTGTGACAGTGTAGTTCCTGGGTTAGTGAATACAATTCAAACACGACCTGGCAAAGTTCTCAAATTCACAACGCAAAAATAGGAGTTTGGGGCGCTCTCAGCGCGCCCCAAACTCCTATTTTTGCGTGAAACTTGCCAAGTCGTGATTCAAGGATGAAACCCATTAAATCCTGCACTGCGCGAACATTGGGCGGCACAGGGTTTTATGTTCGTTTTTAATTGTGCCAAGGTCTTTATCTGCTGTTGATAGCTTCCAGCTTAGAATAAACGCAATTGCCTTGACCGTGTAAAGATTCCGTCAAAGTGGTTGATGCAGGGTCTGGATTTATAGACGATTTAGCATACATTGTAAAAGGCATCTTCAACGATGGGCATCTTCAACCCATCGACCTAAATACTCCGAGGGGCTTGAGTGGCGAGATTTTCAGTTGAACTACAGGATTTCTTCTTTAGCGAAGAGCGTAACGACCAGATTACCCTGTTCGATATTTTAGAACTGGCGGGCGAGCGTACCTTTGGGTTTTTCTTGGTACTTCTAGCACTGCCCTCTGCTCTCCCTGTTCCGGCTCCCGGCTATTCAATTCCGTTCGGCATTGCGATTTTTCTGCTAGCAGTTCAACTGATGGCTGGCAGAGTTGAACCCTGGTTTCCCAAATGGTTCCGCGATCGCTCCCTCCCGCTCGCCCAGGCTCAGAGCATCATCAAAGCAGCAAATCCCTGGCTAAAGCGGCTAGAAAGCTTTTCCCGTCCCCGATATGCCTTTTTATGTACCAGTCGGGCTGGGCGCATCGTGCTGGGCATGGCGATCGCCCTCATGGGGCTGTCGATGATGATTCCCCTACCGCTAACCAATACCCTGCCAGCGATTGGCGTGTTCGTTATTGGCTTTAGCCTGATTGAAGACGATGGGTTTATCAGCATCATAGGACTAACCATTTGCCTGATTGCGGTAGCCCTCTCTGTTACGCTGATCATTGCCTATGCTGTTGGCGGGCTGAGCTTGGTTGATGCTGTAATCGACCGCATTAAGCCATAGGTGGGTAATCGATAGGTCACACGCTAGAAAGCTAATGCTTATGAGCTTTCCAGGTGCCGCCATAGGTATAGCAAGCATTGCCATCCTTGACAGCAGGTAGGCACGTTTCACACACGAAGCGCCATGTTCCCGATTCGTCGAACTGGACACGGAACAGTACTGCAGATGGCGTAGAGCAGCGAGAACAGAATTTTTGGCGATCGCGTCGTTTCTTGCGGGTGTTGGAACGCTGGTCATTCGTCCCCATCATGCAGTCACAGACGCTTCAGGTTTCGCAAAAATCATCCGTCCAGCGGAGGTTTGCAGCGCACCTGTAACCACTACGGAAAGTTCATCCCCGATGTACCGAATCCCTTCTTCGACAACTACCATCGTGCCATCGTTCAGGTAGCCCACACCCTGGGCATCTTCTTTTCCGGGTTTAAGAATTTTCAGATCGATGTAGTCCCCAGGCAGGTAATTTGGGCGAATTGCCTGGGCTAGGTCATTAATGTTTAATACGTCCACCTGCTGGAGGGTGGCCACTTTATTGAGGTTATAGTCGTTGGTTAGCAACATGCCGCTGATTTCCTGGGCAAGGCGCACCAGCTTTGCATCTACCGTGGTGATGTCCTCGTAGTCAGCGGGGTGAATAAACAGCCGATCGGGAAATTCGTCCTGCATTTGTTTGAGGATGTCCAACCCTCGCCGGCCTCGCACCCGCTTCTGGTCATTGGAGGCATCCGCTACATTCTGCAACTCCTGCAATACAAACTGAGGAATGAGAATTTGACCTTCAATGAACCCGGTTTTCAGCAAATCAGAAATGCGCCCATCGATAATGCAGCTTGTGTCCAATACCTTAGTGGCAGAAGGTTTGAGGGTTCCTTCTGCCAGCAGCATAGTTTCGACGCTTTGGGGATTGATCAGCCGCAATAGGGTACGTCCGTGGGCATCCGCTAGATTAATGCCCGTAAACGCAAACATCACACTACCCATGACGGCAGCGAGGGGCTTAATAAACGTAAAGTCTCGGGGAATGGGGAGCAGGAACAGAGGAGCCAGCATCAGGTTTGCGATCAATAAACCCAGCACCAGCCCCACCGCTCGGCTGAGGAGCATATCGACGGGCATTTCCTGAATTTTTAACTCAAGCCGACGATAGGCAGTTTGGGCACTGAGGCCGATGGCTCCTCCCATCAGTGCTCCAAAACCAGCCAATACAAAGCTCAAGCCATCGACATTGGTAACTTGTTCCAGAACCTGGCCAGGCAGCAGGTCAACGGTGTAGAAGCCAATGCCCGCTCCTGCAAAGATGAATGAGAGAATAATGACAGCATCAATCATGGGTCGAGCGATTTAAGTATGATTTTGGGATAATTAAAAGTGAGGTTCACATAATACAACCCCACACTATTTAAACTTCTAAGGCCGAGTTACGTTTTCTACACCCACTTTTTAGCAATTGGTTTCAAAAATTAACTATCGCCTTAGGACTATCACCCCAGGAACAAGAATTAAATAATTTGAACCAATTTGGACAGAGCAGTGCGGCATTGCTGCAACACCTTACCAAGGTTGGATTTCACAGAGTTGGGCAAAATTATTGACATAATTTTCCATGGGTACACTCCGGAAGGATGCGCCCGAAGGAAGAAGATTTGTAATCAATTTTGCATGGATACGTAGGTAAACACAATTAATTATAAAATCCGTAGAACCCTACGCTACCTGCGCAGCGAGCGGCGCAGGGTTCTACATTAGGTTCTACATTTGTTTTTTAAGGCTTGTAATTTAAGCCGGGAAATCCTGGATGGGCCAGGAGCCAGAATCTAGGAGTCAGAATTCAGGAGGGAGCTGGCTTCTGGCTCCTGGCTCCTGGATTCTATCCTTGGGAAAACTTCCCGCCTTGAGGAATACGCCTTTTTTAATTGTGCCAAGCTACTTACCAATCTAATCCTCGATCTTAAGAATCAACCGACTAGACATATTATATCGGTTTGCCTTTTAGCCCCTAATGGACGGTTTTCTCCCCTTTGATTTGATATGGACGTACTGTCGGACGCCGCTTATATTCATATTCCTTTTTGTCGCAGACGATGCTACTACTGTGATTTTCCAATTTCAGTAGTAGGCGATCGCCCTCCTCTGCCCCGTATGGATGGCACCACGACTGGCCACGGCTCTGGAGCAATTGCCCACTATATTGACCTCCTTTGTAAAGAAATTTCGGTTTCCCCTGATGCCTTTCACGCCCTCAAGAGTATCTTCTTTGGAGGCGGAACGCCCTCCCTATTATCGATCGGACAACTAGACACGATTCTGACAGCCCTTCGCCGGAAATTTGCGATCGCCCCCACGGCGGAACTGTCGATGGAGATGGATCCCGGCACGTTTACCCAAGAACAAATTGACGGCTACATAGCACTGGGTATTAATCGGGTGAGTCTTGGCGTACAGGCGTTCCAGGAAACATTACTGACTGCCTGTGGCCGCACCCACACGCCAGCAGATATCGACGCGGCGATCGCCATGCTCCACCGGGCGGGGGTGGAGAATTTCAGCATTGACTTGATTTCGGGACTGCCCCACCAAACTCTGGATGACTGGCAAGAATCCCTGGAACGGGCGATCGCCTTATCCCCGCCCCACATTTCAGTCTATGACCTTACCATCGAATCGGGCACGGCGTTTCATCGCTGGTATCGACCGGGAGCCAAGCCGCTCCCCTCCGATGACGCCACTGCTGTCATGTACCGCCTCGCTCAAAAGACGCTCACCCAAGCAGGCTATCGCCACTATGAAATCTCCAACTACGCCAAACCCGATTACGAGTGCCGCCACAACCGGGTGTATTGGGAAAATCGCTCCTATTATGGCTTCGGTATGGGAGCCACCAGCTACGTACTGAACCAGCGGGTCAGCCGTCCCCGCACCCAGATGGAGTACGCCGATTGGGTCAAGCAGTTGATGGCGCAGGATGGTGTGATTGACCATCCCACAACGAGTACCCAGGAAGCTCTGCTCGATACGCTGATCGTGGGCTTACGATTGGCAGAGGGAATTGATGTACAGGCATTGAGAACCCGGTTTGGCGATCGCCCAATAGACCATGTCATTGCTCGTTTAGCCACCTATATGGAGAGTGGCTGGGTCGAGTTCACGGGGGACTCCCCCGGCTTGGCAAAGGCTTCTGAACGTATTCGCTTGACCGACCCAGAGGGATTCATGTTTTCAAATGTTGTCTTGTCGGACATATTTTCCAAAATTAGCCCCCCCCAGGAATGAAGTGATTTTGGAAACAGATTGAGTATGACTATCTTTTTATGGGGTCGCGGCTTCGGGTTCATAACTCGACATATCTGCCTGATCTTGCTCGTCTTCAACGAACTGCTGAACGCGGTTCCGGTATTCCCGGAGGGTTTCGTCTACCCAGTCGCGCTCATTGCTGTTGGCGTAGAGGTGAACCAGGGGTTCCCCAGCGTCAGGCAGCACCAAAATCCAGCTATCAGGATCGTCGGCGCGGTGGACTTTTACACCATCGGTGAGTTCCAATAGCTCACTGGGATGAGTCTCAACCATATAGCGCATGAGCGCTCCCTTGACGATCCAGGGGCAGCGGACGGTGATGCTGCGGTGGCAGACTCGGGGCAGTTCCAACCGAATTTGGGCGAGCGATCGCTCTTGAATCGTCAGCATCTCAATCATTTTGGCAATGCAAAACATGGCATCAAAGCCAGGGTGGAGTTGAGGGAAGATAAAGCCCATCTCACCGCTTCCTCCAAGCACCACATTTGGGTTAGCATGGCAGGCTTCCATTAATGCCGTGGGATTTACCTTCGTGCGAACCACCTGGGCATCGTGGCGATAGGCAATTTGCTCTACTGCGCTGGAGGCATTGATGGGTACCACCACGGTGCTTCGCGGCTGCGCTGTCAAAATCATGTGCATCATCAGCGCCGTCAGATATTCTCCTCGAATGACGATTCCTGCTTCGTCCACCAAAATCAACTGCTCACCATTGGCAGATACCTGCACGCCTAAGTTTGCCCTAAGGGCCTCTACCACGTGGCTCAACTGTCCCAGCAGCACTTCTCTTTCTTCCACTGAGGGCATGATCTGGCTCAGGCTAGCATTCAGCACCACAGCATCACAGCCAAACTTGTTGAGCAGAATAGGTAGCACCGCCCCCGACACTGCATACACATAGTCAATCACAACTTTGGAGTTGCTGTTGCGGATGGCTCCAGCATTTAGCAACCGCTCAAAGCTCGTCATGTAGCGGTCAACAACCTGATCCATATACACCATGGTGCCAATTTCCTGGATAGCCGCTCGCCGGAAGTCTTCTTTGAAATAGGCTCCCTCAATTTTCTTTTCACGGCTTTTGGAAATGTCGATGCCCTGATTGTCGAAAAATTCAATCAGAATGTGGTCCGGACGGGCAGGGTGAACGCGGACATGGATGCCGCCTTCAACCGAAAGGCTGGGAATCACCGCCCGCGCTACTGGAATAGCCGTGGCTTGGAGGTTCTGCACGTTAATCCCAGCGGACATTAACCCGGCAATGAGCGATCGCGACACCATGCGAGAAATGCTGCGCTGGTCGCGGGACACCGTAACCTGTGCCCCCGGCTTCAGGGTGGAACCGAAAGAGGCTCCCAGCCGCACGGCAAATTCAGGAGTGATGTCAACATTCGCCAATCCCGATACGCCTCGCTGACCAAATAGGTTGCGGCGCGCCACTTGTCCCCAAATTAAATTCATGTTCAAGGTTGCACCCGGTTCAACTTTCTTGCTAGGCCAGATTCGCACCTCAGGGCTAATCTGAGCTTCCTCACCAATGGTGGAAAGAGACCCTACAACGGCTCCTTCCAGCACTTGAGCACGCCGATCGATCCGCGTTCCCCGTCCTGTGACGCAAGCGCGGAGATGGGATTCCTCTCCCACAATGCAGCCGTTCCAGACAATTGGGCGCTTGAGATCAGCGTCATTACTAATGGTGACGTTGTCACCAATCACAGTACCCGGTTCAAGAACTGCCCGAGAGCCAATCCGGCAGTTGTTGCCAATCATGACGGGCGGCATAATTTTCGCCGATTCATCGATATACGTATTGCTGCCAACCCAGATACCGGGCGATCGCTCTTCATAGTAATTCAGATCTAGAACGACCTTGCGCTCCAGGGCATCATATTGTGCTTCCCGGTAGGCATTTAGATGGCCAACATCGCACCAGTAATCGTTGGCAATATAGCCATACATGGGTTCCCCTTTTTCTAAAAGTAGGGGAAACAAATCCTTTGAAAAATCACACTCCTGGTTTTCTGGGAGATAGTTCAGCACCTCCGGCTCCAGGATGTAGGTTCCTGTGTTTACTGTATCGGAGAAGATTTCGCTAGTGGACGGCTTTTCGAGAAACCGCACGATGCGCTGGTTCGGGTCGGTAATCACTACCCCAAATTCAATGGGATTGGGCACATGGGTCAGAATTAGAGTCGCCTTGGACTTCCTTGCTTTATGAAATTGAATAGCAGAGGTCAGGTCAAAGTCAGTAATGCTGTCGCCGCTGATCACCACAAAGGTCTCATCTAGGAGTTCGGAAACATTGCGAACGCAGCCCGCTGTGCCAAGAGGCTGGTCTTCTTCGACCGCATAGGTGATTTGAACGCCAAAGTTGCGGCCATCCTGAAAATAGTCCCGCATGACGTCGGGCAAGTAATACAGCGTTGCAATGATCTCGGTGATGTTATGCCGCTTCAGCAGGTTAATAATATGCTCGGAAATAGGACGGTTCAGAATGGGAACCATCGGCTTGGGCAAGTCACAGGTCAGCGGGCGGAGACGAGTTCCAGACCCTCCTGCCATCAACACAGCTCGCATAAATCCTCCTTAACGTCGCGTCGAGCAATTCTCTTAGGGCACAAGTGCAGATCGCTTCTTTTCAGGCCATTTCTCTGCTTTATCTGCGTAGGGTAAATTCCTTTGTTCTCTCCTCCGGGAGCCATCCTGAACCCAGGCATCGTGCATGAATCTGCTGCTCTTACCTCGATTCAAGTCAGCCGTTAGCCGGAATGATTCATGTTATGACGGGTAGCCCCAGGGTGTTTTGTTCGGTCTCGCTAATACCTGTCTCGCTAATACCTATCTCGCTAATACCTATCTCGCTAATACCTATTTTGCCAATGTGCAAGTCTGTCCATACACACTCAAGGCATAGATCAGACTCTATAGATACTTAAGAAATCTTCGTAGTGCAGTCTAATTGCATACTTCTAATTGCATACTTCTAATTGCATACTAAGAATGTAAAAACCGTGCCACGCAAGCGTAGTTTTGCTCGTGTAATCTTGCTTGCATACTTGCACGCCTAGGTGGCGCTGGCATCAGAGTGCGTTCGCCCTAATCTTAAATTGCAAAGATATACTACAACTTTATTGCATGCCATCAAACAATATGAAGTGTTTATCATATTACGGGTACAGGAGAAGTGTCTCGGCGAGCAGGATTTACAACGGTTTACAAAAAGAACTGCCCCTCAGAAAACGCATCATTGTCCCTGATGGCGCGTCTATCGCCAGGGGCTTTCCTGAGAATCCCCCCGCTATTCAAAGAAAGTGAGGAGAGTGCTGCCATATTTCTTCCGACGACAGCAGTGAAGTGACGGTGAAACCTCAGGTAATGACAATGAATCTGTTGCTAATTGGTGTCTCGTCGATGGGTCTGAGGATGAAAGAGGGGGAATGCTGTCTGGGAGATGCTGAGCCGCATTATGCTCCACTGCAACCTCTCCACTATCGGCGAGGAGCTGGGATGTGGCGATCGCCTCTAATACAGGAAGATAGAGCCCGCTGGCGTAGGGCGGGTCGAAATAAATGAGGTCGAATGAATGCCCCTGCAGCATTAGCACGTGTTGAACAACATCACCCCGCACCAGGCGAAAGGATTGTTCAGGCGAGGCGACAGCCTTCCAGTTTTGACGAATAACGGCACAGGCCTTCGAGGCTTTCTCAACGCCAATAACCTGGGCAGCGCCTCGACACAGTGCTTCCGCCCCCATTGCCCCGCTGCCCGCACACAGATCAAGCCAGCGGCATCCCTGAACCCGCCCCTGCCAAATATTGAATAATGCTTCTCGCACGCGGGATGGCGTGGGACGGGTCGTTTGCCCCGGAAGCGTTTTGATGGATCGGTTTCCGTAAATGCGCACAGGTAGCGTTGTAGGCTCAGCTTGCGTTCTGGTTCCTTCTTTTTCTTTTCTCAGAAACGAGAGCTAAATAATTTGAATCAACCTTAGGCAGAACAAAGCAGCATCGCTCCGCCGCCCCACTTAAACTGGATTGTATTGAATTCTTATTCAAGAATGCGAACGCCAACCACGATTGTATTGAAGCGATAGGTTTGCCCTTCTAGCTCCATGTGAGTACCAATCTTAACCTTATTGTTGCCAAACACGACGCTGTCATTTGTAACTTGAGCGTCGCTGGCAAGGGTGATGAGCATATCAGTCATGAAGTCGAGTTCAGGACGAGGATCGTCCAGAGCTTTGAGAGAACCATCGGGCTGAGGGGTTGCAACCGTGCGCGGTAGTTGCTTAACCTCAGTCACATCTACGGTGGCATAGGGCTGGTTTCGGATAATGATTTCGGTTTCCCTGGCGGATTCGATGCTTTGAATCAGCCCTTCTGGATCAGACACGGTCAGGCCCCGCACCATAACATCGACTTCCACAGGCTTAAGGGTAGCCCCCACCTGGGCAACTGACCCTGTGTTGCCAGGGACAAAAAAGATACCAGCCATCACTAGTAGCGCTAAGATAATCGCGCCGACATCTACAATACTCATCTTGCCAAACAAACGGCCTTGGGAATCTAGAATCGCCATCTTACGCCATCCCCCTTGCTGAGGCAGAATTGTTTAGACAACTACACTAGCATGACGCAACTGAAACTTCACTCGGTATCCCCATGACTTAGCAATTCTCATTCTGGGAAACTTCGCGCCCTACAGGCGCTCACTTGTACAAATGTAGGGGGCAAAAAGGTCGCCTCAGGCGACCTTTTTGCCCCCTACATTTCCATAATGAGAATTGCTGCTCACGGCTTGACAAGTTTCACGCAACAATGGGATTTGGGGCGCTCTCAGCGCGCCCCAAATCCCATTGTTGCGTTGTGAATTTGAGAACTTTGCCAAGTCGTGATCCAAGACATCCAAGGCATCCAAGACATCCAAGGCATTCAAGGCATCCAAGGCATCCAAGGCATCCAAGGCATTCTCTCTTCTGTCCATCAAATCCCCAAATCCAGGCGAGCGTGATGGGCTGCAGAGAGAACAACGTCGTCGGACTCTGTTTCCCACAGGGACGCGCCGATTTCTGCGTAGAACTGCTCGTCATAGGAGCGGGTGCGAATTACGACGGGCATGGGTACTGAATGTCCCAGCACCAGTGCTTGCTGTTTAGAGTCCAATTTCGCCAGCACCGACCGCAGATTTTGCCCGCCGGATACCCCTGTAAAGATAGCGTCGATGTCCTTTTCGTCATTGAGCAGAGCCGTGATGCGGGTGCCTACTTGGGACATTACTTCGTTATCAATGCCTGAAGGACGCTGATCTACGACGAGCAGGGTGACGAAGTACTTTCGCATCTCGCGGGCGATGGTGCCAAAGATAGTCTGCCGCACAGTGGCGGGGTCGAGAAAGCGGTGGGCTTCCTCAATGGTGATCATCAGTTGCAGGGGGCGATCGCTCGGGTTCTTGGTTTGCAAAAACTGTTCAGACTTGTGGACATAGCTAGCATGGATGCGGCGAGCAATAATGTTAGTTGCCAGCATGTAGGACAGCAGATTGGACTGGGAGCCAAACTCCACCACGACATGCTTTCCCGCTTCTAGGCATTGCATCACCTGCTTCACGCCATCCTGGGCACAGGCATTGCGGACATACTTCAGTTCATCCAGTCGGTTCAGCTTCCGCTGAAGCGCCATAATCGAAGACTTGCTACCCATTTTCACTTCACAGAACTCCTGAATTTCCTCGTTACTCATAGATAGGAGCCGTGTAATCCAAGTCTTGCCGAACTCATTGCGGAGAATGATGGCATTCTCCAGGCTCGCCTCCGACAGGTTTAGCTCGCCCCGCACCAGCATCAGGTCTTCGACTTCGATCTGGCTGTAGCTGATGAACAGTTCTTGGGCATCTCGCACGCCCCGCCGCCTTGTCGATTCTGGGTCGAGGGTGAAAATCTGCACCTGGTCAGGAAATAGCTGACGTAGCCCTTTCACCGTGCTGAACTGCCGCCCCTCCCGCGCCGCTTCCCAGCCGTACTCCGAGTGCATGTCAAAGATAAGGTTTACCGCTGCCCGTTTGCGGATTACCCCAGACAGCAGCAGTCGCGTCAGAAATGATTTTCCAGTGCCGGATTTGCCAAAGATACCGTTGCTTCGCTCCACAAAGCGATCCAAATCAATGCAAATGGGGACGTCCATGTCGATGGGCTGGCCAATGGCGAAATTCCGCCGATGGGGGTCGTCTTCCCAGCCAAACACGACCCGAAAATCTCGCTGGCTCGCCTCGTAGACCTGGCTAAAGTGGCTGGGCACGGTTTTCACTGGCAGCAATTCCACTGCTTCACTGCTCTGGGCACTTTTTGAGCCATCCTGTTCCAAACCGTTCTGCCCGTTGGCTTGAACAGCTGCATGAGCAACGGCGCCCAGGGGAGGTGCCAACGGATATTCGCCCTGGTCGCCCGTTGGAGTGAGCATCAGCATGGGAACTAGCTCCACCATGCCATAGGTGCCTGTTCCGGCGAGAACGTCCTGCAGAAAGGTGTTGGAGGGGTCGGGTGGATCGGCCAGAATGCGCTGGCTAGAGGTTCCCAGGGAGACATTGGTTAATAGGCAGAAGAAGTGCGATCGCACTCCTCTGACCACCAGAAATTTTCCAACCCGCACCTCTTCCACAGAGACATCAGAATGCAGCCGTACCTCCAATCCCTGGTTAAGAGAGCCTTGGACGATTGATCCGAGGGGAGTAGGCTGGGGCATGGCAGGTAACTGACAGGGAGAGTAGAAGTAGTTCGCTTGCTCTACAATACCAATGTACTTTTGTTTTGGCTAGTGCTCTATTAATTCTCAGCAATTCTCATTTTGGGAAACTTTGCGCCCTATAGGCGCGTACTTGTAGGAAATTTGAGGGGCAAAAAGGTCGCCTCAGGCGACCTTTTTGCCCCTCAAATTTCCATAATGGTAATTGCCGGTCAATTCTGG
>CAYXJG010000012.1:0-30348 GCA_964465285.1 uncultured bacterium
GCAATGAACGGTGTCAGCGTAGAACGGTGTCAGCGTAGAACGGTGTCAGCGTAGATAAGATATCCACGCCGATACACTCTGAGTACAATCATGGCGGGGCAGGGTGATGCAGTTAGGGGAATTTGGTCTTGGCTAAGTTCAAAGGTATTAAGCAGGAATTGTCTAAGCTTTCATCTTCTGATGAAAAGCTAGAGAAGCAGTTGAAAAGCTTGATCCAGCAAAAGAAATATTCCCAAGCTCTTCGGAAGCTTCAGCAGTCCCTCAAACGGAAACCGGATCTGGATATTGACGTTTGCGAAGCCGATATCTGGTTTGCTCAGGGAAAGGATGAGTTTGAGAAGGGCAAGTATGACGATGCCGAGAATTCCCTACGTGAGGCGATCGCCCAGGGTCGCTACGGAGACTCCCACTACTGGCTTGCCAAAACCTTCCTCGCTCAACAAAAAACTGCACCTGCGCTAGACATTTTTCAGACCGCGTTTGACGATAGCACCCTCCCAAAGGACTTTGGAGGCTGCTATCTGAAACTCCTGATGCTCAACGGTGAAGACGATGCCGTTAAAGCATTCATTAAGTCTAAATCTAATCGCTTTTACGCCCATCACCTCCACTGGGCACGGGGCGTCTTAGCGATAAAAGCAGATCGTCCGGATGAAGCTCTTGTCCATTTCAGAAAAATGGGACGGCCTGCCAGTCCCGCCGACGATCCGTCTAGCTGGCGGGTCTACGCAGAGCAGAGCGCGGGTGACTGGGATGACTCGGAAGATGCTCTGAGGATACCTCGTCCGGGGTTTAGGTTTAACCTGTTTAATGCTGTTCGTACCCGGCATCCGGCAATTCAGGCCCTGGCGCTGCGCTATGTTGTCATCTCCAACCAAGACCCGAGAGAGTTCGTTGACCTGGATGATACTAGTTTACCCAGGTACAGCTCGGCTCTTGTGCTGTCAATTCTCTACCTCATCCGGCACGACAATCTCCACGATGCAGGTCACCTCGCCTTTGAACTGTCTGACCACGTGCTTGCAGACTATCCTGAACTTAAAGCGCTCCATTATTCCCTGATGCTGAAGGCCGGGGAGCAAGCCCGTGTCCAGGGTGAGCTGGCATGTTCGGCAGACTTTTGGGGCAAAGCCATGGACGAGGGTGGGTTTGATCCAAAGCTGGCGCTTCATCTCCACTGGGCACTCCGGATCACGCGCAATGCGAAAGAAGCTCAGAGAGTTCTGAACCAACTTATTAGTTGGGTGCAGCAGGATGCCAAGCAGCATCCCCAAAATTGGCCTAACGGTCGGCTCAATGCAACGCTGGCTAAACTCTACTGCTGGCTGGCAGATAGCCAAATGTATGCAAGACGTTTTCGAGATGGTGAGCGCAGCGTCCGCAAAGCAGAAAGCTATGACTCTAACCATCCCGAGGTTATCGGGCGTCAAGGGCTAGAGGCTCACGCGAAAGGGCAACCAGATAAGTCAGCGCCGTTGCTGACTCAGGCGCTGGAAGCAGGCTGTCGCTTTGATGAAGTCTACAGTGCCTTGCTGAACATTCTGGAAGAGCGAGGTGATACAGATGCTGTCAAGTCTATTCGCCGGAAATTCGGCAAGCGCTTTGGTGATACGACGGTCGATACAGAGGTTGATATACCTCGCTGGGTCGAAGCCCTCGCCACCCAAAACTATGCCCTGATGGAACAGACGGTCAACACTGAGAAAAATTCAGCGCCTCCAATGCAGGCCCTTCAAATTTTTCTAGATGCAGCAGAGGATGAGCCGAGTAGCGGACAAAAGATTACTCTAAATCAGAAAAAAGCGACGGAACAGTGGGATGAGTTGTTGCGATCGCACTCCCCCGTTGAACAAGTCGATATTCTCAAAGCCATCTACTTTGTCGTTTATCACCACGCCAAGCGCAATAAAAAAGGCATGGCAGCGCTCCAGAGCAAGTACTTCCAGAAACTTGTTGATTTAAGGATGATGGAGGTTCCCGAGGCGATGCAGGCTCACCTGATGCTCCTGCCCCTGAGGAACCTATCCCCCGAACGGATGACGTTTGCAGTTACAGCAACCCTGAGTCGCTCTACCCAACCCGGCAATCTTTTAGCCCGTGCGCAGCTAGAGATGCGCCGTTTCCACATGAATCAGGCATTTCGGCACTACATCGAAGACTATCTGTCTAAAGAACCCCAAAACCCATTGCTTTTGCTGGCGAAGGCGACCCTTTACTCCCGACACTCTCGCGAGTACAAAACGTTTTACGACCAGGGATTTGAGATTGCTCGTCGGCTTCAAGATGCCGAAGCACTTCAGGCATGCCGAGAAGAAGACTGGCTCAAGGCGAATGAGATAACCCTTGATGCCGTGGGGCGTCACGTTGGCATATTGAATGACCCCAGCCAGAGAGACATCATGGATATACTCCAGCGGATTGCCCGAGAAGCGACAGGCATGGATATTCCTCCAGAAATCTTGCTTGGGATGCTGCCGGAACTTGAGGCTGAGATGAACGGAGGTTTGAATAACGAGGATGAGTTTGATGATGATGAGGACTTCTTTATTCCAGTGACCCGTCAAGAACGACGCAGGACATCCTCTAAGAAGCGCAAGCCCTGGTTTGAAGTGTAGGAAGGACGGTGTATGCAAGACCATTATGAGCGGTTGGGACTCTCCCCTGGAGCAACTCCTGCTGAAGTTAAAGCGGCGTATCACGCCAAGCTGAAAGAATTTCCAGCCCATAGCCATCCCCAGGAATTTAAGGCGATTCGAGCTGCCTACGACGCCATTCGCAAGGCTCCTAAGGCGGGTGATGACTTTTTCGCCCTAGATCCCGTCGAAGCAGAACTGGACGAAGAATTATTGAACACCCTAGAGGAGCGGGCGATCGCCGCTACACACCTCACCATTAATGACTTCATCATGCTAACCTTCTAACGGGAATCACCTGTTTTGAACCACCTGCTTTAAACCGTCCGTAAAGAGCCTGTGTAATTGACTCCTATGACGCGATCGCCTCGAGAACGTGCCATTCAGAAAACCCAGATTCGCAAGCAACAGGAAACCCTGCTGCTTGATTTGCTCACCGTGGTTGATGCCCTTGATCACGCTGCTGACCATTGGCATAGAGCGGATGAACTCTACGGAGCTGCTGCGGAATCCCACGATGCCACCTCTGGCAAACCTTCTTTATTCCAATCGTTATCATCTATTATTCGCCGTTTGCAGCATTGGCTAAAGCAGTTAGGCGTTCTCTTAGGTTCAGCCGCCAGACGCAAGGGTACCCAGAGAAAGGGCGATCGCCCCTCCGGTTTCTCCGATACTGGGGCAGGAGCCAGCCCTCGGGTTGGGGCGGAAGAGCCAAGCCTCGCAGAGGTCATCACGAGTGCCCGAGACGGCATTGACATCATTCATGAATCCATGATGACAATGTTGGATAAGCATCAGGTCGTTCCCATTCCTACAACAGGGCATCCCTTCGATCCAACATACATGAGCGCCCTTGGGCAGCAACCCAATGGGCAGGTTCCACCCAACACCGTGATTCAGGAAGTGGTGCGAGGCTATCGCTGGCAAGACCGGGTTTTACGAGAGGCGCAGGTCATCGTGGCCGTTTCCCCCGCCGCCGAATCACAGTCTCCGGTTCAATAACTGCACTCCTCCCCCGGATTTTAGACATCTAAGCATTAACGTGATGCAACAAAAGGAACAAACCCATGGGACATGTCGTTGGTATTGACTTAGGCACAACAAATTCTGTCATCGCCGCACTGGAAGACGGTCAGCCCTGGGTCATCCCTGATGATGATGGCAATTTACTGCTGCCCTCTTGCGTCGGCATCAGCGACACGGGACAGCTCTTAGTGGGGCAAACCGCCCAACGGCAGTATGCGGCTGCACCCGAACGCACCGTCAAGTCCATTAAGCGACAGATGGGCACCGACCACACTGTAACCCTGGGCGATCGCCCCTACAGTCCTCAGGAAATCTCTGCCATTATCCTGCGAACCCTTAAGCAGCGGGCAGAAGAAGCTCTGGAAGATGAGGTCACCCAGGCAGTCATCACCGTTCCTGCCTATTTCACCGATGCCCAGCGGCAGGCAACCAAGCAAGCCGGAGAAATTGCCGGGTTCGAGGTTCTGCAAATTCTAAACGAACCTACTGCCGCTGCTCTGGTGTTCGATATTCGCTCCGAGGAAACCGAAAATGTCATGGTCTATGACCTGGGGGGCGGCACCTTTGATGTCTCCATCGTTGAGGTGACGGGCGATGTGACGGAGGTGCTGGCGAGCCACGGCAACAATCGATTGGGCGGCGACGACTTTGACCGACAGCTCCAGCGCTACCTAGCTGACCGATTCTTTCAAGTCCACGGCACCGAGGTGCCTCAAGATGCAGGAACCCAGGCCCGGTTGCTGAATGTTGCCGAGAAGGCAAAGATTGAACTCAGTGAATACGCCTTTGCAACGGTTCGAGAGCCGTTTCTGGCCAGCGACGGAGGCAAGGCACTGCACCTGGATGTTGAAGTGGCCCGAGAGGATTTTGAGAGCCTGATCCATCCCTTACTCAAGGAAACCCTGGACGCCATTGACCGCGCCCTGAGTGATGCTGACATGACCGCCGATGCCATTGACCGGGTGATTCTCGTGGGTGGCTCTACCCGCATTCCCCTGGTGCAGAAGCTTGTGGAAGACCATTTATTAGGTACCCCCGTCAACAGCTTTGAGCCCGATCTGTGTGTGGGACTGGGGGCAGCACTCCAGGCAGGTGTCCTGTCTGGAGAGGACGTGGATTCAATTTTGGTGGACGTAACGCCCCATTCCCTCGGCATCGCCGCTGTGATGGACACTCCTATGGGGCCCATGCCCGATATGTTCAGCGTCATCATCCCCCGCAACACCGTCATCCCTACCTCGCGCTCCGAAGTCTATCGAACGGCGATGGATCAGCAAGACACTGTTGAAGTGGAGGTATTTCAGGGAGAAAATGCGATCGCCCGCGAGAATGTTCCCCTGGGGTCCTTCAAAATTGAAGAACTTCCGGCAAAACCTGCCGGAGCCCTCCAGATTGAGGTTCACTTTGACTTTGACCTCAACGGCATTTTGACCGTAACGGCTATCGAAAAAGGCAAAGGACACCAAGGCTCCCTCGTAGTTAATGATGCTGCAACAGGGCGACTCTCTGGCCAGGAGATGAACCAGTCGCGGGAGGCGATCGCGTCTCTTCTTGAAGGGTCAGACATCATCCAGACAGACTGGACTTCTAAGATTTAGCAGTTTGCCAAGCGGACGTTGCCTGGTTGCCTGGTGACTGGGGGCGCATCGCGTTCCCCAACCCCCTGTTTTTTCGTTGTGAGTTTGAGAACGTTGCCAAGTCGTGTTTGACAGATGCATACAACCCTTTCCTGCACGATGCGCGGCAAACGATCGTGTGTGATTTCAGCCACGCGTTGCGCGGCTGAAATCTGGCCGTCGAACTCACGGTTTTAGAGCGTCGTAAAAGCACTCTCGGTGTTGATGGCATTAAACTTATTGGACTGAACCTTAGCCAACAGGTCGCCATCGACAAGCAACCGGGCACGTTCCTGTCCGGACTGCTGAACCGTAATATCACTGAAGGTTAACCCATCCGCCAACGCGATAGCATCACCTTGCCACAGGCGGAAGTCACGAATCACATCAACGCCTTCGTCTAGTCGAAGAATAAAGGTGTCGGCTCCCCGGCCTCCAACATAGCGGTCATTGCCCAGGCCACCATCCAGGGTGTCGCTACCGTCTCCACCCCTCAGTTGGTCAGAGTCTTCGCCACCTAGGAGGATGTCGTCGCCATCTCGGCCCATCAGGATATCACGGCCTGCACCGCCACTCATGCGGTCGGCGTTCTCTGTTCCTCTGAAGCGATCGTCACCAGTTGTGCCTTCCAAAGCATTGAGGCTCTGGGCATCAGTCAATGTGGGATTTACCACAAACTGGCTGACAATGGACGGCTCCAGTCCAATCACAGCGTCGGGATCGGCTAGCACATCAGCTTCACTGTACGCCTCAATACCATAGGTAGTGACCGTCAGCGCCTGGGTCATCGGGTCGATATCAAACGCCGTCCAGCTATAGGTATGGCCTGCCACATAATCGCCCTGGAGCAGCGTCGCATCAATTAGTCCCTCGGCCTGGGCGAGATTATTATTCAACCCGACTGGGTCGTAGCCAAACAGATCCGTTTGCCCAATCAGCAACTGCGTTAAGAAGTCATCCTTGTCATTCACCAGGTCGTCCATGTCCGGCGCGACAGGTAGGGAGTTGTAGAAGGCGAGTTCGTCTTCGCTGACGAATCCGGCAGCCTCAGACAGATTCACCACGTTCGGTCCAAACCGCCCATCGAAGAACGCCACTGGCCCAGTCACCACTTCGAAGGCACTGGTGGCAATCTGCTCGGTTCCGGGGGCGAGTTGATAGGTGAGGTTGTTGACGATGGTGCCGTGGAAGTCGCCCGCCATGAACACCACGTTGTCGATGTCGTGCTGGTCAATGAAGCTGAGCAGTTCGGTGCGCTCTGCTGCGTACCCTTCAAATCGGTCTTCTGCTGCCACAACCCCAAAGTTTTGGATGGGTTCGGGAATCAGAACAAACTTCCAGGTGGTGCCGTTCTCTTGAGACGCCAGCAAGTCAGTTTTTAGAGCATCAAGCTGTGCCCGTCCCAATAGGGTACGGCTGGGGTCAAATGCCTCCACTAAAAAGGATGTAGGGTCAGTCAAATCTGCTGGGTCAAGCTGGGCATCCCGGAAGGAGCGACTGTCCAGCACAAACACAGAGGCATCGCTGCCGTACTGGTTCGCCCGATACAGCTTGCGCTCGCCATCCGTGCGCGAGTCATCAGGGGTATCGTAGAACTCATCCCGCAGGGGGTGATACTCCTGATATGCCTGGAGCGCATCTTCGTAGGCTTGAGTATCGTTCACAAACTCCACATCATCGGTGAACAGCGGGTTGGGAGAGGAGCCGATATCCGGTGCGTCGGGGGACTCACCAGGGGCGGCCCCCCCTGCAAAGTTATCCACCAGCTCATGGTCATCAATAGATGCCAGCACTGATGTGGTCTGATGCAGATCCGAGGTGGCGCTCAAGCCAAACCGGGGACTCAAGACTTCGCTGTGCTTGGCGCGGAACTGCTCCAGGGTACGGGACTGGCTGACGCCGGGAGTCGCCGGGGTTTCCAAATCGGCGTAGATGGTGTCGCCCAGCTTCACAAAGAAGTCCAGGTTTTGCTCAGCGGCAGAACTCAGAATCGGGTACGGAGGCGCTTGCTGCCAGTCGCCACTAATGCCGAAGGTCAATCCTAACTGGGTGCCCAGTTCAGCAGCGGTGACGAATCGGCCCGACTCTATATCTCCTGCGGCATCTGTGGCCCGGAAGACGTATTCCGTTCCAGGCTCCAGCCCATTTACCTCAACCTTGACAGGGAGGGTGATGTCGGTGACTGTTGCTGCGGCGGTTCCGGCGATCGCCCCAAAATCAGCATCGGTAGAATACTCGAAGGTTACTTCACCTAGGAAGGTACTCCGCGCCCACAGCACTGCAGAATCCTGGGTCACATCCCCACTAGCAACCCCATTCACCAAAGAGTGAGGGTCGGGATTGCGAGGGTCGTAGCTGGTGGTGTTCACATCCAGGGGAATGTCGAAGGATGCCGCCACATCTGCCCAGTCCACATACTTGAAGTTGGTGCTGTTGTTCTCCAGTTCTTCGTCGTCCTCCGCGACGTTTTGCGGGTCATTAGCTCCGTCTTGAAGCACCAATAACCCATTGGGGAACGTAGAACCGACAGGCACATTGATCACATCTAGGCCATCGCTTTCATTCACCTGGTCGATGTTACCGTTGCGTCCCACCACAAAGCTGCCCAGGTACTCATTGGGAGCCTCACGGGTAAAGACCGCATAGGAGGAATCGCCCTGGCTATTGGCAATCAGGTAGCCTGTGCCGTTCTCGCCGTAATAGATGCTCAACCCTTCGATATCGGCAACCAGGAAGTCCTCATCAATGGACTGAATCACCTGGAAGGCATCGCCCCCATCAGGTTCTGCCGAGAAGCGGAGAATGCCGACTTCGTTCTCCAAAGCCACGTACATTAGCCCCAATTCCTGATCCACCACAATACCTTCAGACTGGGAATCTTCAGCGTCTCCAGTGGGCACAGGTAGTTCCAGAATACGAACCACTTCGGCGGATACCCAACCGTTGTCATCGCTCAGTGCCAACTGCGCCACTTGATTGCCGTCTGCCTGGGTAACAAATGCGTAGGGTGTACCATCTACAGGGCTGTTATAAGTAGCTAACCCATAAGCCGTGGCTTCTCCATCATCTATCCCAAAGATGGTTTCGAGCATGTTCTCAGAGGTGACATCTTCCAGTTGGCGGGTATGGGGGCTGATTGTGAAGATGGCGAGGGTGTCGTTTTCGCGGTCAGAGGCCACTGCCAAATCAACGGACTCACCGCCCAGGTCAAAACCATAGACCAGATCCACGTTGTTGTAGCGGATATCGCCGAAGGGAGCAGGGAGAACCGTTTGCAGGATTTCGCCATCCAGGTCTAAAACTGCCAGCCCACCATCCTTCAATGTCACGATAACGATGCTCTCGTCACTATTGTTAGGATGCACCCAAATGGCAGGGTCATCGGAGTCGCCTAACAGAGGTGTGGTGCCCTCTTCATCGTCAACAGTCAGGGGTGTTTCGACAGAGGGCAGTGCCGCCGGGGTCGTATCAACGTCCAGAGCAACGGCGAGAAACTGGGTGAATTGGTCAACGGGGTTAAAGTTATTGTCGCTGACGATGATGAGGGACTGGCGACCATCGGGGAGAACCGGGCCAAGGGCTAGAGCTTCCAGATTGTCTGGTGCGATGCCCAGATCGGCTTCCACATCAAGAATTTCCCGCTTGCTCACGGCTGGGTCGATCTCGAAGGGGTCAGGGGGAAGGATTTCGCCATCGTCTTCGATTGCTTCTTCCCGGAACAGATCGCTGATGCCATTCACATCCAGGGCACCCTGGGTCTGCACTTCAAATAGCTTAACGGTGTTGCCCTGACCAACGGAGAAGCCCCGTTCGAGGGCGAGTAAGGTCCCGTTATTGTCGATCGCCAGTAGTTCAACTAATCCGTTTGTGCTGAAGGCATCGGCAGGAATGGGCTCTTCAGGAATGGCATCCACTTCGTACACAAACTCAGCCACAGGAGCACCTGTGGTGAGGTCGTACTTGAGAATGCGTGCAAGGCTTTCATCCTCCAGGCTTGCTGCTGGGCCATCCTGGAAGAGGGCATTTTCGGTGGCGGTATAGAGGAACCGCTGATCCGGCGTGATAGTCAGGCTCTCAAATGCCAGGTTGTTGCGGATACCACTGGACTGATCAGCCGTAGGCGAGTAAATCTCAGGAACAGGCAGGCTGTCGATTTGCTGCCCGCTGAGGGAGAACTGACTCACAAACGGATCAGTGAGGGCGTTGGCGTCCCCTTCGGAGGAAATGTAGAGGCTGCCGATGCTGCTGAGGGCAATGCCTTCGGGGTCGAGGCTTGCTTCTGGGAAAGGATTCCCTGCTTCGTCCAGAAGTGTCGTAACAGATTCGAAGGCCACATCTCCGTTATCCAAACTCCCATCACTTAAATCAATGGAAACGGTGTAGAAGCGAGCCGGGTTAATCTGGCTGCGATCGTCTGACAGGGCATAGTAAACCCTTCGGTTTGCGTCATAGGCAAGGCCGGAAATACCACCTACCTCAGTGCCGTCAAAGGTAAAGCCCGTGGGGAACTGCACTTCGCCCAGAAATTCAAGATCGCTGACACTCTGACGGTTCTGGGCTTCTCCTGGGCGAGTGGTGGCGACATTCACATAGACTAGGCGGTGGTCGGACGTGGGAAATTCTGCCAGGGGAAATAGTGAGTCGGTGCTGGGCGGCCAGAATACTCCCGCATCGGTGACTTCCAAATTTTGAGAGGGCAGAGCATAGTCTACTCGCAGGTTGCCGGGGGGATTATCGGTGGCGGGATCATCCGAATTGAAGCCAAAATCTGCAGTATCGAAGGCAGGGTCGCCTAGATGAGTCGTGTTTGCACCACCCTGACGATCTGCGGCATCGCCCCCCCCCTCGCTGCCAGGGGTTACGGAGGTGTTTACCAGGGAATTTAGCAGCAATTGCTGGGCCGCGCCGGGGATGCTGTCGCCATCGAAGGGGTCGGAGTTCTGGTCTCCCATGATGACAAATTTTGCACCTTCAGCAAGACCACCCAAAACACCTGCATCGTCGTAGATGTAGCTTTCACCGTTGATGTAGTCAGACCAGAAGCGGATTTCGTCAAAGTTGCGGCGTCCATTCAAATCTTCAGGGCCATCGAACACAGGAGGCGTGGGGTGGCTTGCTAGCACATGGATGATCTCGCCGTTTACCTCAACAGGCACATCCACATGGTTTTTGGACGAAAGGCGGAAGGCGTCGAGTTCCTCCGGGGTAAACCAGTTGTCGGTATCGCCATTGCCATCGGTGTCCTCAGGGTCGGGGGGGAGCAGGGCACCGGGCATATCTGCCCAGCGGAAATTCTGGAAGGTGCGGATGCCGTCTTCAACGATGGGGTACTTAGAAAAGATGGCGAAGGAAAACTGTCCGGGGAAGAAGCCGAAGCCGAAGGTATCGTTGGGGCCACCCACAGAGCCGTCATTGTTGAAGTCAAGACTAGCAGGAACGCCCGTGTTTGAGGGCGCGACATAAACGTAGGGATAGTCAACGGGGGCAACACCGTTTTGGGAAATGGAGAGGTAGTTTTGCTGAAAGAGTTGGGCGGCCTCTTCATCGGCATCGAAGTCGAATTCGTTAATCAGCACCACGTCAGGATTGGTGCGCTGGATGATCTGAGCAACGGATTGAGCCTGGGCATCATCCGGTGTTGAGAGGTTGGCGATGAGTTCACCCTCATTCGAGCGATTGAGAGAGGCATTAAACGAAGCAAACCGCCATTGAGTAGTAGTCATAGAAAACCTTCAGATGAAGAGACTTTTGCGAAAACAGGAAACAGTTGGCACAGCGAATCGATAAGCACATTGAAGCCCGTCTCTTTTCAGCAGAAAATTGAACAGCATAAGTAGAACTGCGATCGCCAGCATGCAATGGCTCTCGGATGGTGAACCATCGTTTGCAAGCGGCAGTCGTCAAAATCCTGATGCAATTACGTAGGCAAGAGCATTGATGTCGAATACACACAACCCTTTTGTCTGAAAATTTACAGACACTTCATGATTGATGTAAATAAGTCCGGCACCGAGGGCAAAAATATCACCTTCACATCAAGATTTCTCTAAGAAGAATTTATGGTTTCTTGAAAATCTCTTAACGTGTAGCGTAGAGTACAACGGGCTCTGTGACGCTTTTGCAAAAGGCTTAATCAGTTGGATCACGACTGGGCAACGTTCTCAAATTAAGGAACTTGCAAGAAAATAAAGTACCCGGAAAAGAGCAGCGGGCGCAGCCCGCTGCTCTTTTCCGTTATCTTTTTTAGCCGCAGATCCCTTAGAAGCGCTCTACATCGGGAAACTGTTGCTGGGCTGATGCCCGTGCTGCCTCTCCGCAGGTGCGGGGGGTCGGAAACATTTTCTCCGGATTCGCCAACCCTTTTGGATTGAAGGCTGCCCGAACATTCTGCATGGTCTCCAGATCTGCATCAGAAAACATATCTGGCATGTAGCAGCGCTTATCGGCACCAATGCCGTGTTCGCCCGAAATGCTGCCCCCCGCTTTGACGCACAGCTTGAGGATGTCGCCACCCAACTCCTCAACGGCCTCAAGCTGTCCTGGTACGGCGTTGTTATAGAGAATTAAGGGATGCAGGTTGCCGTCCCCAGCGTGGAATACGTTAGCCACCGCATACCCATGTTTCTTACTCAGGGCTTCGATTTCTCTTAACACCTCTGGCAACTTGGTACGGGGAATAACTCCGTCTTGCACATAGTAGTCGGGGCTGATCTTACCCATTGCTGCGAATGCAGCTTTACGCCCCTTCCACAGGGTAAGCCTCTCTTGGGGGTCTGAGGCGGTGCGGGTACTGCGAGCGCCATTGTTGCGGCAAATCTCTTCCACTCGGCGAATGTTTTCTGCGACTTCGACCGCGATACCATCTAGCTCAATCAACAAAATTGCTGCCGCGTCACGGGGATAGCAGTTCGTCGCCACTACATTCTCAACGGCATTAATGCTGAAGTTATCCATCATCTCCATGCCTGCTGGAATGATGCCTGCACTGACAATGGAAGACACGGTCTGTCCTGCCGCCTCGACGCTCTCGAAATCCGCCAACACCACGTAGATTGACTCCGGCGCTTTCAGAATCTTGAGGGTGATTTCCGTGGCAATGCCCAAAGTGCCTTCAGAACCCACGAAGAGTCCCGTCAGGTCATACCCTGGCATTTCCGGCACCTTGCTGCCCACGTCTATGGTGGAACCGTCTGGCAGCACTAGCTTCAGCCCCATGACGTGGTTTGTGGTGACGCCATACTTGAGACAGTGAACGCCGCCGGAATTTTCCGCCACGTTGCCCCCAATGGAGCAGACGCTTTGGCTGGAGGGGTCGGGAGCGTAGTAGAAGCCTGCACCGCTAACAGTTTGGGTCACCCAGTTATTGATGACGCCAGGTTGCACTACCACCCGCTGGTTTGCGTCATCCACCTCCAGTACCCGGTTCATCAGGGCGGTCACAATAAGGACGCAATGCTCAATGGGCAAGGCTCCACCTGACAAGCCCGTTCCGGCTCCCCGTGCGATGAAGGCGACGTTGCGGCGATCGCACACCTCCACTACTTCCGCCACCTGTTCCGTCGTCCGAGGTAGCACTACCAGAGCGGGACGCTGCCGATAGCTAGTCAGTCCATCACATTCATAGACCAGCAGTTCTTCCTTACGGCGCACCACCCCCCGCTGACCGACGATATGCTCGAACTCGCGGGCGATCGTCTTCCATTCGCGGTTGCTGGGTATGGCGGGGTTGGGGGTTGGAGGGGTGGCAAGGGTCATTTCAACAGGCTTGAAAAGAGCATCATCATTTATGATATAGCAATACGCATTTAGGTTAGGACATTGGAGCAGAGTGTATCCCCCGCGCAGCGGGGGATACACTTTTTAACCTAAGCCCGTAGGGCTATAAGCGGCTGATGGTGAACGCGCACTCGCCGACTTAAAGAGCATCGTTGCAAATCCAATTGCTAATTCGACAGCAATGAGAGTTGTACAGTTCCGTCGTCTGGCTTGGGCTTGCGGGATGATGATGTGCAGCGTGGCGGAGTCTTGCGGGGTTTGATATCTACATGGGCAACAAACCAGGTTCTCAGGGCATTTGCCTGGGTTGCATTCATGGACTCTAAATCGAGTGGCGGGGGAAAGAGATCAAGGTTTTTCTGCTGTGCCCAACGGGTTTCGCTGGGGTGGCGATCGCCCCCAAACGGGGCCAAATCCTCCGGCACCCGCGCCACATAGGGCACAATATTTGAAGCATTGAGGAACCGTCCCCGCTGTTTCTCCAACTGTTCAACCCGTCGCTGTCTTGCCTGTCGGTAATCAATGATGGGAGGTGGATAATCCCGTAGCCGGGGCGGCAGTCCCAATTGGTCAGGGGGAAGATGGGCGACTTCCGGTACCCACGCTTTGATGAAGGAACCCTCTGGATCGCATCGATCCACAGCGGTTTGTTCAGGGTTATAGATGCGCGTCCAGGTTTTATCGACGCAGTGGGTCACGCCAGACTGCATGGCCCACTGATAATGATCAATGGGACAGTCCCCGTCAATCAGGTGCCGCATGAAGTGGAGTGCCCCAAAGCGCCAGTCCATCCCCAGGAGGTTGCCAAGAAAACTAGCATAAATGGCGCGGGTGCGAAAGTTGAGCTGTTTCCAGCCCCCAGTTTCCATCAGGCAACGGGCGGCAGCATCAATGATGGGAAATCCGGTTTGGCCCTGCTGCCACGCCTCATACAGCCCTTCGTCAAAGTCCCAGCCATCTTCATCAAATACGGAGTAGAGCGATCGCACCTCCAACTGAGGCAAATATCGAAACCGCTGGGCAAAGCCACTCCCCCAGCGCAACCGCGCAATGAACTGGCTCTGGCTTCGCTGTGCCTTCTTATCTGGAGCGTCCCACTGCTTGGCAGTTTGATAACACTCCCGCACGGAAATCGCCCCAAACTTAATATGGGGACTCAACCCCGATGTGGCTTCCGCACCAGGATAAGACAGTTGCCAATAGTATCGGTCAGTCTTCTCATCCAGAAATTCCCGGAGCATCTGGCGGGCCGGTTCAATGCCTGCGGGGGGAATGGGCTTGCCATCGGAGATTAAGCCCAACTCCCTCAGCGTCGGCACAGGCTCACTCGATACAGTATCAGGGACAGTCATGGGAGACGGGGCAGGCATCATTGCCTCATCCATGTGCTGATACCAGAGTTCGCGGTACTGGGGATAGGGCATCAGGTTTGGAGTGGTTCCGGGTGGCTCGAACCAGCGGATTTTTAACCCTTCTTTTGCGAGTGCCTGGTTGAGTCTGGCATCGCGCACACGTCCATAAATACGTTCAAAATCAATGTAGGCGTAGATGCCGTCGGCGTCTGCTTCCCTCACCAAGCGAGGGAGTTCTGTGGCAGGGTCGCCGTAACGGATGATCAGCCGTCCACCCCGATCACGCAGGTCTTGATCTAGGTTATGAAGGCACTGGAGCATAAATTCCACCCGTGCTGGAGCAGTTTCGGGATGGTGCAGCAGGGCGCGGTCAAGCACGAAAACGGGAATCACATCGCCCCGGCGAGCCGCACGATACAGAGGCGCGTGGTCATACACGCGCAGGTCGCGCCGAAACCAAACTACTGTTCGTCCTGCAGGTCGCCCCATGCTTGCTGTTCTAGACTATCTACATCTTCATTGATTAATGTAACGAATCACTGGAGGCAGCGACACTATTCGACGCGCTAGGCAGGAGAGCTTTTTTAACCCAGCAATTCTCATTTTGGGAAACTTCGCCCCCTGTAGGCGCTCGCTTGTATCGGTTCAGGGGGGCAAAAGGTCGCCTCAGGCGACTTTTTGCCCCCCCTAAATTTCCATAATGAGAATTGCTGTTTTTAACCGCCGCTCCCTGGATCTTGCTGAAAACTATGGTAAAGTTCCACTGCGTGAGCATTCCAGGTCTCGCTAAAGATGGACGCAAAAGCCGCCTATTCTACAGAGTCGTCCTGCTGGTCTTGCTCTGCGGAACCGGGGGATGCTTTGTAGAGAGCATCCAGCCGTTCACGAGCATCATCCATTGATACCGATCGCATCACTAGATAAGGTTCACGAACCACTTTTCCGGACT
This sequence comes from uncultured bacterium, assembly GCA_964465285.1. Taxonomy (GTDB): domain Bacteria; phylum Cyanobacteriota; class Cyanobacteriia; order CAKZMO01; family CAKZMO01; genus JBCCWF01. The sequence continues at coordinate 15,353 of CAYXJG010000012.1, forward strand.
CATCCAGCAACTCTGGGTGCGCGTTTGAGGCATCTTGCCGCCTCTGGTTCCCGTTGACCGAACGACGAGAATCAGTACCCAAAATCATCAAGTTACGAACTAGGTTAGAGATGGCGAGAAAGGCCAACACGGTGAATGCGATGATGTAGACCAATGGCAGCATATTAAATCCTTTGAAACTCAGGCGAAATTTAAAGTGGGGCTAGAACTTAGTACTCAGCTAGAGTCTTGGTCATGCAACTCTCTGTGCGTATTCTTGAAATCTAGCTGACTGTAAGTTTACAAAAACTCTCTCTTATCATTTTAGTACCTCACGCGATACGTCAAGTCTTGATCGACGGACAAAAGTTTTCATGTCGGTTGCCGTTGAGCAGCACGTTGATGAAATGTCCTTGTGGAAGTGGGCCTAGCAGTACCCATCACGACTTGGCAAAGTTCTCAAATTCACAATGAAGAAACAGGGGTTTGGGGCGCGCTCAGCGCGCCCCAAACCCCTGTTTCTTCGTGAAACTTGCCAAGTCGTGTACCCATGATCTCGATGGATTTCGTTAGGGCTTCGGCAAAGTCATGCCGCGAAGCTGGATACAGCCGATGGCACAACAGGGTTTTCAAAAGTTTTGTCCTTAAGCAGCATTGCCTGTGGCTTTCAACCTCCAGTCTGGGAACGCTGTATTTAGCACAGACATGCACTTGATGTAGAAGCTGAGTATAGAAACTGAGTAATTGATGCGTTTAAGGCAGCAGAAACCCAGAAAAATGCTTCCCCCTGGAATCACTGTAGGATTTAACCTGATTAGGAACTTACGCTCTTCCAACCTATTCCCTCGGACGTGCAGTTCGTGGGTTCTGCCGCTGCTTTTTGCGCTGACGATCGCCTGTTTTCCTCTCGCCAGTTTCAGCCTTGCGATCCAGGATATTCAGAATCCTCAAACGGCCTATGGCGGTTGGGTGGCTGATGCAGCCGACGTGCTTAACACCCACACTGAAACCCGGCTCAACCGAACCATTTCTGACTTTGAGGCAGACACCCATGCCGAAATTGCTGTGGTGACTGTTCCCCAGGTTGATGCCAATACGACGCCTCGTGCCTTTGGGCTGCGGCTGTTTAACCACTGGGGCATTGGCAAGGCCCACGAAAATAATGGGGTGCTGATATTTCTGTCCATGGACGATCGCCGAGCCGAACTCATTACGGGGCGGGGCATTGAGTCGATGCTTACCGATACCGAAGCTCAGGACATCATCAACGCCAAAATGCTGCCGCCCCTTAGACGAACTCGCCCCAATGAGGCAGTTCTGGAAGGTACAAGCGCTGTGATTGAAGAACTGAAGCAGGAACTTGCCCAGACTCAGCCTGGCATCTTCACATTAGTCAGCCTGCCGGAGGGCGTGCCTCTAGCGATCGCCGGACCGGGGGCGATCGCCGGACTCGCGCTCATCCTGGCTGGTATGTTTGGCGTTAAAGCGTTGCAATATGGGCGATCGCCCTCTCCTATCAAGCCTTTTGAATATTCCCAATGGCTCTGGCTCGATGATGAGGAGAAGGTCCAAATTAGAGCCTGGAAGAAGAAGAAAGCTCAATATGATGACACGCTACGCCGCTTTCAGGCCATGAGCTTTTTCTTAGGAACCTATGCGGTGACAAGTGCATTGCTGGTTGTCGTTGCCTACTATGATCCTCGCTGGATGTCCGTCGCCATTGGACTCTCGATTCCCGTTATCTTCGCCTACAAAAACCTGCCTCGACTGCGACAGTCTCCCGATAAACTGCCCCTTCCCCATGAACGATTCAGCCTTAGTCAGTTGCTATGGAGCACCTTCGGAGCATTCATGTCCTACGGTGTCGTGGGGCTGTTTGGCACGGGGTTGGTTGCAGAGCTTGAAGCCCCAATGTCTCCCGTGACTGCCATGGGGGCGGCACTCGTAGTCAGCGGCTTCACGGCCATCAACTGGCGAGATTTTGAGGACAGATCGTCGGGTGGGCGATCGCCTACCTCTCCAGCAGGGTATGGCAGCAGTGCGAGCTCCGGGGGGGGGAGTGGCGGTGGTTCCGGTGACGGTGGTTTTGGTGGAGGCTCTAGCGATGGCGGTGGAGCAGGCGGCGGTTGGTAAGCCGTTTGTCAATAGGGCTTTGTCAGAAAGGCTTTATCAACAAGGCAAGGTCTGGAGGGTACGATGCGTCCGATTTACTCAATGTCGGCAACGGCGACAGCATCGATACACGGCATGGAAACAGTGCTGAAATTTCGCTTGTCCTAGAGGGATCAAGGGATCGTCATCGGGATGGTAATTAAAAATAGTTGAATGGAGGTACCTAAGCAGTTCACAACTTTAAAGCATTCTGCGATCGCCCTAGTACTCGATGGCGTAAATAGCCCCACTGTTTTTGATAGGCAGAACTCCTGGCACATAAAGAATTCCCATTCTGCCTATATCCTTCTGACTTCTGCCTTCCGATACTAGTCCTCCTACAGTGACGACTAGAATGAGAGTGGTGGTCTTTTGCTATCACTGGTTCCCGACGTTTTGGAGATATAACCCGTGGCTGTCAAAAAAAAGTTTAATAGCTTTCAAGACCTGTTGGCTGAATCCAATACCCCTGTCCTGGTGGATTTCTACGCCGAATGGTGTGGCCCATGCCACATAATGGCTCCCATTCTTGAAGACGTTGGCAAACGGATGAAAGACAAGCTTAAAGTCGTTAAAATTGATACCGAGAAATATCCCAACTTAGCTAGCCAGTACCAGATTCACGCCTTGCCCACTCTCCTTCTCTTCAAAGATGGTGCTCCTGCGGAACGCATTGAGGGGGTTCAGGCGGCAGATTCTCTGATTCAGCGATTGCAGCCTTTCCTCTAAGGGAGCTTGATGTCACGCTATCTTATGTGTTCTGCAGGGGTAAAGCAGTGCTTTGCCTCTGCGGGTCGTTGCAGACATCCTCAATGCGCTGTCCCAAATGCGTTAGGATAAATGCCGTTGAGAGAGGGGGGAACACACAATGGCAAACGCTCCGATTCCAGTGGTGGTGAATGGCGCAGCCGGGAAAATGGGACAGGAAGTTGTCAAGGCAGTGGCAGCGGCTGAGGATATGGTGCTGATTGGGGCCATTGACCGCAAGCCCGATGTGCTGGGTCAAGATGTGGGTGAGGTTGCTGGGTGCGGCCCCCTGGAAATTCCTGTTATTAATGACATGGAGGCGACTCTGGCGGCAGCGGTTCAAGAAAAGGAGTTAGGGGTGATGGTGGACTTCACCCACCCCAATTCTGTGTATGATAATGTGCGGTCGGCGATCGCCTACGGGATTCGCCCTGTGGTGGGAACGACAGGATTAACGACGGAGCAAATCCAGGATTTAGCCGAGTTTGCTGACAAAGCCAGCACAGGATGCCTCATCGTGCCCAACTTTTCCATTGGCATGGTGCTATTGCAGGAGGCGACTGTCCGGGCGTCCAAGTATTTTGACCATGTAGAAATCATCGAACTGCACCACAACCAGAAGGCGGATGCCCCCAGCGGTACTGCCATCAAAACAGCCCAGATGCTGGCAGAGATGGGTAAGTCCTTTAATCCCCCCTCCGTAGACGAGAAGGAAACGATGACCGGGGCGCGGGGCTCCACCGCCGATGAGAATATCCGTATTCACAGTGTCCGGTTACCAGGAATGATCGCCCACCAAGAAGTCATTTTTGGCGCAGCGGGACAAATCTATACCCTCCGCCATGACACCACCCATCGATCGTCCTTCATGCCAGGGGTGTTGCTGTCGATTCGCGCAGTGACTCAACTCAAGTCCCTTGTGTACGGGCTAGAGAAAATTCTGTAATCCTCATGTCGTTTTAGGGATCTGCGGCTAAAAAACATGACTTGGCAAAGTTCTCAAATTCACAGCGCAAAAACAGGGGTTTGGTGCGCGCTCCGCGCGCACCAAACCCCTGTTTTTGCGTGAAACCTGCCAAGTCGTGTAAAAAAGATACCGGAAAAGAGCAGCGGGCGCAGCCCGCTGCTCTTTTCCGGGTACTTTATTTTCTTGCAAGTCCCTTACAGGTTTCCAGGAACGGGATGAAATGCTCAATCCCTGGCGTTTTTTGACCAGGAACCTTCCCTTGCTCGTCCCAGCGGCGGAGCTTTACGGCATCCTGAGCGTAGGGCTGCTGAATGAATGCACAGGCTTCTTCTAGGCTAAACATACCGCCCTGGAGGATGAGGCTGCGCCTGGAGGGAGCGGAGAGGGCCTCCCAATAGGTAGAATCCGTAGCACACAGGTAACGTTTGGCGTTTACGTGAAGTCGAATTGGTTCGGTTACCTCAGGGCCAAAGAGGGATGTGAGGAAGGGAATAGCGCGGTATTCGTGGCGATCGTCGATGCCCCGCTCAGCGGCATCATTGCCTAGAGCGTGAATCAAGTGCCCAACATCGTGTAGAAGGCAGGCACTAATGAGGCTGGCTCGGCTACAGGAAACTTCAGCAAAGGTTGCGCACTGTAGGGCATGGTCAAGCTGACTGACAGCTTCAGCATCATAAAGTTCATGCCCTCGCGTTGTGAATACGTTGATGAGGGTTTGAAGAGAGACAGGGGACATGGCAAAGGGTTGGTGTGACTGGGTAATAGGATAGTGGCTAAAATTATCGCAGGTTGTCTAGACGCATTTCTGTCCAGCGATCGTTATATTCCGCAAGAATGTTATCAGGCAGTGGAGTGAGAAATTCGCTGGCGTCCAGCACTAATGGATCTGGGAAGAGAACCGGGTTCTCGCGGATTGTGTCGGGCAACTGAGCGCGATCGCTCCCCACTAACACCGGGGATGCCGCTAAGGTCTGGATCGATAGCCGCTGAGCAGGTTCAGGCTGCCAGAAAAAGCGTATCCACTCGCTCAACAATGAGGATTCTGAAGACTGGTTTAAGTCTGACGACTCTGATGGCCCATCAGCATCGAACTGGGAAGGGCGAACCCATAGGTCAGCGGTGAGAGCAGTTCCCGACGCAGGCACGACTGCTGCAAAGCGGCGATCGCGCCGCAATAGGGGCAGGATATCCGTTGACCACCCGACCGCGACCCAGACGTCACCTAAAATCAAAGACTGCAAATAGGCAGAGGAACTGTACAGCTTGACCTGGGCATCTAGCTCTGTGAGCGCTGCGCTCAGGTCTTTATCAGCTCTCAGTGCATTCAGACTGGCATTGAACGATTTGCCGAGCCGTTTGAGGGTCATGCCAATGACGGTGCGGGGGCTGTCGAGCAGGGCAAGTTGACCGCTAATGTCAGGATTCCACAGGTCACCCCAATCTGTTGGTTCCCAACCCAGGTCTTCAAACGCCTCAATCTGGTAAGCAATCACCAGGCTCCCCCAGCGATAGGGCGCGCCCCATGCCGTGCCGTCGGGGGCAGACATTCCCTGGCGATCGCCCTTCACTAATTCCTGCCACATTGGTGGAAGCGTGTCCCATCCCTCAATATCCTGAACATTGACCGGAGCAATCAGCCCACGTCGAATAGCAGGCGTCAACCAATAATCGCCCAGCGTCATCCCCACCACTGAAGGCGGACTCGATATATCTTGCTGCGCTAAAAGCTGATCATAAAGTGCTGACAACGTTTCTACAGGCTGAAACTGCACAGAATTGTCCCGGTGGGACTGCTGAAACTCCTTTAATAACGCAGTCGGGACAGAGGGCTGCAGAAATTGGATGCGGCGACCCGATTCCCGCTGATTTTGGCAACCGCCGAGAACTTGGGTCAGGGCGATCGCCCCGATTCCCTGGAGCAGCGATCGCCGATTCAGTGAAAGAGCAGACATGGGCATGGTAAGCATCAGACATGATGCAGGTGACGGTCACAGATACCAGCATACAAGCAGATTTCCCTTTGCTTCCGTTCGTCTCATCCAGAAATAACTCGCGATTCAGCCTTTTCCTTACGGCTTCAAATACCCAGCCTCAACACACCGATCGATAGAGGATTCGAGCCAATCCCACAGGTCAGGAATACTCTCTTTGACGGGGGCTACCCGCTGCATCACTTGCGATCGCCGGATGCCATGTAACCGCCATGTCCCCCCTTCCGTTTGCTGATTGTGAAGAAGCGGCTGAATTCTGTCTAGGGCAGCTGCAAACTGGGCATCAGACGTTTCCCGAGCCTCAAACTCATCCCATAGGCTGCGCAATTCATCTCCCTGATCGGCAGGCAGCAAACCAAATATGCGCTTGGCTGCATGCTGTTCTCGTTCTGCCTTGTCTTGATGGGCGGCGGTGTCGTAGCAAAATGTGTCTCCCGCATCAATTTCAACAATGTCGTGAATTAGCAGCATTTTCATGACCCGCAGCACATCAATCGGCTGAGGAGCATATTCAGCAAACAGCATTGCCATAACAGCAATATGCCAGGAATGCTCAGCGCTATTCTCTTGGCGAGCCCTATCCATCAGCAGCGTCTGCCTTAGGATGCCCTTCAGCTGATCAATTTCGATGATGAACTGAATCTGTTGATTCAGACGTTCCAACGGATTACGCAACAGTAAACCCCTCAATGTCAGCAGGTAAGCACAATTAATTATAAAACTCGTAAAGCTCTGCGCCGCCCACTCACCAGTCAAAGATTCAAAGTTTGCTCGGCGAACAAGTAGTGTCTGCTACTGAATTATTTCCTCAAAAACTCTCGGCACCGAAAGGTTAAATGATTCAGGAATAACTCAGGGTTTTACGTTGTTTTTCCATACCATAGGAAAAGCTTAGTAATGATTTGCGCAGACTAAATGAAGGCTCTACATGACTTTACATCACGATCAAATTGCTCTCCTTTATCAAAAACTTGATGGACTGCATCACATGGTAGAAGAGCTTAACGAACGAGTTGCTTTTGTGCTGTCAGGTGAGCAGCCTTTTGTCACAGTGGGTAAACTCCCTAATTCTCGTCGTGTCGTGGAGCCGACCTATAAGTCGGGTTCCATTGCTAATTCCTATGATGAGGAGATGGTAGGGCATAAGGATGTCATTATTGAACCTGACTATATTGACAGCGATCGCTCGAACGCCGAGCAACCACTCACATCCGAGGTGCAGGTACAACGGTTAACAGCTCAGCTCACCGCAGCCTACAACCGTATTGCAGCTCTGGAGGAGCAGCTTCTCTCCCATCGCATTCATTAAGGGACTTGCAAGAAAATAAAGTACCAGGGGAGGGGCGGCAGGCTCCGCCCTTTCACTCCTGTGTCCTTATTTCCACGACTTGGCAAAGTTCTTAAATTCACAGCGAAAAAATAGGAATTTGGGGCGCGCTCAGCGTGCCCCAAATTCCTACTTTTATTTTTTCGTGAAACTTGCCAAGTCGTGCGACCAGAATTATGGCGGTGCGCAAATTGATTAAGCATAAACGAAGGGCGGCGCTCAGCGCCGCCCTTCGTTTATGCTGTACTTAACGCGCTTGCAAAGCGCTACAGTTCATGTGACTTATGCTTTTTCCTGGCTGATTTCCCTGCTACGGTGTGCGGATGGGTGGTGCACATCCAGATTAATTGGTGTCAATGCTGAATGGCTATATTTTACCTAACGCGACTAGCTCAGGGATGATGCAATCTCTACGGGCTGTGGCTCGTGACTGGTATTTGCGTGGCTTGATGGGCAGCGGCGATCGCCTCAATAGCCTGTAATAGCTCCAGTTGCCCCCACTGTTGGTAGAGGTGCGCTGCGATTGCACATCCCCCAGCTCCCACGCCTTCTTTGACAAAACCTTTCTCGTAGGCTCTCAGGGACGTATACCGAGCATTGGCAAAGCTAAGTTGCGTGGCTGCTAAGGGGCAGTCTACCAATTTTGCGAGGCCAATCGTATTGCCACTAGGGTCTTCCGCCACCCAGCGGGTCGTGCCAGCAATGATGTTGTCTGGATTCCAGGGGATTGCCCGGAATGACGCCAATGCCCGTGCCAGGGCATAGATGGCAAGCATTTGAGTTCCCCCGGCGAGCATCACCGGGCAGAACTGGCTTGCCGTAAGTGCCATACTGGCGATCGCGACCTGAGCTGGATCGCCCACCCCCGCCACAGTATGGATAGGATCGTGCTCCGAAGGCGTTGCCGACTGTGTTAGCGCCATGTGGTGTAGCCCTTGCGCCACAATCTGCTGCTTTTGCTGATGGTTGCAGGTAGGATGGCTGCTGTTGACCATACCCGCCACAGGCCACCCCAAGGCAGTGAGAATGGCTAGGGCAGTGGTGGTCCCCCCCACGACGCATTCCCCGATGATGAGATACTGATTGCGATGCGCTCGTCCGAGGCGATCGCCCCATTTGAGCGCTGCTTCCATCAGTCGGTTCACGGTGATGAGAGGCATCGCGCTGCCTGTCGTCAGGCAGCGGGCTGGTCCTCCACCCAGGTCAATTGCTGGCACAGATGGAGGATGAGGCAATCCTGCGTTGAAAAGCTGCACAGGAATGGATTGGCCTGCAATGACTGCCTTAGAGATTAAGACAGGAGATGCCCCAGCCTGGAGGAGCGGCAGTGGATGAGCTGGATAGGGAGAGGGGCCATTGATAAGGAATTCGGCATCGGCGATCGCCGTGTACTGGCGATCCTCTGGCGTGGCTCCTGCTGCTGAGATGCCTGGAATCAACCCTGTCTCAGTGAAGCCCAACACACAGCTAAACAGCGGGCAGCGCCCCGTCACCGACTGTATCCAAGCGTGGGTCCGGGACTGTTTTGTGTAAACTCGAATCATCCCTGCTATTCCTCTTCCAGCAGCACTTTCACCCACTGGGGCGGACTCGGAATGGGCGTTTTCAGCCGTTCAAACATCAACCAAACCGTTAAATGAACCGTGAACAGATAAACAATATCGCTAGAGATCACCATAACAATCGTTGCGACTTGCACGAGAGCAAGGCTAGGCTGACCTAGCGAGCCAATGCCTACAAATCCCCAATTTACTAGCAGATTGAAGATCCACTCCAGCAGGTCGGTAATACGCCCGGTGAGGTACACCCAGAGGTCTTCTCCAATGAATGCAGACAGTAGCCCGACGCGGAAGAAAAAGCTGAGGGTTGACAGTAGTGTGCCTAGAGCGATGGAAACCGACCAGCCTGCCCCTCGCCGCCAGAGGGCACCTAGCTGCACACCCAGCAGGCCATAGGGAATCAGAAATAAAATGCTCAGATACGGCCCCATCAGCACAGAGAGTAGAAGACAAGACACGATCGCTGCCATCCAGGCGGCGCGGTTTCCCCAGCGCAGATAAACTAGGGCAATGGGAGCGGGGAAAAAGATGCGCATCCAGGGCACCACACTCAAATAGTAGCTAATTAGCCACAGTAAACTAGCTGTGCTGGCAAGAAATGCCGTTTCAACAAGATCGACAGGGATTTTGTTTGTGCGGTCTGCCGGGCCATTTAGAGGGGCTGGTTGATATTTTTGATCTACTGCATCACCCGCAGGAATGCTGGCTGCCGCTGCTATGTCCTGACGCCCTGAGGGAGATGTAATGCGATAGGTTCCGTTGTCATGGATGCCGTTACCATCGGTTGCATCATTCATGGAGAAAACCTGTTCAGCGTCTGCCCAGGCTTCATCATCTGCGTCTTTTAATGTCTCTGCATCATCGTTCTCAGAGGCTTGAGAGTCAGAGGCTTGAGAGTTAGACGATGATGTGTCAGGCGATGATGTGTCGGGCGATGATGTGTCGGGCGATGGATCAGACGATGCGGTATCAAACTGGTTGTCATCAATGGGACCACTCATGGGCAGCTAAACCAAACATTACCGTGGACTTTTATATTAGTCTCCATTGCTCTAGATTACCCCCTAGAACATGGGATAGGCTGATGATAGAGTAAGCAATTGTTTGGCTTCACCCAGAACACTAGTAGAACACGAATCGTTAGGCAACTCGCTGTTGAGAACTGGGGCTTCCCATTGGAAGCTCTGGGGACTCATCCAAATTAAGGTTTGAAAGCATTGAATATCACGGCTAAGTCATCGTCCTTGACACATTCATCCTCTGACACTCCTCGTTCCCTTGCGCCTCAAAGTTGGCCGTTTGACTTGGCGTGGCTTCCTGAAACCGCATACCTTGTTGGAGGTAGCGTCCGGGATGGATTACTACACCGATATTCGTCACACCTGGATTTAGATTTTGTGCTGCCGTCAAGGGCGGTGGAAACGGCTCGGGCGATCGCCCACCACTATCAAACGGGGTTTGTTGTCTTGGATGCTGAGCACCAAATTGCGCGGGTGGTCTTCGATGATGTCACTGTGGATTTTGCCCAGCAGGTAGGAAACAGCCTCAACACGGATTTGCATCGACGCGATTTTACGATAAATGCGATCGCCTACCATCCCCACAGCCAGACCCTTGTTGATCCACTCGGTGGACAGAGTGACTTACATCAGCGGGTCATTCACATGATTAGCCAGGAAAACCTTGAAGAAGACCCCCTGAGGCTTCTCCGAGCCTATCGGCAAGCCGCTCAGTTGGGATTTGTGGTGGATGAGGAAACCGATTCTGCCATTCGCGACCTGGCTCCGCTGCTAAACCAGGTTGCTCCAGAACGGGTCTATAACGAATTGAGCTATTTGCTGTCCCATTCAGCAGGAACAGCGAAACTATTTCGGGTCTTTGACAATCATCTGCTTGACGTCTGGCTTCCCCACGCCACTCGCCATGCGGTTCAGTGCGTCGATTGCGTTGATCATGCCGTCGAACAGGCAACAAGCATTTGGCCTGATCTCAAACAGGCGTTATTACAGTGGCCAAGGGATCAACAACATGCGACAGGCGGTGGACGCAGTTGGCTGAAGGTGTCAAAGCTCGCGTGTTTGGTTAACCAGAATTTAGACTGTGCAGAAGCAGAACTGCGCCAGTTGAAATGCAGTCGGCTTGAGATTCAATCTGTACTTACGGTTTTGCGACAAATTCCGCTGATTAAATCTGGAGAAATGACCCGCCTGTGTCGGCGAGACCAGTTCTTCTTGTTTAAGGAAGTTGGAGATGTCTTTCCTGCAGTCGCCATGATGGCGATCGCCCACGGCATTTCCACAGACAGTATCGCTCCACTGATTGACAAATTCCTGTCCCCTGGGGACTCCGTTGCCCACCCCATCCCCCTAGTGACAGGACGAGATATCATGGCGGCACTCAATTTGTCACCTGGGCCTCAGGTCGGTGCCTTGCTGTCCCAGGTTCAGATTGCCCAAGCAGAAGGCCGGATTAACACTGCCGAAGAAGCATTGTCACTAGCGTCTCAGTTGCTAAGTACATTGGCACAATTATAAATCAGATATAAACCCCGGTGCTGCTCGCGCAGCGGGCGACACCGGGGTTCGTTGATTTTTTCGTTGATTTTATAGCTATATGCTTTTCACGACTTGGCAAAGTTCTCAAATTCACGACGCAGGAATAGGGGTTTGGCGCACGCGGAGCGCGCGCCAAACCCCTATTCCTGCGTGAAACTTGCCAAGTTATGTGCTTTTACGCTCTCGCCATCGCTTCTTGACGGACTGTCTTCAGAGTATCCTTCAGCGTGCTGGTAAAGATAACGCCAAAGGTGCCTTCCAAAAGCCCCGCTCCTGATTCTGCACGCACTGCTTGCCGTAGCAGGCTGTAAGATTGATTGGACGAAGCTTGGGGGGATGATAGTTCTGACGCAGGCAGTGTGACCGAGTGAATTGTCCAAGCTCCCTTCATCATTTTCAAGTCGCCATCAACAAGACGAAAGTCAATACGCTTTTGGGGCGTTTCGATGTTTTCCGTGCAGATGCGCGATCGCATTTTCGCCATGAACACGTTGAGCACTGTAATCTGCTCAACGACTTTGCGATCGCCCTCCTCTTCCAAAACCTGACTTGACTCTACTGATGAAAAGAATCGCTCGAACTGGCCGTAGCTGGTTAGTACATCCCAAATGGAAGGAATAGGCGCAGGAACCAAAATATTTCCTGTGTAGCGATTTCCGACCGATCGAACGATAGGACGCCCACTCAGGAGCGATCGCCATTCACTCGGAGATAAGTTGCCTGTTATCTGATCAAGCGGTTGGCTGGGGCTTTGGACATTAACCATCGGCATTGTGTATGAATCATTAAGGGCAGTCATGCGCATATTTGATCAACACGCATACTACTATCCTTAACATAAATTCATAATGAGTTTTAGTTGTCTAGAGGAAGAACTTCTCTATGCACTGAGACGTAGGACTCCCGCAAAACCTTATTAACCACAGTGGCGTGCAAATTAGTTGAACACACCCAAGATTCTTTGTGCAGCGACGCAGAGCACCGCGACCACCCACCCATATGCGTTGGGTACAGAGGCTTGCGTAAGTCCCTGCCAAATGCTAGTTCTCAAACTTTGACATCACACGACTTGGCAAGTTTCAGGCAAAAATAGGGGTTTGGCGCGCGCGCCAAACCCCTATTTTTGCCTTGTGAATTTGAGAACTTTGCCAAATCGTGTAAATAAGTAAGTGGTCACAATTAAATATAAAACCCATAAACCCTGCGCTGCCTGCGCAGCGGGCAGCGCAGGGTTTTATAGTTGGTTTTTAATTGTGCCGAGGTACTTACGTTAACGCAAGCCCAACGAGGATTCCATTTCCTCTAAGACAATATTCGTGATGATCTGCTTATACAGACGACACGACTGTGTTTCGCTCGAGTTAAATGAGTGGTTTTCCCAGTATTTGTTGCTAGGCGCACCGCCCGCACAAACTGAAAAATATTGGCATGTATCCTGACAGAGCTGGCGACCTGCACGAATATCGCCATAGACCTGACGAAACTTATCCGTTTTACATGCAGACTCGAAGCTGTCTGTCAGCACATTGCCTAAAATAAAGTTCCCATAGTGATCATCCTGCATGGCTAAGAGTTCTGGGGAAAAGGTTGAGAAATTACCCAAGTGGTCAATGCTAATAATTGAGAAAGGCGTACATAAGTCACTCTTGGTGAGCTTTTGGCCTGTGAACATTAGCTGACATATCTTTTCAAATTCCCGAACCCTAAGCACCCCGTTAGCCTCTCGATTCAGTTGCCACAGCCGCCTCATAAATGCCGAGAATTTCTCCTCTGAAGTCTGCCTGCTGAGGGATGTATCGTCATGAACCCCCTCAATCTCTTCAACATTAAATCCAACGCGATGAATCTTATTCTCGACAAAAAACTGGAATATCTCGTCAGGATAAGACAGCGCATCTTCCGTCAACACAGAAATGGTCTGAAACTGAATGTTGTTCTTCTGGAGTAAGGAAATCCCACGCATGACATTTGCAAATGTTCCATCCCCTTTCCAGGTTTTGCGATGGGCATTATGAAGAAACTCCGGGCCGTCGATACTTACACCAACTTTGAAGTGGTGGCGATTGAAGAAATCACACCAGCCTTGGTTGATTAACGTGCCATTCGTTTGCACTGAAAATGAAAAATTAAACTCCTTCGAGCCTTTTTCTTGATGGACAGTGCTAATTCTTTGTGCTGCTTCTTCGTAAAATTCAACGGGCATGGTCAGTGGTTCGCCAGCATGCCAGCAAATCGTAAAGTCTTTCTTAAGGAACGGGCTGGTGAACACCCGTTCAAAGATCGGTTCAATCAGGTCTAAAGAAATACTTTTTTTCGTTTGTCGATCGGGCAGATAGCAGTAGTCACAATTTAGGTTGCATAGTGATGTGCCCTGAATAACGACTAGAGAAATTGGGCCAAACTCACTAATGTCAAAGGTGTCACTTGTGCTAAAAGACTGTTTTTTAAGAGGGGCGTAGACCATTGAGTATTTATCCTTATAATACGACCATTGCCCAGCAAAGGAGGCAATGAACCCTGAAACTACATTGAGTCTTGATAAGTAGGTGAGCAAAATTGATGATAAGGCTTGTAAAACTCTGCACCGCCCGCGCAACGGGCGACACAGGGTTTTATGGCTGGTTTTTAATTGTGCCAAGCTACGTATCAATTGCTGTAATGAATGGCGATCGCCGTCCATTGCAGTCCTATGGATTTAATAATAGGAATCGTAGAAATCGCCCCAGTCTCCCCAATCGCCCCAGTCCACCCAATCATTCCAATCAGACCAATCAACCCAATCCCCCCAATCGCCCCAGTCTACCCAATCGTACCAATCCCCCCATTGAGCCACTAAATCCGCCACTGCCTCAGCCATGCGATCGCTGTCGGATAGCTGCTCCTTTGCTTCACTCAATCGCTGGTGAACGGCTCCCATACGCTCTTCAACGCTCAAATCATCAAATAGGGATTGATTCGATTGAATATTGCTCGCGGCACGGGCTGGGCTAAAAATTGAAACAAGCAGCAAAACGCTCGCCATGCCACTGAGTCGATGAATAGATTTCATAGAATGACTCCTGAAAGTGAATGAATGATGTGTTGAGTCTGAGATAATTTGAGAACTAAAGCTGTCATGTAGCAAAACCTGATGATTCAGGATCGTCGGAGTTGTAAGAAGCTCCAGAAGTGAGCAATATTAGGCGGAGGCACGACCTTAAGGAAAACCTCCCATAAGGCATTCCTGCACTCTATGGCTCCTCGATCACGACCCATCTAAGCAATCATGGTCTGGGGTGACACTAACCCAAAACTGCACCACCACACCCTCAAAGTTCCCAACTCAGACGTAAAAACCCCGCTGTAATTCTGCGTGTATTCACTCAAAATGGGAAAATCTGTTCCGGTTGACTGACAAAAGTTGTCCCCCCTCACCCCCAACCCCTCTCTTAGAGCTACTCCCATAGGGGCTTTCGAGGATCTGTGCATAAGTTTTGCCAGTTCATGAGGCGCAGTCCACCCCCCCAAAAACACTCACTTCACAAGGAGGGCTTGATAGAGAGCGCTTGTGCCAGTCTTGGTCTTAGCAAAACTGGATTTATAGCGCTGTGCAAGCGCATTAAGGGATCTGCGGCTAAAAAAGATACCGGAGGAAAAGAGCAGCGGGCGCAGCCCGCTGCTCTTTTCCGGGTACTTTATTGTCTTGCAAGTCCCTAAGTACAATGTGTTGAGTGGCGGCGC
>CAYXJG010000013.1:0-30231 GCA_964465285.1 uncultured bacterium
GCGATAAAGTCGGGGATATTGGCGTTTTCGGCGGCTTGCAGGCCCTTGACGTACGTGGCTTTCGCCGTTTCCGAGGAGGTGGAGACCGGCAGGAGCAGCTCTTGCGCGTTGAGGCAGGTCAGGCTGGCCCACATCAGGGCCAAGATCAAACATAGAGATTTCATAATTAGGTTATTTTGAGTGATAAAAAAATGGGGTTGCTGTTCTTTGACAGGATTTACAGGATTTACAAGATTCGCAGGCCTGGGACTCCGGGCACCGGAGATGAACAGGATAACCGTCAACTTTATACCATCCGGTCTATTCTGAAAATCCGCTTCATCCTGTACGATTCTCTCATTTTGTCTCGTAGGATGAGGGCCGCACCCCTTTGCGAGGTCCGACCCCTTTCAAACCAGCTTTATTTTACCCGCACCACACGGCGGTACATTTCCACCGCCTTGATTTGCTGGTACAGCGGCATCATTTTCTCGGCAGCGGCAATCCAGGCCGGGTCCTCGTGAATCTTGGCGTAGGCTTCCGGGCTGGGCCATACCCCTTCGAAGTAGTAGCGGTAGTCCTTGGTGTCGGCATCCTCGGTTTTGTAGAGGTAATAGCCAGCGCCTGGGTAGCCCATCTCCGCAATGACCTGGTTGATGTCCCTGAGGGCCGCCGACCATGCTGCTTCGGTCAGGCCCTCGGGTAGGTCGAAGAGATGCAGGCTTTTGCTGCCAGCCGGGGCAGGGGGCGTGTCGTAGTTGTAGATCTTCCGGGCGCAGCGGTAGGTATCGCCCCGCTTTTCCCAAACGATTATGAACTTGCCAGTACCAGTCACTTTGCTATTGGCAAAGGTGTAGGTGGTTTTTCCGGTCTCGGTAACCGTGTTGCCATCGCCATACACATCCAGCACTTCGAAGGAAAAGCGTAGATCGGCGTGCATGGAAGCAAACCTCTTTGTCTGATCCTTGCGGATGGCCTCCTTGCCCACCAGCATGGGTGAGTTGACGGGCATGGTCACGGCATCGTCGGTGTACATAGCCATAAAGGCATCGACATCTCGGGCGTTCAGGGCCGCAGCCCAGGCATCTTCGAGGGCCTGGATTTCGGTTTTGAGGGTGGCCTGGTCGGGTGATTGTCCCGTGGCGGGCTGGCAAGCAAAGCACAGCAAGCACATGGCCAAGGCTGGAAACAGAAGAGAAATGTTCATGATAGGTAATATGTTAAATGATATAAATTAGTCAAATAGTACACATGGAAGAAAAAAACAGTCTGCCCAATTATAGCTTCATGAGCTTCCGGACCTTATCGGCCCGTTCCTGGGCCTTGCCCATCCCTTTAGCCACCACCTGCTCATAATATTCCAGCAACCTGGCATAGTCCTTCACCGTCAGGGAATACTCGCCCCTGCTGTCATAAGCATTGGCTTGGTGGGGAGAAAGGCGGAGGTAGGCTTCGAAGGTTTCCTTGGCTTTGGCCGATTGCTCCGTTCCCAGGTAAGCGTAGCCGAGCATGTTGTAGCCAGGGCCATAGTCAGGGCGCAGGCGCTGGGCCGCCTGGAAGTAATTTAAGGCTTGCTGCGGGTACTTGTCGATCCACAGGGCACCGCTCGCAGCCATTTCATAGGCCTCTGCCGTTTTTGGGTAGACCAGCACCAGCTCTTCCATCACGGCCTCGGGGCTGGATTTGGGGTCCTTTTTCCACTGGGTCATCAGCTTGCAGACGATCTGCTCAGCCTCGGTCAGCTCATCGGAACAAATGGCGAGGGCTTTATCGATGAGTTTACCGGCTTTTTCATATTCCCCAAAAGACACTTCGGCCATGGCCCGGTGGGCGTAGCTCATGAAAAAATGAGGGTCAAGGGCGGCCGCCGCTTCCATCTTCTTGAAGTATTCCGGGAGGTTGGCATTGGCGGCGTGATCCAGGGCTTCGCAGTAGGCAGCGAGGGCCTCTGGCGAGCTGGCCGTCAGCGGCAAGTGGTGGTCATTCGGAAATACTGCCCGCAGCAGAAGGTAGGCGTCCCGGCGGATCTGCCCATCTTTGAATTCCAGGTAGAATTCAGCATCGGGGAAATAGCCATATTTGTCGTAGGAAAGCCCCCATTCGGCGGCGTACTTTTCATCGTCCGGCTGAGCTGACAATGCAGGCAAAAAGTAGCAGCAAAGCAGGAAAAGCAGCGAGAGGCGAAAAAAGAGATAAGCATTCATGGGTCGTGGGATTAATAGGTTGACATTCAGTGAATCGACTGACAATTCAAACCTAGCCACAAAACCCGGCCGATACCCGCCCCACTACCCAAAGGCAGGGGATGCCTGACCGAAGACATGGTTTGGGTGATCAAGGGAGGGATGGGCGGCCGACCGTTGGTAGGGTCGCGACCTTACCAACAGCTACGGCATGTCCCCGCCAAACAGACCCGCCAGGTCGATCACCTGATCGACCAGACCTGGGCCATGCGGCCCCTCGGCCAGGCCAAAGGGCGCGACCAAGGTCAGGGTCACCAACTTGCAGGTGCGGCTCAGCCGCCGAAAGCGGGCCATCCGGTCGCGCCAGGCCTCAGCAGTGGCGCGCGTCAGGGGGTAAGGCGCATCGTAAAATTTCATTTCGAAGCAATTGATCACTTGATCCTTGCGGTCCAACAGCAGATCGACTTGCAGGCCCGCCTCCTCGTCAGTGGGTGCGGGAAAAAAACTGGATGCCAGGTAGCGGGCGGCACCGACGCCTCGTTCCCGCTCAGCATGGCGGTGAAAAATTGGAGAGTTGTTCTGCCAGGGTGGCGTACTGCACCCCCGTGATTTCGAAGGCGATGCGCCCCGCATACACCGGGCGCAACAGGAAGGTCTTGCCCACCCGGCGGCGACCAATCACGGCCACCATCTCCGCCTCGGCAGAGGCCAGGGCCTTGTGTAGCACCCCTTGCCCTGCTTGACGACCGATCAGGGGAAGAGATATAAATGGTTATTTGTGGCGAGATCGCATTTAAGATAAGACTTTTCGCCAGTAATACTTGCTTTCCCCACTGAAAGTTAGCGTCGCTGGCGCAGGCGCTAGGGCTTCGGATTCGAAATTCGCCATCATATGCTACCGGACAAGAGCCTTTGGAGCGCTGGTTTTTTGACAAGATGGCTTTTAGGTCCTTATGATCCTGTAAACCCTGTCTAAATTGATCAATGAGGCCCATTAGGATGTGATCAATTCCTTCATTCTGAGTGCGCCAGGGTCCCAAAGCCACGCAGAGATGGATGGGCTTGCAGCGGGGAGAAAGAACGCAGAGAAAATTTTCCTATGCCCGCTCTGCGCCTGCATGCTATCTGGCCCGACGACAAGGGCTACTGCTCTCCCTTTGTGGACGGAGCCGTGGTCTGGTCTATCACCCGACGCAACTGGATGAACATCCGATCCCAGAGGCGCAGGTCGTCGGTGATCACCTCGGCCACGCCACTCATCTCGGGCTGAAAGGCCAGCTCCTGCCCAAAGGTGGTGGTCAGGCCTTGGGGCAGTTCGATTTCCAAAAGGTAGGCCTCCTCGACGGGAATGGGGCTGATGGCCTGGACGGTACCCCTTAGCAGGCCGTAGCGCTCGGCGGGGTAGTGGTCAAGTTTGATGTTGACGGCCTGGCCGACCCGGGCCTTGCCTGCTCCTACCAATGGCAAGTAGGCCCGCCCTACGATCAGGCCGCTGTCGGGCACCAGGCTCATCACGACCTGACCGGCCTGTAAATACTGGTTTTCAGCCCAGGCCTGGGCCAAAGCCACTTCCCCAGCGCGGGGCGCGACCAGCAAAAACTGCCGCTTCCACTGGGCCAGGGCTGCATCGAGCTGTCGCCAGGCTTCCTGCAGACCAGGCTCAAGCCCAGCCCCTCCGCTGCGACGCCCTGCCGCAGTTCGTCTACCTGGCGCTGGTAGCCCGCTCGCTGCATCTGGTTGGCATAGCGGCTAGCCTTCAACTGCTCCAAAGCCAGCTCACGCCCCAGAAAGTCAGCCTTGCGCCGCGCCAGTTCTAGCGGGGCGATCACGCTGTCGCGGGCCAGTTGCTCCTGGGCGCGAAATTCCTTCTCTGCTTCATCCAACTGCGCCTCTAGCAGCCCGATCTGCCGATCGAGGTTTTGGTTCAATTGGTCTAGGGCCTGGATTTGAGCTTGCAGGGCCTGCCCTTGGGCCAGGCGAAAGCCATCGCTGCGCGCAAAAAAATCTTGCTGTTTCCATTGGCTACGAAAGGCCGCGTAGGGTGCTTGCAGGCTGCCCAGTGAGCGGGTGGCCAGCCAGGCCACCTCGGGTATGGGCCCTTCGGGTTGGCGCAGCCAAGCAGAGAGGGTGTCGAGTTGCCGCTCCATGGCCAGGACCGCCTCAGCCTCAGCAGGGTTTTCCAGCACGGCCAGGTAAGTGCCTGCTTCAACCACGGCCCGGTCAGCCACCAGTAGGCGAGTCAGTTGCCCATTGCTAGGGGCTACCAGACGAAGGGGTGGCGGATTGGTGGTCAGGGTCAGCCGGGCGGGCAGAATGTCGGGATACTTGACCAGCCAGGTGAGCAGTAAGCCCGCAGCTACGATACCCGTGATCACGGTGATGCCCCAGCGGATGATCCAGGCCGGGGGGCGGCTCATGATGTCTTGCACCTCGGGCGAACGCAGTTCCAGGTCGTGGGGGTCGTCGATGAGAGATTTCATTGGCCGAGTTCGAGTTGGTTGCTGACGAGTTGAAAGTAGGACCCTTGCTGCTCGATGAGTTGGGCGTGCTTGCCCTGTTCGATGATCTGCCCGTTTTCCAGCACGATGATCTGGTCGGCGTGCTTGACGGTGCTCAGGCGGTGGGCCACCACCACAGTGCGCTGCCGCAGGAAGTCCTCCAGGTTGCACATGATGGTCAGCTCGTTGTTGGCGTCGAGGGCATTGGTGGCCTCGTCGAAGAAGAGAAAGGCGGGGTCCTTGTACACCGCCCGGGCGATGAGCAGCCGCTGTCGCTGTCCGGCGCTGAGGCCGACGCCTTCGCGTCCGATCTTGGTGTTGTAGCCCAGGGGCAAGGATTCGATGTAGTCCTGGATGTTGGCGACCTGCACGGCGCGCAGCAGCTTGGCCCGGTCGGGATGAGCTTCCAGGGCGATGTTGAAAGCGATGGTGTCGGAGAAAATGTAGCCGTCCTGCATCACTACCCCGCACTGCGCGCGCCAGGCGTCGTTGCGCAGTTGGTTCAGCGGGGTGCGCGAGACGAAGATGCCGCCCTCGGTCGGCTCGTAAAATTTGAGCAGCAATTTGACCAAGGTGGTCTTGCCCTCGGGGATGATTAGGTCGAGGTCGCGCAGCACCCGGGGCGACTCGGGCCCGCCGTAGCGAAAGCTCACTTTTTCCAAGTTCAGATCGTGGCTCTCGGGCAGCTCGGTCATTAGATGGCGGCGCTGCCCTTCCTCGTCGCGCTGATGGTGGATTTCCCCCAGACGCTCCAAGCTGATTTGGGCATCTTGATAATCTTGGATAAAGCCGATCAATTGGCTTACCGGGCCGTTGAGCTGGCCCAGCAGATAGGAGATAGCCAGCATCATGCCGTGGTACTGGGCCACCATGCGCAGGCAGGCCAGGCCGCAGTCCATGGCGTCGAGCTGGCGGTGAAAGGGAAAGGTTTTTTCATGGGTTGTGGGTGAAGGGAAGATTATAGTCGTAAAATGACCGGATACAAGCGATTGGTTTTCAGCCTATTAGGACAAGCCATGACGAAAGTGACTGTGAAGTGAAGCATGATGAGTTCCCCGACTACTCCCCCGATGATCGCCAATTTTAGATACATCGCCATGAAAAATTGGCTGGCCTGCCGCGACGCGAAAAAAATTCTTGCCTTTTTTGACCTCTTCTTTGTCCGTAAGTCGTTCATTGTCAGCCCCGAAATGCATGGCGAGAAGATCTGTTGAGGGGACAAAATGAGACGTTATGTTTTTTTTTGATAAGTCGAGTTTTTGATGCAAATTAAATGTGAAAACCATTAAGGCACTGATATAGAACGGATAATCCATCTCTCATCCTCACACGGTTATCCAACTACATTGCCTAACCATTTAAACTAAATCCAAAACCACGCAAGTCAGAAACATGACCCCCAATTTCATCCTGACTGGTTTCTTAGCGATTACACTTTTGTTCTGGGGTTGCCAATCAACTGAAACTCCTCGAAACCTAGTAGCACCAGAAGCAGTAGAAAATGATCAATCCTTGAGTCTAACCTTTCACACTGCTGGAAGAGCCCTAGCTATGATGATGGCTGACCTCGAAGTTCGCGATTTCACTCGAGCCAAAGCCCTGGAACAGTTTGACGGCGATTATGACGTGCTGTACCGCGACATCAAAAATGTGAGGCTAGCTAATGGAGAAACCTTCGAAGAACGCTTGATGCATTTTGTAACTACCTCTCCGGACTGTTTTGCCAAGTTTCCCCAAACCTTAGCAAATTTACCCAAACTCCAAATTTCCGTTCCCCTTCACTGTGAAACCTGGCAGACCAAAACTCACATTCCCCTTGTTGCTATCCAGCCTTCTTACACGCTAGACAAGGAGGTCGAACAGGTTACTGCTTATGATCAGCAGGGTTACCGTAGCTTTTTGAGCACACAGGAGGAGCCTGAGCAAGCAGTGGTTGTCATGGGCATGAGTGAGAGAACGGACGAGGAAGGCAATTAGCTTGAGGCATACCGTCCCCAATCCGTTTCCCCTCAATTTCAGCGTGTGAATAACGAGTATGAAGTCTTGGATTGGATTCGTATACCGAATTTGAATGGAGTAGAAGGATGGCTCGCAGGAAAGCCAGAACTAGAAATTATTGTGGTCGGAGTTCGGGCAAATGGAACCATGAGTGAGTCTCAAGACACCGAGATCTCGAAGAAAGTCAAAAATGATATCAGCCGAGGCGATATCAAAGATGGTAAGGAAGTAAACCTGGGCTTATTTAACTGGAAAGTGGAGCCTACAAGTTCTTACAGCTACACTTATGGGGATGAGATCAAAATCAAGTTTGTCGAGATCGACGATAATGGCAACCAATGGAAATTTACGCTCAAAGTTGCCCCCGAGGTCAAAGTGAAGGAACCCAGTACAGGCATAGAATTTACTTTATCTGGCCCTGAGGTAGGAGTAGAGTACACCTACAAAGCTAAAGATGACGACTGCGGAGATGCCATTGTGGATTACAACCACCCCAAACCCGGACCAACGCAGACTGGGGGTGAATACAACACAGGGACAGTTCGATTCAAAATGGACTGAGAACCCCGAGCCATTTTGAACTTTGCTGTGGGAGAGAAAGCTTGAAACCTTTTGTTTAACTACCAACTATCTAGTACATTATGTGGACAACCATTAGATTGCTATTTCTGGCTGCCTTGCTGGCTGGCTGCGATGCTCGCGTCGACTTGTCTGAGTATGAAGATGTCAGCGGCGAATGGACCATCGATCAGATCGTGATCCAGGAGCGCACTTATCTAGGTGAAGCGCTGCCTGACACCACGTTGAGGGGAGATTTGGGATCCTTAACGCTGACGTATTGCGACGCCCGAGAGGCCCAAGACGGGTGTCCGGCAGAGCTGATGTTGAACATCGGTGAAGCTGAACGATTTCCCTTCACTTATGTGATGTCATTG
This sequence comes from uncultured bacterium, assembly GCA_964465285.1. Classification (GTDB taxonomy): domain Bacteria; phylum Cyanobacteriota; class Cyanobacteriia; order CAKZMO01; family CAKZMO01; genus JBCCWF01. Next base: position 7,594 of record CAYXJG010000013.1, read on the forward strand.
GCGCAGGATGACCAAGAAGTCACTTTTAGTTGGCCTGCCCCGGAGGAGAACGTCGCCGCAGGCTGGCAAGGAAGCTACCGCTACGAACTGGCAGGAAACGACCGGCTGCGCTTGAGGTCTTTGCGCAACAGCAGCACGTTTCCTGGCCAATATTTGGGCAATAGCATGGAGGTATCTCTGAAGCGCTGACCCAGTCTACCTCCACTTGACTCAAAAGGGCTCTTTCTCTTTCGGGGAAGGGCCTTTTGTTTCAGGAAGAAACTCGCCCTGTGAGACACCTAGGGATAGATTTTTCTCATTTCTCTTCGTGTACATCTGGCTCAGGATGAAACGCCCGAACCGCAGTTCGTGATGGCCCAGGCCCCCGGGCGGCCACTGCCCAAGCTCAGCTGAGTAGCTGGATAGGGTGAGCCATGAATCGTTAGACGATGCTCAATGATCGCCAATTTTCGATACATCGCCATGAAAAATTAGCCCGCCTGCCGCGACGCGAAAAAAAATTCTTGCCTTTTTTTGACTTCATCTTTGTCCGTAAGTCGTTCATTGTCAGCCCCGAAATGCATGGCGAGAAGATCTGTTGAAGGGACAAAATGACACGTGATGCTTTTTTTTGATAAGTCATGGTTTTATGGGTTATTGGCAAGTGAAAACTCATTACAACGGCCAACATGGAGAGAGTGCAATCAAACCTAGATCAAGGGTCAAACACATCCACGAAAATCTCCCCGATGCACTAACCATCCTTCTGCGAGAACTTGGCATCGCCCATACTTCCATGCTTTTGCAGCAACTCAAAGGGCATCCTACTTTTCCTAGTCTTCATGCCTTGAGCGAGGTGCTCATTCAAGCGGGTATACAAAACGTGGCGGCCCAGCTCAGCTACGAAGATTTGCTAGACAAAGCTCCTTTGCCTGCTGTCGCAAATGTGAAAGGTGGCACGGAGTACAACTTGTTTTTTGTCTTGCGGGCAGTCAACGAACAGGGCGTGAAATTGCTTGATGGCGAAGGGAAAGAAATACTGGTACCGAAAGCCAGATTTTCAACTGACTGGACGGGGCTTGTTTTGCTCTGTGATCCTGGGAAAACGCAAAAAGAGCACAACTACTGGCAACATCGCATAGAGGCGTGGTTCCGGGGCTACAGAGCTCGGGTATTGGGCGTGGTGCTTTTGCTGTTGATTGGGCTGTCATTCAGCCTACACTCAACGGCTCTGATGGGCTACCCTTTGTTGCATTTGGTAGCAAAGGGACTGGATTGTTGATTTCCTGCCTGCTCATGGTTCGGCTTTTTGACCGACAAAACCCTTGGATCAAGCAACTCTGCCACTCCCGTAAAGCAGGCAACAAAGTCGACTGTGGCAGTATCCTGGATTCGCCAGCGGCTTATGTCATTGGCAATTTCTCCTGGAGCGAAGTTGGCTTCCTGTATTTCTTGACCACCTTGTTATTTGGATTGACCTTCCCTGGCCCGGCTAGCTGGAGCGTCATGAGCCTGCTTTCTCTGGCGGCGTTGCCTTATATCTTTTACTCAGTGAGCTATCAGTACTGGGTGGCTCAGTGATGGTGTAGGCTGTGCTTGGGGGTGCAGATGGTACTTTTGGTAGAAGGCATCTTGAGTGTTTGGTGGATCGCAAATAAAGGCTGGGGTCGGCCAACCCTCTTCACAGGAGGAAAGTTTGCCTGCATAGCGACCATTCTCGTTTTGCTCTACTTGCTGGTCAAGTTTCAGCTACAAGACGCTTTACAGCACCAGCAGAATCTTTCCAAACTCAACCGAGTACGCCTGGACCCAGCGGTATTCGATCTCATGCTGCGCCGTAGTCGCACCTATGTTTTTCCGCCAGCCATTTCGATCCCGTTATCAGACGTTGAGGGGAAGGATCAGCTCTTAGTGGTTACCAATCCTACTTGTGCGCCTTGTCAGCGCATGCATCACGACTTATTTGGCATATTTGCGTACAAGACAGAAACGTCGGTGCAAGAAGTATTACTTCCTGAATTGCCTGACCACAGCCTCTCCTTCCAAGTGGCCGTGGCCATGCTCAGCCTATCGGAACGGTTAGCGCCCGAAGAACTTAGGCCCATTCTGGCGGATTTCTACCAGCGATATACTCCTAAAGCTCGCCAAGCCTGGCTAGTTACCCATCAACCTGACGAGACAACTCAAGAGCGGCTGACTGCACAGATTCGCCAGTCTATCCAATGGTGCAACCAAAACGGGGTGCGCAGTACGCCTGAGGTTTATCTTAATGGGCATTTACTGCCGCCAGCCTACACAGTCAAAGACTTAGCGTTCTTGATCGACTGAGGCAGGTCGCTAGATTCATGTCTGTCGTTTTTCATTCATAACCTTAAAATTTTTTAACTATGAACTTGAATCAATTTTCAAACGTGCTTAGCAAGGAGCAGATGCGGATGGTGAAGGGGGGAAATGAATTGCAGCCCCATGGGGGAAGTTGTATGGTCTGGGGTTCCACCTCAGGTACATCATGTGGCTTATCGCTGAACGCTGCACAAGGGTGGGCCAATAACTTCGCCAGTCAAGGTCAAACGGCCTATTGGTGCTGTGATAGCTGTGGTGGGACATTCTATGCCTCCGACTGCGCAGATTGAGGATTAGCGCATCTTATCGCTCGGTTTAAAAATGAATGCCCATTAATTGCCATACACGGAGATGTAAGTCAGTTACGCTCTGTGTATGGTTTTTAGGTGTCAATAAATCTGTCTTACTTATGTCCAGCAATTATCCCCACTATCATGAATCGAAGAAACTTATTGATCTTTGCAGGGTTTTGGCTGAATTTATGGGCTTGCCAAATGACAGAATCCCAACCTCTGGCTGAAGCCCCTCCCCCGGTTGTCTTGATTTTGAACGAACCTCCTGCCAATGGCCCCTTCAGGCTTCCAGGCCTCACCCCGTGGATGCCGCGTCAACAGTACTTTACGTTGTTGTACTATGATCAAAAGGGACAACCACAGTGGGTGGAGTCGGCCTCTGAAGCGGGAGTAGATACCGTGGTCATCTGGCCGGATCAAGAGTGGCTGGAAGTTTCACATGATTATCATAGCATCGACGAGTGGAGCTATTTGTTTCGGGCGGGCGATACGGTTCATTTCAGCTATGAGGGAGAAACACCCGTGGCGGAGATTGCCAATCGCACTTGCCTGCCTTTTGACGTGAACTAGGAATGGCAAATGCGACAAACCCTGCAACAGGACAGCTTCCCAGCGAAGGTGCGCCGTGATCCGTTTTTGTTTCGGTATGCATTTGCAGACGCACATCCGAATTTGAGCATTGCAGAAGCCAATGCGCAGTATGATCAGATGGTCTTTTCCAAAGTCGAGGCCGAGTGGCAGCAAGAGCGAACCTTCCTGGACTCCATTCGTGCGGCAGGGCTTATCTCGGATAATTCCTATCGTCATAGACGTGTTAACCTCTTTTATGATTCCCTGCGCCACAGCCTGATTTCGTCCAGGGCCAATCATCTGAAACCCCTATCCGACGAGGGCTCACGCTCATTACTTGCCTATCAAGGCCATCACCTCAGGTATCATGCTGCTCAAGAGGCGTTACAAACTTATCTGCAGCATATTCCTGCGCCTCAGATACGGGCTCGCTCTGGTAGCTACCCCGACTTTCGCGTGATATTTGACTCCTTGTCCAATCATGCCGGCCTTGCCGCGCCAGCGAGAGACTTGCTTTTGTATCGGATTACCGCCAAAATAATCGAGCACTTTTCGGTCGATGAACACCGCCGCTACCTGAATCGTCTTACTGAACTGGGTGTTGATAGTAGCCTGGTCCAGCAACTCCTTACTCAGTACCGCCTCGACCAGCCCATCACCTCGACTCTCTACCTAGAAGACCTGACCGGTAGCACTGATTCTTTACAGGGGATGCTTGCCGCCGCCCAAGGCCAGGTCCTCTACGTCGATTTCTAGGCTTCTTGGTGCGCCCCTTGCCTGCGGGCCATGCCCGCTGCAGCAGAGCTACGCGAGCGCCTGGCCGGGGAGAAGATAACCTTTGCCTACATTTCCCTGGACGAAAACCCCGAGGCCTGGACCAAAGCTGCCCAGCGCCTGAGGTTCGACTCCCTGGCCCACAGCTACCGCATCAGCAACCGCCGCACCTCCCTCTTCCTCGAAGAGATGGACATCAGCACCATCCCCCGCTACCTGATCTACGACCGAGCCGGGAAACTGGTCTATCCCAACGCGCCGGGGCCGGATGACGCGCGCATAGAGGAGATTCTGCGGGACTTGGCCCGAAAAGAATGAGCCTGGAATGATCGCAGGCCCGCCTAGTCGCAAATAGGTGCAGGAAATAAGTAACAGTCGAAAAGTAACCTCCCTTTTTCCATTTTAGGCAAAGAAATACAACCCCCTGTTTATCAACTTTTTACTTAGCGCCTCTGCGCCTTTGCGTAAAACAAAAAGGGGAAGTTATTCTTTGAGCCTTACTAAGTCGTGGTTTTGTTGATTATTGGTGAATGAAAACTTATTACAGCGACCTACATGAAGCAGCTAACCATCCATTCTTCCCTGTGCGGTTTTGGTTACTTCAGAGGCTTACCATTTCGTAGTGTGGGGCTATTGGTGATATGGCTGTCGGTTGTGCCTGAGGTTCAGGCGCAAACTCAGGCAGAAGCCTACGCCAGCATCGGGCGGGTTTGGGGCTTCCTCAAATACTACCACCCTGCGGTGGCGACCAGGACCTACAACTGGGACTCGGTGCTGATAGCGGCTTTGCCAAAAGATTCCTCGGTAATGGATGTCGCGCGGGGACAGCAAGTGGTAGATCAGCTACTGGAGGTAGCCGGACCGGTGCCTGACTGTCAGGTCTGCCCACCGGAGTTTGACTCGGCCCAGGGGGTGAATGTCGATTGGGGCTGGATGGAGGAGAATACGCTCCTGCGCTCGGGTCAGATGGCCCAACTGCAGCGCATTCGTGATCAGCATGAGCCGGGGGAGAATGGGTATATTGGTAAGCTATTCGAAACAAAGGCCAATTGGCAAGCCAATAAGTTTCTGATGGACGCTGGCTACCAGGATATTTCTGCCTTTGACTATCGTCACCGCTTGATGGCAGCGTTCCACTATTGGAGTGTCATCGAGTATTTTTTTCCCTACAAGTCCAGTGCAAACCCTTTTTGGGACAAAACGCTGTCGGAAGCAGTACCACGCTTCGTACAAGCGGGTTCTGATCATTCGTTTCAATTGGCCATGCTTTGGCTGGCAAACCAGCCCCATGATAGCCATGCCAACGGTTCATTTTCCAGCTATTTGGCAGATAATTGGTATGGGAATTATCGTTTTCCTTTTGGTCTGAGGGCAGTAGAAGACAGCATGATCGTGGTGGATGATTTTTTCTCGGATTCCTTGGCACAGCTCTGCGAAATTCAAGCAGGTGATCAAATAGTCGCCATTGACGGGCAGTCCATTTGGTCATACATGACTTCGAAAGGACATTACATAGGGGCCTCTCATCAAGCGGCAAAGCAGAACTATATGCTGTTGTATGCCATCATGAGTATCGATTCATCCTCTTACCTCACGTTCATCAGGGAGGGCGATACGATTCAGGAACATGTGCATCGCTACCTCACGAATAGCATTTCTTGGTTTCAAGTGCGGAAGGATACCTGGGAGTGGGTAGGGGCGTCTCAGAACATGTTATTGGCCAGGGTTTCACAGATGAGCAGTAGCCAAGAAGCTCGCAGACTTGTCCGGCGTGCAAAGCAGGCAGAAGGCATCATTCTAGACCTTCGGTCTCATCAGCTATGGTCAGAGGCTTTCATGACGATTTTTGAAGTTTTGCAGCCTGCCGAACCTACTTTTACCTGGCATTTTTCCCCTAGCTATGACTACCCGGGATTCTTGGGTCCATCCTGGCAACAAGAGTTGGGAGCAGGCAACCCGCGCAGAAAAAAATTAAAGCAGAAGGCTGTTGTTTTACTGATCGGAAAAAATGTGTTGAGTCAAACTGAATTCCTTATCATGCACCTCCAAACCCATCCCAAGGCCTACAGCATCGGGAGTCGCACCGGAGGCGCCTTGGCAGCAATCGGTCGGATTTATCTGCCCGGAGGCTTTAGAGCTAATTTCACCCAGCACGGCATGACCTACGCCGATGGCACGCCCATTTTTGGTCGGGGGGTCAAGCTGGATGAAACCATTATTCCGACCCAAGCTGATATTCGAACCGGCCGCGACCCGGTGTTGGAGCGAGCGATTGAGTACTTGCAACCTTTGATCGACCAACCATGAGAAGCCTGCTCTTCTTCCTCCTGCCCCTGTGTACCCTGGCCCAAAACCCCTCAGACACCGACCTGCACTGGCTGAATACCGCCACCTTGGCTGAGCGAGTGGAAGCCGTTCGACTAATCGGCCTGGGCGAGGCCACCCACGGCACCCGCGAGCTCTACCAACTGCGGCACGCCCTGACCGCTCACCTCATCGAGCAGCAGCAGGTACGCCTCATCCTGATCGAAGCCGCTCACCTGCGCTGCGTGCCGCTCAACCAATACCTGCAAGGCGAGGCCATCACCCTGGACTCGGCCCTGCGGGCCACCGGGCGTTGGATGTGGCAGACCGAATCGGTGCGGCAGATCATGAGTTGGCTGCGGGCCTACAACCAGGGTCAGCCTGCGGCGGAGCGGGTGCGTCTTTACGGGGTCGATCAGGATCATTACGACGCCAGCGGCACAGCGCTGCGGCGCGCGCTGCTAGTCCTGCCCAAAGGAGACAGCCTGAGCCGGGCGGTCCGCCGTACGCTGGACCTGGATACGACCGCATCTGCCTGGCGGCGCGTCCAAGCCCTGTCGCGCCCGGAAGCAAAGGCCCGCCTGGCTTACCTGCACAGCCTGAGCCAATACCTGAGCCGCCTGGATTCGAATCTGTTGGCACCCGGCCAGCGTCGTGCCTGGCGCGAGGCCCGCTATCATGTCCAAAACCTGACGGAGGCCTGGCGCTACGCCGACTCCTCTCGCCGGGGTAGCTATGGCGGCTACCTGTCGGTACGGGACCCCGCCATGGCCTGGAACATCCGTTGGCACATGGCCGGGCTTCGCCCCGGCGAGCGGGCCGTCTTCTGGGCGCACAATGAGCATATCGAGCATGGCTCGATCAATTTTCCCGGCGCGGGCCGGTCCCTGCGCGAGGCGATGGGCAGCGCCTATTACGCCCTGGCCCTGACGACCGGCCCGGGCCACTGCCTGGTAAGCAAACTGGGCGTAGGGGGCCTGGCCGCAACCCGTCTATCAGCACCGACGCGGGCTGGAGCATCACCTGGGGGCACGCGCGCAGGACACGCTATGGGTGGATTTTCAGACGCCAGCCGGACAAGCCCTGGCCACCCAACGGCTGCCCCTGAGCCACCTCCCGGCCGTGCCCGTTAGTCGGCGCGGTTCCTTCATGCGCCTGCGCCTGGGCGAGCATTTCGATGGACTTTGCTTTGTGCCCAGGTCCACGCCTGCCAAATGGGTGAATCCAATGGGGGGTGAGCGTTGAAAAGCCAGTAACCACGCGGAGCCGAATAGACTTGCAGCGGGGAAAAAAGCTACCTAGCCAGTCCTCGTCTAGCCGCCCGGATTGGTTGTTTCGAGCGGGAGTAATTCCAGCTGAAGTCCCTCAAGACCTCATAGAGACCTACGAAGACTGCCCGGTCTGGGCGATTCCTCTTTAGGAACTTGATCAGGCCATTCTGGCCGATCAGCACCTCATCGAGCCGGGAACAGCGTTGGTTTGGCCCGCCAAACTCGGATGTTGCCTCCGCTCTCCATCGAGCCCGGGACCCCATGCTCCTGAACATCATTGATTCACTTAGACGGAATTTCAGGATTCACAGGATCATAAGCACCCAAAAGCCACCCTGTCCAAAAACGAGCGCTCCCAAAGCACCCAAAAGCCATCCTGTCCATCCTGTCCAAAAACGAGCGCCCCAAAGGCTCATGCCCAATAGGAGCCTAGGACCCATTTCCCAGGCTCGACGACCCTAGACTTACATAGGATTGACTCACCCCTCCGCGATCCTCCGAAGGCGGATTCACAGCCGCTTACCCCTCATTTTCCACTTGACAGAACGCTAGCCCGCTCTCTGCGTCAGAAAGCCTTCCTACAAATCTTTTAGTTCCAGCACTTCGAAGTTTCTGGCGTCGAAATAGTCGTCGAGGCCATAGTCAGTGTTGATGATGATACCGCCGAGCAAGACGATGCGGTCGATGTGAAATTCATCTTTACAAGCCCTGACGTAAGCGTGGATTTTGTCGTTGATATTGTCGAAAGTGATCTCGGTAATGCGCCGGGCGGGATTGGTATCCTGAAGAAATTCTTCCCTATGTTCCAACAGGCTCTGCTCCAGCATCATTTGCTGGTAGTCGTCGTCATTCATCACAGGTCGGTAGTTGCTATCTTGCTGGTAGCGTTGCAGAGCCAGCATCAGCGCACCACAAGAGTTGCCAGGCTTATCCTGCCGGGGGCGATACATTTTACCGATCTCACCCTCGAGAGTTACGCCAATGTGTGGTCCGTAAAAAATGAACGCCGTACCACTGTCAGGGATATGGTGGGCAAAGGCTGTCATCCCTGTTTTACCCGCGAAGGGCAAACCGCCCAAGCCTCCCATGGTGAAGGGCCCAAAAAGTACGTTAAAAAAGGTGGTAGAAGGGACATTGATGTCATCAGAGCAGACCGAAGTAGCCATCAGCACCTTGGAGATGTCGATTTGGTAGTCATTTTGTAGCTTACCGAGAAAGCGAACGGAGGTGTCTTTGGCATCCATCGCATGGGGAAAAAATTGTTTGACCACCTGGTCGAATTTGCGTTGTAGCATTTGAAGTCTTCAATTAAAGGTATGCAGAGGCGCAGAGTGATCGAATATGCAGAGCACTCATTATATATGAAAGGTACGTCTCATTTCGCTCCGATGCAATCTTCTCTTCTTCCTTCAGTTTCCAATACCTCCAATTTTGGGGAAGTCCGACCCCAAACGGAAGATCATAGCGATCAGCAGGGAAGCGGTAACGCGGAATACGGTACGCGGGTCAAGGGTTTTCCTACTATGTGGAGGGTATGCGATCGCCAGGCAGGGAAGGGCTTCGGCACCAGTCCCTTATATTGATTCTCTCAGGTACCGTAGCAGTAGCGACAGCAGCTAATTTTACCCCAAATCCATGCGCTTCTCCCAACTACCCGGCATCACCCGCGCCACGCCAAAGACACCAAAGGGGCCTCCCACGCACTGATGCGCCCCGCATACACCGAGCGCACCAAGAAGGTCTTGCCCACCCGGCGGCGACCGATCAGGGGAAGAGACATAAATGGTTATTTGTGGCGAAATCTTATCTAAGATAAGACTTTTCGCTGAAAATACTCTTCTATCTTACTTTTGCCGCCGCAACACCTCATTTCTGCACCTCGTTTCTTGTCGGGGGATTCTCCAAAAGCAGTACCGGCGAGCACCCTGCCAGCGTCGAACATCCCCGACCTGTCGCCTGGTGCTGTGGCGAACCTGCCAGGTCTTTCTGTCAATCCCCAGGCTGGCAGGGCGATCAAAACGCTTTTTTTGCTCCAAAAAATCGGCCCCAAGCAGGCAACTTCCCAAATAATTTAGTTACTTGAACTAAAATTTTCGTTCATGAAACCTACCCTATCCCTCCTATGGCTCCTCCTCCTGGGGGTGCCGGGCCTGCTAAGTGCCCAGGATTGCGACTGTCTGAGCAGCTTCCAATGGGCAGAACAGCTCTTTCGGGAGAATGATGCGGGCTATGCCTACGCCCTGACCCAAAAGGGCGAGGCGGCTTATCAGCAGCATACTGAAACCTTCGCAGCCCAGGCCCGCGCCACAGAAGACATGGCCGCCTGTGCGGAGCTGATCGGTGAGTGGATGCAGTTCTTTCGGTCGGCCCACCTGGGAGTAGAGTGGCTGGGCGAGACAGAACCCGAAGCTGAAGCCGAAGCCCTCCCTGAAAAAAAGCGCGCCATTCGCGCTCGCTTCCGGGACTGGGAGACCCTGGAGGTGGACCTGGATGCTTTTCGGGCCTATTTGTCAGAAAAAGATACCCTGGACTTCGAGGGCATCTGGCGCTCGGGGGTGTACCGCATCGGGATCAAGCAGGTGGACGAGCAATACGTTGGATTTATCATTGAGGCAGATGGCGTGTACTGGGTCGAAAGCCAGGTCAAGTTGCGCATCGAAGCCGATGGGGGTGCTACCTTTTACATGCGGGATCACTCGGCAAGGACCTTCGATCCGGAGCAGGTCTTGCTGCTGGGCAAGAGTGGTCTGCGGATAGGGATTGTGTCACTGGAGCGCGAATGGCCGGTCGCGCCATCCGAGCCAACTGTTGCCCGCTATCTCAAGGCGATGGAAGCCAGCAGCCCCTACGTTGAGCGCATCGACTCCCAGACGGTGCTGCTGCGCATTCCCAGCTTTGCCAATGCCCAAAAGCCGATCATCGACAGCGTGATTCTCGCCCATCGCGCCACCATCTTGCAGACGCCCTCCCTGATCATCGACCTGCGGGGCAATGGCGGCGGCAGCGACGGCAGCTACAAGGAGCTGCTGCCCCTGCTCTACACCAATCCCATCCGAAGTGTGGGCGTAGAATTCCTCTCCACCCCCCTGAACAACCAGCGCATGCTGGACTTCGCAGACAATCCCGAGTATAACTTCTCGGAGGAGGAACGCGCCTGGGCCAGGGAAGCCTACGAGACGCTCTCGGCTCGGGTGGGGGAGTTTGTCGCCCTCAATGAGGAACCCGTTTCTGTGACCCGCCTGGACACGGTATATCCGTATCCCCGTGGCATCGGCATCCTCATCCACGAGGAGAATGGCAGCACGACCGAGCAGTTCTTGCTCGCCGCCAAGCAGAGCCGCAAGGTGAAGCTCTTCGGCACCACCACCTACGGGGTGCTGGACATTTCCAACATGCACGAGGCCTTATCTCCCTGCAAAGGGTTCAAGCTCTACTACAGCCTCTCGCGTAGCATGCGCATCCCCAAGATGACCATCGACGAGAAGGGCATTCAGCCGGATTATTACCTGGATGAGCAGATTCAGCCCTATGAGTGGATTGAGTTCGTGGCGGAGACGTTGGGGGAATGAGGGGAGCGGCTCAGTTGATTGCCGATGCCTCGAATTCTTCCCCCTGATACACGACGGCTTGGGCGAGTTGGGACTGCTGCTGCCGGTAGGCCCTAGGGGTAAGCAGCATGACGTGCTTGAAATCCTGGGTAAAGTGCGAGGGATCATAGTACCCGCACAAAAAGGAGATATCGGCCAGGTCAAGATGAGAGGCATGGTTCATCAGGTACAGCGCCTTGATAATCCGGGCATTCCGCTGGAAGGTCTTGAGGCTGGTGCCCATTTCCCGGGCAAAAATGCGCCGGAACTGTCGCTCCCCGATGCCCAACCCTTTGATCTGTTGATGGATAGATAGCTCCGGCGCCCGCAGCATGCGGTTGACCACAAGTTGGCTGCAGGTCGCTACCGGTCCCTGCTGACTGAGCAAGCCGGTGAAATAGGCATCTGCGATCGTCACCCGCGCGGCGAAAGATTTCGCCTCCCGGATCTGCTGGCCGAACTGCAGCAGGCCGAATTCCTGGAGGTCTTCCAAGGAGGGGAGCTGGTCTTCAACCGCTTTGAGGGGGATAGGAAAAACAGCATAAAATGCCCCGGGGCGAAACACCACCGCGAATAATTGGAAAACCTCGCTGCTTGTGAAACGAAAGGACCTCGATATGTGTGGAGACAGGTAGCTTTCTGGAGCTGGCCCAGAAAATACCCCGTTGGTCGCTGCCAGAGTCGACGAACTTGTTAGCTGTATGATGAGCTGCTTGGTGAGGGTGGGGGGAAACAGGTCCTGGATCGACTGATCCCCCGATTTTTCGGGCTGGTGCGCGAGATAGGCATAGGTCCTGATGTAGGGCCTGAGCGACGGAGCTGATGGGAATTCCTGGTAGTACATTGGTGTGTCGTTTTTGTATCAATATGTTGCTGCTGCAGATGTATACCTCCAGCGCATCCAACTCACAAGGGGCAGATTTCGTGCAGATCCGGAACCTGACCATTGTGCCTGACCCAACGCGTGGCTACGGTGAACTTGCCATCGCAGTCAACCAATCTGACTACGCCTATATCCGTGGCAATGACATCCAACAATTTGCCAATGGGGTGTATGCCCAAAATGCAGCATACATCCTGGTATTGCACAACACGGCTGAGGGGGTGATCAGTGATGGCGCCCCTCAGGTTCTCAGTGCGGGCTTTCTTCATGCCAGCGGCGCCTATGGCGCTTACGCCAGAAACACGAGCAATGACTTCAACTATGGGCAATTTCACTGCGATGCCAATGGGCTGATGTGGAAAAACCTGGGGACCAACGGCCTTACCAGCTCATTGACCCTTTGCAAGTGGGCCAAGCTTTCTCTATTTCCCAATGGAGATACCATCGGCGCTGACATCTCGGCGACGCAGTGGCTGGTTATCGACAATAAAGCCGATAACTGTGGAAATGGCTATGATATCTTCGATGGTGCCAATAATAACCTGCTGATCAGCAACCAGTCTATCAACCCAGGGGTGTACGATGTAACGTTCTCGGGCGACGTCGTGATTCCCCCTTTCGGCTTGCTGCCCGCCGTCTTCGACAACACGTACATCGGCGGCTTCTATCCCGGCCAACTGGTCAAGGACTGCGGCATCAACACCACGATCTTTGGTGCGAATGTGGTGGACCTGACGGTGGATCCTTGTCCGTGACTAGACTATGAGAACCAGCCAACCCTGAAAACCACCCGCAATTTTTGGTATGTGGCCTCGGTCGAGTGCGAGCTTGGCTGAGGCCATTATACTTTACTTACTAGAGTGGGTAGAATCGCGCGTAAAACGAATCACCTCCTCGAAATCTATCCCCAAATTTCGTGAGGGCATTAATAAAGGCCCGAAGCCTGGCAATACGCTTCTCGCCATACCCAGCTGGCAAGATAACGGCTTCGATTTCTCCTACCGATACCACCGAGATCCTAAGCCGGTGGTTCCCACTCAACAGCCCGTACTTTTCCTCAATGCGCTAAGCAAGAATCCCCTGGCTCATTTCAGCCTGAGGCAGGCTTAGGCTTGCCTCAGCCACTTTTTCCTGTGAACCCTGCACAACGGCGGCTTCATGACAAACTTGCTATCTTGCCGACGGACAGGGGTATTGGCCGCCGTGGCGCCGGTGTCGGGCCTGGGCACCTGCCAGCGGGACACGGTGTTGCCAACCCTGGTCATCCACGGTACCACTGATCCGGCGGTTATTTACGAGGGCAGCGCAACGTTTGGACAACCAGACGTCTTCAGCACCTTCGAGACCTTTATGGCCGACAATGGCTGTGGTAGTGCGCTGGATTCGATTGAACTGGCCAACGTGAACACCGAGGATAGCACCACCACCACGGTATTTACCGCGCCAGGCTGTGCGCCCGAAGCGGAGGTCATCTTCTACCGCATCAACCGAGGGGATCACTGGTGGCCCGGTGGCCCTGACGTTCCCCCCATATTCGTAGGGCTGGCTGGCCTGCGCCTCAGCCGCGACTTCAACGCGAGCCGGACGATCTGGGAGTTTTTCTTGCGCTATCGTAAGGCTATCGCTACCGCTATCGCGGGCGCGCAACCTGACTTCGCCTACCAGCTCTACCCCAACCCCAGTCACCATCGCTTGACCCTGGCGCTGGACCTGCCTCGTCAAGCACCCGTGCGGGCAATCCTCTACAATCCGCTGGGGCAGCCCGTAGCGACGCTGGTGAACACGACCCTCCCGGCTGGGCCGCATCAGCTTACGCTCTCTCATCATGACCTGCCCGCCGGTCTCTATCAGTGTCGGATCGAAATCACTGGGCGGGTACAGTCTGCGTCTGTGCTCCTGCGCTAAGGAACTATTCATTCTTTCTAAAAAGAAACCGCTAAGTAACAGTCGAAAAATAACCTCCCTTTTTCCATTTTAGGCAAAGAAATACAACCCCCTGTTTATCAAATTTTTACTCTGCGTCTCTGCGCCTCTGCGTGAAACAAAAAGGGGAAGTTATTCTTTGGGCCTTACTAAGGGTTTTAGGTTGGCTCTTCCTCCCACATGCAGTGGAAGGGGGAGCTTTTTTGAGAGAACAGCTAGTGGTATGTCTTGTGCCTTTACAACCCGGAAAGGAAGGTCAAATTGAACCCGGAACAGAGGCCCACGCTTCCACGACTGATTCGCGGACTTCGACTGGCAGCCCTTTCTCTTTCAGGCAAAGATAAGGCGGGTGCATGGGGCAGAGGCTCTCCTGCTTAGCCCGGCCATCACACCCTGCCTCCCGGGCCCCTTACTCCCCTGATCATCGATCCATTTAGATAGAATTTCAGGATTCACAGGATCATAAACACCTAAAAGCCATCCTGTTAATCCTGTCAATCCTGTCAATCTCCGGTGCCCGGAGTCTCAGACCTGTCCAAAAACGAGCACTCCAAAGGCTCATGTCCAGTAAGATGAATGACTCATCACTTCTCCATCATCCGCTCTACCCCATCCCAACCTTCGGGAGGCCCCTCAAGAATAAATTTCCGGGCATAGCTCAGGTACCGTTCGGCGGCCAGATCGGTAGGATTGAGCTGTAGCACTGCCTCAAAGCCTAGCACAGCGGCAGAAAATTGCCTAGCCTGAAAGGCTTGTACCGCTTGGTTAAAATCCGCCAGCGTTTGCTGCTTGAGCTGGTAAATTTCACTGCTATCGGCCTCAAACACATCGTACACCGCCAGGGGCTGCTTACGCCCCTTGACCTGCACGCGTGCGATGAAGCGGTGGGCAAGCTGAGAGGGGTTTTCGATGCGATCCCACACCGGCTCGCTCACCAACAGGCTTGCGCCGTAGTACTTGGTGAGGCCCTCCATGCGGGCCGCGGTGTTGACTGCGTCTCCCAAAAACGCCGCACCGAGGCCAAGCTTTCGGGCGGCAGGTCAAAGTTGTACTCCAGCTCCTTGAGGTCCTTGACGTTGGTGAATAGCTGCCGAGCGTCCACCAGGTACTTGTCTACCTCGTCAAAGTCCTTGACCAGCAGCTCCCCCCAGCTGTAAAACTGCTCGAAGGACTCGTGCCACCGCAGGTCTTCCTGTCGTATGCGCTGCCGGTACACTTGGTACAGCTCAAAGATGAGGGGCACGGCGTTGGGAAACTGCCGCCCATCGGTCTACCGCACAAAGTTCTGGATCGAGCGCATGCCCGGGGCCCCAGATGGTCTGTTGGTAGGCCTGGGTCAGGACCTGCTTCAGAAACATCACCGCCCGCCGGGTGGGCACGATCAGGCACAGCTGCGAAATGTCGCCGCCGAATTCCTGCTTCAGCTCGCGGGCGATGTGAGTCGAGAAAGGTGGTCGTGGTGGCAGTGGTCATGCCATAAACATACAACTTTGCTTTTGTTCTGCGGCAATGGAGGTGGATGACGGTCCGCTTGGCTTTGCACTTCCCTCTAAAAATCCTTAGGTTTATTCATTCAATTATGGGCACATCTTCAATTGTCATGTATGATCTCTTCGCTCGACCATTTGTTCTGCGGCCTCATCGGCTGCCTCCTCTGCTTGTCCCTTTCGGCTCAACCATCCACGGTGACCCTGATTCAGCAGGGGGATGAACGCCTCAAGCCCATCAACTGGGCCGAGCGGCCAGATGGCGGGTTGTATGTCTGGCAACAGCCAGGGCTTTACCTAGAGGGAGAGCCCATCCGTATCGTGCGGTTTGATGCCCAGGGCCGCCAGCAGGCCCAGCGCACCCTGCCTCCCCACATGAAAGGCATCAGCGCCATTCGCGTTTCCCCGAAG
The DNA here is from genome assembly GCA_964465285.1 of uncultured bacterium. GTDB lineage: Bacteria > Cyanobacteriota > Cyanobacteriia > CAKZMO01 > CAKZMO01 > JBCCWF01. Next base: position 23,419 of record CAYXJG010000013.1, read on the forward strand.
CCCTTGCTCACGACGCTTTTCGAGGGCTATTGGACAGGTAAGATCTTGGAAATCTACGCACCAGTACCAGAAGAAGCGGGACAGGATAGCGACTGTCAGGCCCAGTGGTACGACGGCGAGACCCTGGCCCCGCTGGGAGAACCTATCCCGCTGCCCCTGCCCGAGGGAGTTCCCTTCTTTAAGGTTCGGAATGGAAAAATGGAAGTCGTCACCCTGGCTTCTGGCCGAATAACCCGGCAGGTATATTCGCCTGACTGGGATGTGATCGAACAGGAGAAGCGCGACGCACCGACCTTCGATCACATGCTTCCGTACAGCATCCGATGGTTGGACAATGGGGACTGTGTCATGGTAATCGGGGCGATTTCCAATCTGGCAAGTCGGAATCCTAGCATCACGCACGAATGCCTGTACGTTCCCTTTAGCGCGAACCAACCAACCGTTCAGTTTCAATTGGATGGTGGGAAAGACCGTTTTACAGAAATTTCAATCCTACGCGCTACCCCCGATGTCGTCAACTTGGCAGGCTTTTACGTCAACGATGACAAATTCAACCTGTTTTCCTCGGCACACTTTCCAGCCAACGGCCTGATGCTCACCTCCCTGAACCCGAAGACAAGGCAGAGTACCAGCGAGCGGCATCCGGTCGAAGCATTGGGAGAAGGCATCCGCAAGAAAATCCTCAAGCGGTTTGACGATCCTATGGGGAATTTGTCGCTCGCGTACGCCGATAGCATCGGGCCAGACCTTGACGCCCTGGTGATTGAATTTGTGTACGGCGTCGAGCCAATGGCTTTCGTCAACAAGAACTCTCGGCAAAATTCTGCGAAGGCCCCGTCAGAATTTGTGTACAGCGCCAAGTCAAACGCACTCGACCAAGACGTCTACTACGCCACCATCGCCCTTGGCATTACCCCCCAGGGTCAACTCGCGTGGAAACAGGTGTGGGAGGAAAAGCGCCTCACCTCTGACAAAGGCTCTCTGATGGGGTCCTCGCTAGTCTTTGCCAGGGACAACCAGTTGCATTTCGTACTCAACGAAGCCCCTCAATTGTGGGCCAAATCCGACATCCTCTGGCGCACCCTCTCAGCTGATGGGACCCTGCAGGAGCGCACAGCCACGGAACTTTCTGATGAGGACCATGGCTTTAAACCCATCGGTTCGTATCAGTTGCCAAGCGGACGGTTGCTGCTGAGCTACGGCAAGCGGAAAAACTTCAAGCTCAAGCTGAGCCGTCCATAAATCGGCTGCCCCACCCCTCGTGCCCCTTGGCCTCACCCACCCTTCCCCCGTGAAAATCTCCGCTTCGCACTACACCAACCCCAGCCGGCCCCTGGCTGAGCTGGTGCATGACCTCGACCATCACCGCATCGATTACTTTCACATCGACTGCCGCGACGAAGTAGGCGTTTTTGCCGACATCGACCGCATCCGTGCCTGGAGCCAGACCCCCATCGACCTGTACCTGATCACCACCAACCCGGCTCATTACCAGCCCTTGCTGCAACGGCACCGCGTAGAGTTGGTCACCTTTCAGTACGAACCCCTGGCCTCACCGGCGGCCCAGCCGCCGAAAGGGCACCTCGTGTAGCCCCGAGCTATCGGTGAGCGGTCGACTCAGGTCAAAGCCATACCAGGCCCAGATCGTGTCGCGCTGGGTGCTGAGCGATTCCAGCGAATCGGCTGCCGATACCACCTGGGGGTCCTCTTCTTTTTCCTCATCGAGGTTGATCTCAATGGGCGAGCCGCGCTTCTGCTTTCCCTCATACACCTCTGCCAACGCATCGAGCGATTGAATCCACTGCATCGTATCGCTGGCGGCCCGGGCGCTATCGACCTGGCGAAACAGGCTATAGATCTGAGACTGAGAGGATTGTACCCAGCTCAGGAAAGGAAATAGTAGACAGAGAATACCCAAAACTCGCATAGAAAAAGGATAGAGCTTGCAGGGATAAATTCCTAATTGGCGTGTAAATTTCGGGGGGAAATCATACTCCTGGACCTCATTTATCCATTTAGACAGAATTTCGGGATTCACGGGATCATAAACACCTGAAAACCATCCTGTCAATCCTGTCAATCTCCGGTGCCCGGAGTCTCAGACCTGTCCAAAAACGAGCACTCCAAAGGCTCATGTCCAGTAAGATGAATGACTCATCACTTCTCCATCATCCGCTCTACCCCATCCCAACCTTCGGGAGGCCCCTCAAGAATAAATTTCCGGGCATAGCTCAGGTACCGTTCGGCGGCCAGATCGGTAGGATTGAGCTGTAGCACTGCCTCAAAGCCTAGCACAGCGGCAGAAAATTGCCTAGCCTGAAAGGCTTGTACCGCTTGGTTAAAATCCGCCAGCGTTTGCTGCTTGAGCTGGTAAATTTCACTGCTATCGGCCTCAAACACATCGTACACCGCCAGGGGCTGCTTACGCCCCTTGACCTGCACGCGTGCGATGAAGCGGTGGGCAAGCTGAGAGGGGTTTTCGATGCGATCCCACACCGGCTCGCTCACCAACAGGCTTGCGCCGTAGTACTTGGTGAGGCCCTCCATGCGGGCGGCGGTGTTGACCGCATCGGCCACTACACCCGCGTCGAAGCGGTTGCTCTCCCCGATCACGCCCATCATCAGCCGACCGCTGTGTAGGCCGATGCCCACACGGATGGGCTTGGATTGATAATTTCTGGCTCGTTCCTGATTGAAGGCCGCAATGGCCTGCTGCATCCCGATGGCGGCTCGCACCGCGTTTTCGGGCGACTGAATGAACAGCGCCATGATGCCATCACCATAAAACTGGTTGACGAAGCCGAAATGCTCCCGCACCACCGGACCGACTTTGCCCAGGTATTGGTTGAGGAAGTGGAAAGTCTGGTCGGGCGTCATTTCCTCCGAGAGGGAGGTGTACCCCCGAATGTCGGAAAAGAGCACCGTCACTTCGCGCTCCACGCCATCGCCCAAGGCTACGTCGAGGATGGTATCGCGCCCAATGGCCTGGAGAAATTCGTGCGGCACAAAGCGGCTGAAGGCTTCATTTTGGCGCTTGAGTTCTTCGGTGAGCCGTTGCTCGGCTTCCAGCTTGTCGCGCTCCAGCAGGCGGCGCTTCTGGCCGATGCCCAGGGCCATGAGGGCTAGTTGCAGCACCACCCCGCCACAGATGATGTTGACCATCGCGCGAGCATCAATCCAATCGGGCAGGTCGAAGAAGCCTCCGTAGATCGAGACGCCTACGGGAATCAGCACCCCCAGCAGCAGGGTGGTCTGCGACAGGATAAAGGGCCGGGCAGGTTGATAGCCGTGCTTCAGGCTGCGCCAGCCCATGATGATGACAAAAAAGAGGTTACCGAAGAAGAGCAATATCACCAGAATGAACATCCCGACGGCGATCATTCCCGCGATGGGTCCGCCCGACTCGACGCCACTCACCCCGATCAGGACGATGATCAGTAGGGGGATCAGCAAGACCCCTGGCATGGACCAAACCAGGATTCGTCGCCAGCGCCTGCTCAGGGGGCGATAGGTATCGGTGCTGAGGAAGTGGTAGGAAAAAAACAGCAATCCGTAGTAGCAGGTGAGTATGCCTACGAGGCTCAGCCCAATCTGGGCCAATTGGGCCCCTGGCATCCAGTCTGCCAGGTAGCCAAAGGTAAGCGCAAACATGATCAGGCCCGCCAGGAAGATCACGTAAAACAGGTAGCTGCGATCTCGGGTTGCGCCGAAGAGCAGCAGGTAATAAACGGCCTGGATGATCAGCACCCCCAAAAAGATCCCACCGTAATTGTCCAGCCGCTGCTCAGCCTGCATCAGGGCGGGAAAATCGACCTGGGTAATTTGCAGGGCCTTGCCACTGATGGAGCTGAGGCGTGGGCCTACCCACAGGTAGTAGGCCTGATCGCTCTGGGCAGGTAGCATGAGGGGAAGAAAAGGGCCGGGCTCGCGCAGGTGCTTGCCGGGTAAATCGGCAGCCCAGCCCGTGGTATCTATGCGAAAGCCCCCCTCTGGTAAGGGCTGGTACCATCGCACCTGCTCCCAAGTGCCTTCACCCGAACCCTCGGCTTCGATTTGCAGGTACACCAGCAGCGCCCGGTCGCGGCGGTTGCGCAACCGCACGCGGACCCAGCGCCCGGCCTTACCAATTACGGGGGCTGCGTACAGTTGGGCCAACTCGGGGTGGGCCAGCACCGAGTCAAAGGGCCAGGCCCCCAAGCTGTCGGGCCAGGCCCAGTGATGTCCACCCAGCCGCCGAAAGGGCACCTCGTGTAGCCCCGAGCTATCAGTAAGCGGTCGGCTCAGGTCAAAGCCATACCGGGCCCAGATCGTGTCGCGCTGGGTGATGAACGATTCCAGCGAATCGGCTACCGATACCACCCGGGGGTCCTCTTCTTTTTCCTTATCAAGGTTGATCTGAATGGGCGAGCCGCGCTTCTGCTTTCCCTCATACGCTTCTACCAACGCATCAAGCGCTTGAATCCACTGCATCGTATCGCTGGCGGCCCGGGCGCTATCGACCTGGCGAAACAAGCTGTCGATCTAAGCCTGAGAGGATTGCGCCCAGCTCAGGAAAGGAAATAGTAGACAGAGAATACCCAAAACTCGCATAAAAAAAAGATAGAGCTTGCAGGGATAAATTCCTAATTGGCGTATAAATTTCGGAGGAAAATCATACTCCTGGACCTCATTGATCCATTTGGACGGGATTTCGGGATTCACAGGATCATAAGCACCTAAAAGCCGTCCTGCTAATCCTGTTAATCTTCGGTGCCCGGAGTCCCAGACCTGGCTAAAACGGATGGCACATCCACCCACAACATGAAGGTTGAGCCAGGTTCATACGATCCTCCGGTCAAAAAATCCCTGCCTCGGGGAGCAGCAGACAGGCCTTTGGTCATTTCCTGCCGGGTGGAAGGCCATAAAAGGCCTCTTTAGCCTTCATTACCTGAAACGTTGTCTTTTTCCCCACTCATGAGAATGCTAATGGTCGAAAACGAACGGATGATTGCCAGCCAGACTGCCAAGCTCCTGCTGGGGTGGGGGCATGAACTCATCTACTGCGGCAATGATGGCCGCAAGCTACTAGAGATCGCCAGCCGCCACCCACCCGATTTGATCCTGACAGGTTTTTACCTCAAAGGAGCGATGAAGGGGATGGAGCTGGTAGAACGCCTCTGGACCCGCTGGGACATTCCGGTGGTCGTAATATCGGGCGTGACCTACGCAGACTTACCCGCGGCGTGGAGCAGCAGGCCCAGGCTGTTTTTTCTGGCCAAGCCCTTTCTTCCCAGTCAATTACATCTTATCATTGAAAAAGCGCTCCCTCAAGCAAATCCCGGCAGTAGCTCCTCCGACTAGCAGGGGCTGGCCATATTTTCCTGAACCAGGCAATAAGCCCTCGCTTTTCTCCCCCCGCTCAACCCCTTACCTAATGATTTTTTCCCGCCTTCGGCTATCCCTGGCGCTTCTCATTTGTTCGGGGCGATGGGCCTCTTGCGCATCTTGGCGCAAAACGAACTCGACAGCCTGGAACAAGCCTTCGACGAAGCCCTGAGCTTGATACGCGCCCAAAAACTGGGACTGGTCTTCCTCGCTGATATGTTGAATGCCCCGGGGCAGTGCCTACAAAAAACTGGGGCAATACGAGGAAGCCATCGCTGACTACTGGATGAGCCTTCAACATGCCCAACAAGTGAAGTATCCCGATGCCGTCGCGGCTGCCACCGCCAACCTAGGCGAAGTCCACTTACCTGTGGAGGATTACAAGACTGCGCTTGCCTATCAACTGCAAACGGTCGCGGTGCAAAAGGAGTTAGGAGATCGTCTTAACCTGACCGAGAACTACGGCCATATTAGCCGGACCTACAAACGATTAGGGGACTATCCAGCGGCTTTGCGCTACGAACGCCAAGCCCGTGCTACGCGTGACAGTATCGCCTCGGTGGAGAGTGACGCAGCTATGCTGGAACTGCGCACCAAATATGAGACGGAGAAAAAAGAGACCCTGATTGCGCTGTAGGCGGAGCAGATCAAGCAGCAGCGACTGGTACAGGTCGTGGGCTTAGCCCTCCTGCTGGCCCTCATCGCCTTTTCCTTTTACCGCAACGCGCGGACCCGGAAGCAAGCCCATGCGCTGCTTTCGGCCCCAAAAGCAGAAATCGAAGCCAAAAGTCGGCAAAACGAACTTTTGCTCAAGGAGATTCACCACCGCGTCAAAAACAACCTCCAGACCATCTCCAGCCTGCTCTACCTCCAATCGGCCCTCATCCACCAGAAGCTCTACCAGCGCGACAACCTCACCACCATCGAGATGAAAGGCTATCTGGCCGACCTGGGCCAGAGCCTCATCCAAACTTTCGACGCCGACCCCGAGCGCCTTCGCTTTACCCTCGACATGCCTGAACTGGAACTGGACGTGGACACGGCCGTGACCCTCGGCCTGATCACCAATGAGCTAATCACCAACTCGCTGAAGTAGGCCTTCCCCGACGGGGCGTCAAGGCCGCATCACCGTGAGCTTGCAGCGTAATGGGGACGGGCTGGTCCTCTACGCCGCCACAGATTGAAAGTAGAATTTCTGGGTTTCTTTGTCAACCTCATCGGGTGTTTTGTATCCCAAAGAACTGTGTGGTCTCAGGTAATTGTAGGTATTCCACCACTGCTGAAGCTTGTTGTTGAGTTGCTCTATGGAGTCGAACCCTTCGAGGTTGAGGCATTCCTTGCGAAGGGTGCCATTGAGTCTCTCGATGATTCCGTTCTGGCTTGATTTGCCTGGTTGAATGAATTTCAGCTCGATGCCATGAGTTGATGCCCAGGTTTCCAGATCACTTG
>CAYXJG010000014.1:0-29921 GCA_964465285.1 uncultured bacterium
GCGCGCCCCAAACCCCTATCTTTGCATTGTGAATTTGAGAACTTTGCCAAGTCGTATTTCTATAATGGATATCAGAAAAGAGACATCAGCCTGATAAATCCGATACTCTTCTTATACAGGAATCCTATTTGATTCCTAAGAAATAACCGTGGGATGCTCTCTCCATGAAGACCCCTTCTATGAAGAGCCCCCATGAAGAGCATAGATGACCTTATTTAAGACGGAGCATGGCTACAGAACTACAGACGGAATTGGCGGAGGCTGTCGAACATCGACGTAACTTCGCCATCATTTCTCACCCCGACGCTGGAAAAACGACCCTCACGGAAAAACTGTTGCTCTATGGCGGAGCCATCCATGAGGCAGGAGCCGTGAAAGCTCGCCGTGCCCAGCGCCACGCCACTTCCGACTGGATGGAAATGGAGCAACAGCGGGGTATCTCTATTACGTCAACGGTGCTGCAATTCGATTATGGGGGCTATTGGATCAACCTGCTTGACACCCCAGGTCACCAAGACTTTAGTGAAGACACGTATCGCACTCTGGCAGCAGCAGACAACGCAGTCATGCTTGAAGACGCTGCGAAGGGGCTGGAGCCACAAACCCGCAAGCTGTTTGAAGTGTGTCGGATGAGGTCGATTCCAATTTTCACCTTTTTTAACAAGCTTGATCGTCCGGGACGAGAGCCGCTGGAATTGCTGGATGAAATTGAGCAAGAGCTGGATTTATTGACCTATCCGGTGAACTGGCCTATCGGGATGGGCGATCGCTTTCGGGGGGTGTATGACCGCCATAATAAGCAGATCCATTTGTTCGAGCGCACAGCCCATGGTAGCCGAGAAGCAGGCTCTACTGTCGTCGATTTGGGCGATTCCCGCATTGAAGATCTGTTAGAGCAAGACCTTTACTATCAGCTCAAAGAGGATATTGAACTACTGGACGAAGCGGGAACCGATCTAGATCTTGAACTGGTGCATCAGGGCAAGATGACTCCGGTATTCTTTGGCAGTGCTATGACCAACTTCGGGGTAGAGCTATTCCTTAGGTCCTTCTTAGACTATGCCCTGAAGCCTACGGGACGACGTAGTACCGAGGGCAAGATTCCTCCGACCCATCCTGATTTTACAGGGTTCGTCTTCAAACTTCAGGCCAACATGGATCCGAAGCACCGAGATCGAATTGCCTTTGTGCGAGTCTGTTCCGGCAAATTTGAAAAGGACATGGTGGTGAACCATGCCCGGTCGGGCAAGAATGTGCGTCTCTCTCACCCGCAGAAGCTCTTTGCCCAGGGACGTCAGTCCCTAGAGGAAGCGTATCCAGGAGATGTCATTGGCCTCAACAACCCAGGTGTGTTCGCCATCGGTGACACCATCTACCTGGGGCAAAAGCTGGAATTTGATGGTATTCCATGCTTCTCTCCCGAACTATTTGCTTTTCTGCGGAATCCAAACCCCTCAAAGTTCAAGCAGTTCCGCAAAGGGGTTAATGAACTGCGTGAAGAAGGAGCCGTACAAATCATGTACTCTGCTGATGAGGCAAAGCGTGACCCTATTCTTGCAGCCGTGGGGCAACTTCAATTTGAGGTTGTCCAGTTCCGCCTGCAAAATGAGTATGGTGTGGAAACCCGCTTGGAACAACTGCCCTACAGCGTTGCCCGCTGGGTGAAGGGGGGATGGTCAGCGCTAGAGAAAGCAGGACGGTTGTTTAATACCACCACCGTGAAAGATAGCTGGGGCCGTCCTGTGCTTCTGTTTCGTAACGAGTGGAATTGCCAGCAGGTAGAAGGCGATCATCCAGAACTAGAGCTGAGTGCGATCGCCCCAGTGGTTTCTGGGCAGGAGCCTTTGTCTTTGTAAAATCCTGCTGAATAGAGCACACATCGACGACGGCTGTTGCCATTCTGCTGAATTGCCCCATAGCGGCTTACCAAGAAGGTAAGGGACTTGCAAGAAAATAAGGTGCCAGGGGAGGGGCGGAAGACTGCGCCCGCCGCCCCTCTCCTTCGGTATCTTTTATTTGGTCAACGATAGGTATGCTAGGGTATATGGGATTCAGGGCAGCGTATCGGTTGATTTCATTGCGTTTTGTTTCTTCTGAACGATCAGTCGGAACAGATGGCAAATGCGGTGCGTCTATTAGCATTTTGCTTGCGATTGTTTTGCTGAACTAACCCCACGTGGATGCCTGCCCCCTGCCGAGGGTGTCAAGCTGCAGATGTTCTATCGGTGGAGGGTTTTATTGCCTCTTCAATCTTTCTCTCTCGATGAGGGACGAAAATGCCACACTTCTCAAACCCGAATCAACATGGTTCATCTATCCCGCCGACTCCCCAGGGCATTGACTCCGAGGCTCAACTTAAGGCAGGCTTGATGGCACTTGATCAGTCCTACTTTACTGAGGCGATCGCCTATTTAGAAGCTGCCTATCAGAGTGCGGATCGCCGTTCTGTCCGGCTCAAAGCCCAGATGGCATTAGTCAAAGCCTATGAGAGAGCAGGGGAGTTTGAGCAGGCACTTGTTCGATGTGAGGTGCTGCTCAACAGCCCGAGCCACTCGGTTCAGCAGTGGGCACAGCAGGCCATGAACGTACTAGAAAAACGCCACGGCGATCGATTTGAAGGAATGGAGATGGCCGATGCTGATGACGAGGGACATGGCCTGACGAGTGAGCCTGATGAGCACCAGCAGAGCTTAGCCCAATCGCCTTTTACAACCGAGGCATCAACTCTGGTTGACCATCCTTTTCCAACGGAAGAGGGTGCATTAGAAGGCAGGGAAGCGGACAATGCGTTAGACAATGGCGATCGCCCTCCGGAACATACTCAGAACAACGCCCCCACCCATGGTGAGCGAGAAGATGGTCAGTTGGGAGGAGTTCAGTTTGAAGAGGCTCCGTTTGAAGAGGCTCCGTTTGAAGAGGCTCCGTTTGAAGAGGCTTCGTTTGAAGAAGCTCCATTTGGCGAAGCTAATCTGGAGGATACTGGACGGACGGAAGCCGATGCTATTAAACCTGAACCGTCTCTCCCTGCCTCTCAGTCAACAAACCCCACTGGATTCCTTCCCTTCCACGAGGACAACAATTCCTTCTCATCATCATCGGCGCACCGACGGAACTCGTTCTCTCGTCGTTCTACTGACCCTACAGGGTTTGCTCCCCTAGAACCAACCATGAATAGGGAGAGCCAAGATGCTGCTGACCTCACGCTTCACGAGTCAAATGGAGCCTCAATCCTGGACGACCCTTCCCAGGTTTCTCAGGGATCTCAAGAGGAAAAAGTGGGAGACAATCCATTTTCCTTCGACGAGCTAGCGGATAGCTCCGACGCTCACTCTAATGAGCAGATAGACAACAGCTATCAATTGACGGATAGGCACTCTGCGGATGCAACTCCCCCGGAAAACCCTCCCGCCAATGATTCATTCACGGCTACCACGCACTCATTGCTATCAGCACATCCCCCCCATGGTCGTCCCCGACCTGCATCTTCTCCCCAGGAAGCTGAAGTGCCCGCCTCGCCAACGAGTGCTGCCCACCCCCACTCGGCTAAATCCAAAACCGTTAATGTTGCCCCCGAGTTAGCTGCCGCCCTCAACATATCGAAACCCCGGTCAAGTCGGCGCAATTCTACCGTTCCTCCTGCGGGTACCCCTCCTGTAAACAGTTCCGTCGAGCGGGCAAAGCAGTGGACGCCGCTGAAACCCTCCCGACAGGTTTCCTTTTGGCTGTCCTATGGATGGACGGCGATCGCCCTCGTTGCTCTCCTCAGCATTCTGACGCAGGTTGCCCTGGAAACGGCTCTCCCGGTTTGGCGACGCATCGGACGCATGGTGACGGTGCCTCGGTGGTATTTTCTAGAAACCCATACCACCTGGGTCATCATCATTGCCCTGGTTATTATGTTTATGCTGTCCCAATGGCTCCTGAGATTCATCCTGGGACGGTTTTACAGGGTGAAGCCATTGCCCGAACGGGAGCTGGAACGCCGCAGTCCTGAAACTCTGCGAATCATGAAGCGAGTGTGTAAACAGGGCGGGTTTCCGTTGCCCAAGCTGAGTTTGCAGCCCAGCTCGGCCCCCTTTATCCTCAGCTACGGCCTCCTCCCTCGGACATCATGCATTGTTGTGAGCCAGGGATTACTAACACAGTTGAAAGATGACGAGATTGCAGCTCTCTATGGGGCGGAACTGGGGCATATTCGCCAGAGAGATAGTTTGCCGCTGATGCTGGTGGTGGTGGTGGCTCAGATTCCGTTTCTGATCTACCGTGCCAGTGCAGCCTGGGGCGATCGCCGCCGCAATCCACTCTTTCGGGGAGTCGCCGCAGCGGTGTCATCGATTGCCTACAGCTTTTTTTGGATGTTTCGCTGGCCTGGCTTATGGCTCTCGCGCACCCGCCAGTTTCAGGGCGATCGCCATGCCGTCAGCATCACGGGAAACCCCAACGGCCTTGCCTCTGCCCTGACAGCCGTCGCCACAGGCATGGCGCAGGACATTGAACGTCAGCGGTCTACAGATTTCATGATCAGCAGTCTGGAAATGCTGATGCCCCTTAGCCCTCAGCAATCGCTTCCATTGGGAAGTGTTTATGCTCACGCTCACCATACCCCTCACGATCTGTCTGCAAATTCCACAGCAGTAGGCGATGCCGTCACGTTCCCGTCTCTGCTAGGGTGGGATACCCATAATCCCCATCGCCACGGGTTGCTCATCAACAATTCTCATCCTCTGCTGGGCGATCGCATCAAAGTCCTGAGTCAGTGTGCCCGCCAATTGCGGATACATTCGGCCATGTCCTTGCCACCCCGCTCAGCCCTGCCAACCCCGGCTAAATCCGCACCCTTCTGGATTCAGGCTGCTCCCTATCTAGGGGCACCAGTAGGCATAGCTTTGGCGATCGCCCTCTGGCTGGTGGGAGGAATAGCTAGGCTAGCTAACTTCAATGAATTGGACTGGTTATGGAAGGATATGTCCCTTCTGGTTGGCTTTATGGCAATTGGCTTTAGCTTTGGAACCTTATTGCGCCTTAATCAGTTCTTTCCAGATATCCGCTCTCCAGACGCCCAGACCGAGGCCATGTTGCCAACTCTGCTCCAGACCCCGACGACTATCCCCCTTGATAGCATTCCCGTGCAGCTTGAAGGACGGCTGATAGGTCGATCGGGGATTAGCAACGGCATGGGGCAAGACCTGATGCTGCGCACCCGTACCGGAACGCTTAAACTGCATTGGGTGTCTGCTATTGGCCCCTTTGGTAATCTCATTCTGGGAAAAAATCGGCCTGCAACGCTCATTGGGCGTCCGGTTACCGTGGCTGGATGGTTTCGCAGGGGGTCAACCCCGTGGATTGATGCGGAGAAAATTCGGGTAGAGGGGCGTACCCTTGCCCAAAGTAGCCATCCTCTTTGGTCAACGCTCCTGGCGATCGCCGCTGCCCTGTGGGGAGCATTTGTCATCTACCAAGGCTCTCTATAACAAGGCTATCTGTAACTTTTCCAAAACGAACACGAGGTTCCTCACACTCTATGCCAAGTTGGATACATGACTTGGCAAAGTTCTCAAATTCACAACGCAAAAACAGGGGTTTGGCGCGCGCTCTGCGCGCGCCAAACCCCTGTTTTTGCCTGAAACCTGCCAAGTCGTGTTGGATAATGCCAAGTTGGATAATGCCAAGTTGGATATAGCGGTGTGCAATTGGTTCAGCACACCCAAATGTGTTGAGTGGCGGCGCAGGGCACCGCCACTCAACATACTGTACTTAATGCACTTGCACAGCGCTATCAAACAGGACTGACGTGAGTCCTGCATACTTAGCATATTTTTAAAGGGGTGGCGGGCGCAGCCCACCGACTCTCTTTCCTGACAACAATGCATAGTCTTATAAACCAGTAGAGGGTGATGTTATGGCACGTAAACGATTGATTATCGAAATGGGTGTGGGAGTTGACCAACATGGGCAAGACCCAACCGTTGCTGCTGCCAGAGCAGTCAGAAATGCGATCGCCCACAATGCATTACCAGGAGTATGGGAAGTAGCTGGGCTAGGCCATCCCAATGAAATGATTGTCGAAGTTCAGGTCGGCGTCCCGAATCCAGCGCAGGTTCGGGAAGATGATGTATTAGCGGTACTTCCCTTTGGACAGAAAACGCTCCGGCTAGAGTCGGGGGGCATGACGGTGCAGGGGCGCGCGATTCCAGAGTTAGGCGATCAAAACGACGACATGATTATGGCGGTTGCCGCCGTCACAGTCTGGGTTGACACCCCATAAAGGGGTGACTGCAGGTGGCACCAGATCCTAAGTTTTTCCGAAAAGGGTACCCAGAGGCACTCCCCGTTAGGGATCTGCGGCTAAAAAAGATACCGGAAGAAAAGAGCAGCGGGCTGCGCCCGCTGCTCTTTTCCGGGTAATTTATTTTCTTGCAAGTCCCTTAGGATGTTCTGCAAGGGAGATTGAGAGAAATTTTGGTGTTTTTAGCTCGTTAGCGCACCACTCTGTCGTTCCTTTTTCTAACAGGCAAAGAACAATTTTTGTAGCTGTACGACTTAGCAAAGTTCTCAAATTCACAACGAAAAACTAGGGGGTTGGGGCGTGCTGAGCGCGCCCCAACCCCCTAGTTTTTCGTGAAACTTGCCAAGTCGTGTATGCATCAAAAAAGGATAAGAGGACAAAGGATAAGAGGACAGGCATTGCCTGCCCTCTTGTTCTTTAAGCAGATGTACTAACGATTACCTCTCTCATCTGGGCAGTACTCAAGGACGAATTTGCACTGAGCATGAGAGCCGCAACTCCCGAAACATGGGGAGCTGCCATAGAAGTACCGCTTAGTGTGCCGTAGTTATTGCCAGGCAGGGTAGAGACAACGCTAACCCCCGGTGCAACAACGTGAAAGAGTTGGCTATTTCCCCCAGCACGGTTTGAAAAACCTGCCAGGCGGAGGGATTGATCAATGGCTCCGACAGAAACTCCCCAATTTGTTGCAAATTGAGCTGGGTAGCTAGGTTCGCTCAATGCACTATTGCCCGCTGCCGAAACAACAAACGCCCCCTGGTCAGTTGCGTATCTTACAGCGGATTCAATCTGTGGGTCATAGAAGTTACTGCCCAGACTTAGGTTAATGACATGGGCTCCGTTATTAGCTGCATATCGAATACTGTTGGCGATCGCCCTCGACGACCCTGCTCCATTGGCTCCAAGAGCCTGAACAGGCATAATCCTTGCGTTGTAAGCAACACCCGTCACCCCAATGTCGTTGTTTTCAGCAGCAATTGTGCCTGCTACGTGGGTTCCATGGCCGTTAATGTCTAGGGGATCACTGTCGTTATTCGCAAAGTCCCACCCAAGTACATCATCCACATAGCCATTCCCATCATCGTCTCTACCGTTCCCAGAAATTTCGCCAGAATTGCGCCAGATATTGTCGTTCAAGTCAACATGGGTGTAGTCAACACCAGTGTCAACAACGGCAACCACAATATCTTGGCCCTCAAATCCGGCACTCCACACCTCAGGGGCATTAATTAAATTATTGCTCCAGCTATTGCCGATATCTGCAACAGCAGCAAACGAATCGGACTGATTGATGGCTTGAGCCACTGCATCAGCCGCGTTCACGGCTCCATAGCCTACCGTAAAGCTAAAGGACTGATCAGGGGTATTGGGGAGTGATGGCATGGGTGACGAAACAGCGTTCGCTCGCAAGGCATAGCTGCCGATTTCAAAAAAACCATAGCTGGTTGCTCGGACAACATAGTCAACTCCAGCTTGAGCGGTGAAGGTTAAGCTGGAGTTGGTACCTGCTCCACCATCGTCATTAAAGGCAATGACTTGCTGCGATCGCCCGTCGATAACTTGCACATAGGTATCCACCTCATCAGAGGCCATATCAATCTGTACTTGAACCGTATTGTTGCTTTGCAGTATGTAGTCGTCCTTGAACCGATTGATCCGAGTTGGATTCAAGTCATCACTCTGCGCTAGCCGTCCCTGAATGGTTTCAGTAACACGGGGATGTGTGAAGTTAGTCGGCACTACCCACGCATCACTCCCAGCAATACCCGTCAGGTTATCCCTGTCAGGCTTTCTCCTGAAAGGCATGGGGAAATCCGGCATTCTGAGGTCAGCAGATGGCTCATTGGAGAAAACGGGCGATCGCCCTACGCCTGAAACCGGAGCACTTGACCTAATCAGTTGTTCAAAACCAGCATCGTAATCAAAAGGGAGGGCAGACTGGTGCAGTCCGACATGGACTCCTATCAGATGACTATTTTCATCACCGCTTAGTCCATTCGCTCCCGGTTGATCAGCCCAGAATTGGAGGATTGATGGCTCCCCCTGACTGCTATCGAACATAAATCCTACCTCGTGTATGCTCGCTGTCTCTACAAATGATGAAAACAAAGTGCCTATCCGACACGACTTGGCAAAGTTCTCAAATTCACAACGCAAGAACAAGGGTTTGGGGCGCGCGCGGCGCGCCCCAAACCCTTGTTCTTGCGTGAAACTTGCCAAGTCGTATAAACGAGGATTAAGCAAATCAGACTAAATTGGGTCACCACCGCCGCGCTGTGCCACTCAATATTAGACTTTACTTGACCTGAGTTCGGGTTAAGCAGGTTTTGGGGGCGGACGCAGCGCGTCCACCCCCAAAACCCGCATTGTGTCGTCCGTGTCGCGGACGACACAATGCGGGTTTGAGCTTATTCCAAATTGACGTTATTTATTCCTTGATTCTAAGCTTGGATCTGCCTATTCGCCGGAGGGAGGACGGACAAACTGCGGGGGCGATCGCCCATAGAACCCGGCGATACAGGTTGTGCCTGCCCAGTGCCGGAAGCACTAAGCATGACTCCCGCCAAAGCAAAAGTGAGCACCGATACTCTCAGTGCCGGCATTGTCTCAACCGTCAACATCTTCTGAGCTTTGATCTGTATTTGGTTCCTCAAACTTATAGCCCACTCCTCGCACTGTTTGAATTAGGGCAGGCTGCGCTGTATCAATCTCAATTTTCTTGCGAATTTGACCAATATGAACATCAACAACCCGCTGATCACCAACATACTCGTAATCCCATACCTTTTGAATCAGCTCAGCTCGACGCCATACACGCCCTGGGTGACTCGCTAAAAAATGGAGCAGATCAAATTCAAGGGCTGTTAATGGAATGAGTTCTTCATCAATCGTCACTTCGCGTCGGACAGGATCAATCATCAGACGATTAAACGTTAATCGCTGCTGCTCAGCCGTCGTCACAGGTCGCTGCCGTTTCAGAATTGCCCCAACACGTACCTCTAGCTCACTCAAGCTAAAAGGCTTTGTCAGATAATCATCAGCTCCCTGAGAAAAGCCTAAAATCTTGTCAGACTCGTCAGTTCGACTGGTCAGCATCAGCACAAAGACCCCCGTGCGCTTTTGCATTTCTTCGCAAAGACTATACCCTGTTGCATCGGGAAGATTGACATCAAGGATGACAAGATCAGGATTAAATTGTTCAAAAATAGATAGGGCTGACTTTCCGTTTTCTGCCGACTCAATCTGATAGTCATGCTTTGACAGAAAGCGATGAACCAGAGTCCTAATGGCAGGGTCATCATCAACAACGAGGATCTTGGCTGAAGCCATAGTCGTAACCTTTGATGGATAGCTGTAAACTACATCGGTAAGCAATATTGTCTATAAGATCTTTCAGTATGGAGACACGGTTACCTGAATGGATCCGTCCCCGGTAATGACGCATAACACAGTATCGGTGCTTAGCATCATAGTTGCTTCTAATAATAAGAGCCATTTAACTAGCCCTCCATTATGTTATAACCATGAACACGGTATTGTCCCACAACTCATTAAAAGAAGATTGTATTGGGAGAATTCATGCTTTGATGCAGCACAGCGCGCTTTAACCAGGGATAGGCTGTACCCGCCTGGCCTAGCAAGCTTATACCTAGCAAGCTCATACACTGATGCTGCCATACGGACGTCATAGGCTCGTCTGCCTCATGTATGGAGGTGCTTTGGAGGTGCTTTATCGAAATACTCTGATGGAAATGATAGATAAGTGAGTATCGTCATGCCTCCATTGAGTAACTTCATGAATCTGAGTAACTTTATGAATCCTTGTCTGTTTTCGCACATTGAGGAACAATTCAGGATAGTTCGGGTATGTTTCCAAGTTTATTTATAGATTTTGAGGAACTGCCTGCGCAATTGCTTTTTAGACCGCTAAAATACCTAAAAGAGCATTTGTTTAAGTCTGCTAGCGCCGAGCCGTAACCATAGGGGAGTTGAGGAATTTACGATGAGTGTTCAGCATCACTATGAAACATTAGGGGTTGATGAGAGCTCATCTTTCGAAGAGATTCAGGAAGCCCGCGATCGCCTGATGCAGGAGCTAGCGACTGATCAAAAGCAACGAGATGCTGTGGAAGCTGCGTATGATGCAATTTTGATGGATCGCCTCCGAATGCGGCAAGAAGGCAAGATCAAGGTACCCGATCGGATTCGGTTTCCAGAACGGCTTGCAGAAGCTAAGGGGGCACCTTCCAATAAGCCATCAAAGCAGCCACCTGACTGGCTCAATCGGTTTATCGATAACCCCGACCGAAATGAAGTATTGTGGCCTGCTGCTGTTTTTGCCGGGTCTGCCTTCCTAAGCGCCTTTAGTGTTCCTGCTGGTCTTGCTATTGGCTTTCTTGCATCCCTATTCTTTCTGAATCGAAAAGAGCACAAGTTTCTACGTTCTCTTCTCTTAACCCTGGCAGGTTTGACGGTTGGCGTTTTGCTTGGATATTTTTTAGGGTCCTTGATGGCGTCCCAGCTCAACGCAGTGAGCCTCTCTGCCGAAGCCTTTGCAGGTATTTCTGCTTCCTTTTTCTTCTGGCTCATCAGCAGCTTTCTTCGCTAAGGATCAAGGATTAAATGAAATCCAACTTCAGCAGAGCAGTGCGGCGATGCAGCGCTGCTCCACTGAAGCTTGCAAAGTCGTGTATCACCATTTCCGTCCATACCATCATTCAGCAACGCTCAATGGCTCAACTACCGGGCTGAAGAGTTTGCATTTCGTGGATTCCACCGAGAGCGGCTTTCTTCAATGTGCATGGTCTTTTCATCTTTCTTAAGATGTCGAGGGCTACTTTCAAAGGACAATGATGAGGGGAGTGGGTCGGTGCCATATGCCTCTTGAATAAACGTCATTACGTCTTGGTAAGAAGGGCAAAACTCTGACGAGGACGTCGGCATAGGCATAGAACTGTCAGAGTAGTACTGTCTTAATGCTTTAGAAAATAACCCTGTTCCATCATCAAAAAACCGTTCAGTCGTCATTCCGTACTGGTCGTAGGGATGAAACGCGACATCGTTGGGCGACTGTGACGCAACCCAAGAGACATAAGACCAATATTCGCTGAACGTACCAAAATCATTTGCCGAGCGCATCATCAACAATAGCCAACTGGCATCCGATTGATAGTAGACCTGCAGTTGCCGCTTAAACGAGTCGAGATGACTCCGCTTAAACCACATATGGTGTGGAATAAACGTTCCCACAGGATCGGTCAGGGAGGGGACACCCAACACAGTCCGAATCCACTGATCCCATATCGAGACAATTTTGGGATTACCGTATTGATTATGCTGGAGCAGTGCAAACGTATGCTGAGCATCACTTCCCGCTTTTTGAGTGAGTGGCCAAGTCTTGCCAGGGAGTAGATCGCTATCCCACACTACGTACCATTCACTCAGATTCGCAATGCCATCCGCTGCTCCGAGCTTGAGGAGTTGTTGATAAAACCATCCTGGTGTGTATAGGGACTCACCCAAGTTAAGCTCGGCACAAATTGTGTCCTTCGATAGAGTGGTTGCAGCCTTGAAAAAGTTCTCTTCCTCATGAACATAGGTAGGAGAGATGGCCCAGGTTTGTAGCTGTACTCGTAAGTGCTTTGCTTCTATTTCAGGAGTGATGATGTGAATGGTGCGCGGAGAATAATGGGTCGTTACCCCCTCTAAAACAGCTCGCGTATTCCACCGAGCTTTGTAGAGGGGAATGACCATATCAAATGTATTGGTTGTCATTGATCACTATTCTCCCTAAACACCAGACAGTAGCTCTTCGGACGATGGGTTGTAAGCGTCCATTGGCTCAGCCAGAACATGATGGGCGACTGTAGACGGGTCTTCTAATCCTACGTCACGGCAGAGCGGGTCGATGCCCTGTCCCTTGCGGGGATATGCTTCACAGAGGTGCTGATAGTGGGCGATCGCCCCATTCAGTTCATCACGGCTTAGGGTATTCAAATATCCGCATTTGCCAATATCACCCTTGGGCAGAGGTGCAGCCAGATTGCCGCCTCGCTTCTGCACAATTTTTTCCTGAGCAGCCCAGAGAGTTGTTTTATTCAGCAGCACATCATGCCACAGGCTCAGACCAAAAGAACTGATGAGATTGAGAATTCGATGCAACTCACTTTCACTAATCCAATCATTAAGATAGCTCAAGTACGCGCCAAATCCCATCCCGATAGCGACTGCATGACCATGTAACAATCCAGCCTCAATTTCGAATCCTGGAGACCAGGTGTGTCCATAAGCATGGGGACGGCATTGATGTGTTTCATAGAGGTTGTCGTACTCCGCCTCCACATAGCTGCGGAGGGCAGACCCTAGAATCTTTTGTGAAAGGACGCTGATTCGATTACCTGGTTCACAATCTAGGGTGCCAAACCGAGTAGTGATGAGATCGGAGCCAGCTTCTTCCAGATAGCAGAATAAGCTTTTATTCTTTACCGTTGCCATTTTGATGATTTCTGCGATCCCGTGTCGAAGCCAACCTTCTCTCAGAGTCTTAAAGAAGGATCGATCGGTGAGAGAAAGTATAGGTGCGTGATATGCACCGAATAGATTCTTGTAACCAAATCCGTCGCAGCAGGTGCGCGGAGAAGGACCTGCATCAATGCCTGCCACGATAGAGGTAGAGAGCATCACATAGGGGGTATTTCGGTGATAAAGAGCGCAGGCGAGACCACCTGTATCGGTCAACACACCACCACCCACAATGAGAACCGGTTCGTTTCGGGAAACACCGAGACGCTTAAAATCACCGAGCATTCGCTCAACGGTGTGAATGTCTTTGTCAACTTCCATGGCGCGATATATCAGTTTATCTAAACGAATACCGTGGTGCTTGAAATATCGCTTGACTTGTTCGCCGTAGTATTTCTCGACATTTTGATCCACTAAGCAAACACAGCGACCATGAGCAACGTACATGTCGCGTAAAACAGTCTGCTGGGGATCGAGAGAATTTTCCAGGACGCGAATAGATGTAAATGTACTGGATGTCATGACCGCCTCGATGATTTGATCATCATCAGTGCTCACCACGTGAGCATGGCTTTGGCGATAGCTTGATGTTGGATAGATCGCATGGGGATTAGTTTCGACCAGTGTTGATGCTAGTTGCTCATAAAATGCCCCATTTTGGCCTTGCACAAGAGCGTCAAGTAGTTTCTTTTGACTTAATGTTGACTGATGAATGCGATCGCTAAACATAGACCAGTCTTTACCCGCTGCCAGGTTGAATGCTGCCATTAACTCAGCCAGCAGCCCAAAAAATTGACTGAGAGAGAGATTCAAGCAACTTCGAAGTTTGCGGCCCGCCGACAAACCCTGAATTGCTCCCGCCAATGCAAATTCTCGCCCCAGTTCCTCAGAAAAAGCTGGACTATTAACGAGTGCGAGCAACAGATCTTTAAATGGCGTACTACAACAAATGGCATGAACAGAGCAATGCAAATCTTCATATACCAGAAGCTCATTGTCGTAAGCATTGATAAAAGCCTGGATCGCTGAGGTAGTCTTCGTCATCGCAAGTTCCTTGAAAAGATATTCACGCAATATCAACCTTTGGGGAAATCAGTTCCCCTACTTCATGCAAATTAACATGAGCCCTTTAGAAAAGTAAAAAGAATCTTATAGATTTAGCTGCCTAAAGTTTTCTATAATCAGGAAATGCATGTAACGTCCAAAATGAATGTTAAGGAAACTACAGTCAAAAAAAAAATAGTATATGAGGGTGAGGCCGTAGGTAAATCCTCGAATTCCGGCTTCTGGCCTCTGTCACGCTGTAGAAGTCCTAATTTCCTTCTGGAGAAAAACTCTGAATAAAGGGGCAAGTGCAGCCTGCCCCCTGTTTGACTGATAAAAGTTGTTGCCCCTCACCCCCAACCCCTCACCCTCACCCTCACCCTCTTCCCTCGGGAGAGGGTGAGGGGCTTCCAGAGAATCTGTGCATAAGTTTTGTCACACAATTTGGCAAAGTTCTCAAATTCACAACGCAAAAATAGGGATTTGGCGCGCGCGGAGCGCGCCCCAAATTCTTATTTTTGCCTGAAATTTGCCAAGTCATGTTTGTCAGTCAATAAGGCTTGCCCCTTTATTGAGCAATTCCATGGGATTGCTGTAGTGTTCTTCCCATAAGGAGACTGTAGCTAAACAAGATTCCAAGCAAGAAGAGCGACAGACTATGCCTATTGCCTTTTTATAAAATCGCTTTATCTGCACATCTCCACATATCCACGGTTAGACATTAAGGAGCAAACTAAGTAGGTGAGCACAATTAATATCAAACCGTGAAACCCTACGCCGCCTGCACAGCGGGCAGCGCAGGGTTTTATATCTGGTTTTTAATTGTGCCAAGCTACTGATAAACGCGCAGTCGCTGCAGTCACGCATACCAGAAAACGACACTAGCAAATGTAAGTAAGCGTATGATAATTGTCTATACCTGCTGGGATACGTAAAAGCCTTGTGCATATGGATCTGCGTAAATGCCTGGCTCAGCCGAAGACCAAGCTTACTTAAAGCACCTCTTGCTTACCTTCAGTATTTCTTACCCAAAATGTGCAATTGAAAACGACTAGCTTGCTAGCTTGCAATTACACGTTCTCCCGCGATTACAAATTAAAACTTAGAGACATTTGAGGGGGGAGAGATCTTTAGGAACGAGAATTAAATAATTTGAACCAAATTTTAGTAGAGCGGCATCGCCGCGCCGCTCTACTAAAATTGAATTTTACTTAATCCTTGATCCTTAAATACTCCTTGATGAAGCGCATATCATTAACTTCTCGAAACGGGATATTCTTTCAGCATAAATATCTGGTTGCAAGGTTCCAACTTTGAAAGATGTTACTTCAAACCGCAATCTGGGAACTATCTTAATAAAGACAGGGAAGATACTCATCATATCTTCACCAGACTTCCTAGACCTATCTTTTATGCTGTTACAAGCATATCTGCGACTCCTTCTAGAAATATTACCTGGAAATAGTACTTGTATATGAGGCTTTGATCTATGAAAGCTGTTATCTTGGCCGGAGGGCTTGGAACTCGCCTGAGCGAAGAGACCTCTATTAAGCCAAAACCAATGGTTGAGATTGGCGGGCAGCCCATTCTATGGCACATTATGAAAATTTATTCTGCCCACGGTATCAATGATTTTATTATTTGCTGCGGTTATAAAGCATTCGTCATAAAAGAGTATTTTGCTAACTATTTTCTTCGAATGTCAGATGTTACTTTTGACATGCGGTTTAACCAGATGAACATCCACGCTGGCAATGCGGAACCCTGGCGAGTCACCTTGGTCGATACTGGGGCCGAAACAATGACCGGTGGACGGTTAAAGCGTGTCCGCGAACACATTGGTAGCGAAACTTTTTGTTTTACCTATGGGGATGGCGTTAGCAATATTAACATTACTGAACTGATCGCCTTCCACAAGCGCCAGGGCACCCAAGCGACACTAACGGCAGTGCAACCGCCCGGACGCTTTGGTGCAATTGTACTAGGTGAGGAGCAAACTAAAATCTCTAGCTTCCGTGAAAAGCATGACGGCGAAGGGGCCTGGATTAATGGTGGCTACTTCGTCTTAGAGCCAGAGGTCATTGACTACATCGAAAGCGATAGCGTCATGTGGGAACATGATCCTCTACAAAAATTGGCTCATCTCAATCAATTGTCTGCCTACAAACACGAAGGCTTTTGGCAGCCAATGGATACCCTCCGCGATAAGAACAACTTAGAAAAACTCTGGCAGTCAGGTAAACCTCCTTGGAAAGTTTGGTAATCCTATAAGGTAAGCGGTAGAACTCTAACCTATTTGAAGATTCTATCGGGGAGTTTGTATTCAAAAGCTCTTATAAGTTTTTGAATAGGCTCTTTTGAATAGGCTCTTAGGGTTTAGGGACATCAGTAAAAATGTTGTAGCAGCAGGAGCAATTCCCATGATTATTGTAGATACGGCCCTGAAAGCCCGTGCCGAAGCCGATAATCCTGTAAGAGTCGGTGTTTTCGGGGCTGGGTTCATGGGTCGTGGTCTGGTGAATCAGATGGTAAACTATCTGCCCGGAATGCGCTTATCAGTGTTGTGTAACCGCACCCTGGAAGCTGCCCGAGATGCCTTCGCGGAGGTGGGTGTCAACGATGTGCGCGTCGTAAAAACCGTAGGCGAGTTGGAAGATGCGATTGCCCATAACCAGTACGCTATCACCGACGATCCGATGATTCTTTGCCAATCGGACAGCCTAGAAGGGTTGGTGGAAGCCACTGGCCATGTGGAGTACGGTGCAAAAGTTACCCTGGCTGCCATCGAACATCGTAAGCCAATGGTATTGATGAATGCTGAACTAGACGGCACCGTCGGCCCCATCCTTAAGGTGTATGCTGACCGGGCAGGGATCATCCTCACAGGATGCGACGGTGACCAGCCCGGTGTTCAGATC
The DNA here is from genome assembly GCA_964465285.1 of uncultured bacterium. Taxonomy (GTDB): domain Bacteria; phylum Cyanobacteriota; class Cyanobacteriia; order CAKZMO01; family CAKZMO01; genus JBCCWF01. Next base: position 16,771 of record CAYXJG010000014.1, read on the forward strand.
AACCTCTATCGGTTTGTTCAAAGCCTTGGTTTAACACCCCGCATCTGCGGTAACATCAAAGGCCTGCAAGATCGGTACCGTAACCCCACTACCCAAGCAGGATTCGCCAAAAAATGGGGACAAACCCCGCACATGGTCACTAGCTTTGCCGATGGCACCAAAATTTCGTTTGAACAGGCTATCGTCGCAAATGCCACAGGCATGAAGGTCGCTCAACGGGGCATGATTGGCCTGGAATACAAAGGCCACATTGATGAGATGGTGGACATGTATGACATCGACCAATTGCGCGAACTGGGCGGCATTGTTGACTATGTGGTTGGTACCCTGCCCAGCCCCGGCGTGTTTGTATTCGCGGAAGCCCGAGATGGCCTTCAGAAGCATTACCTCAACTACGGCAAGCTTGGGGAAGGTTCCCTGTATAGCTTTTACACCCCGTACCACCTGACGGTTTTTGAAGTTCCTCTATCAGTCGCCCGGATGGTGTTGTTCAATGATGCGGCGATCGCCCCCATGGGTGGCCCTGTCGTTGATGTCGTTACCACGGCCAAAATTGATTTGAACGCAGGAGAAACCCTGGATGGCCTTGGCTGGTACATGACTTATGGCCAGTGTGAGAACCATGACACCGTTCGCGAACAAAATCTCTTGCCGATGGGACTGGCAGAAGGATGTCGCCTGAAGCGTAATGTCCCCAAAGATCAGGTACTCACCTACGACGATGTGGAACTCCCCACTGACAGTCTGGCGCATAAGCTCCGAGCCGAGCAGGATGCTTTCTTCGGGTCCGCTCGAGTTCCTGCCGCTGTCTAAGCAGTTGTCACAACTTATTTTGTAGGAGAAGTTATGGAACTTTTCCTACAAAATAAAAATGACACTCCCCCAGAAGTGCATCTGCTTAGCCTCAACCGCTTTGCTTTCCTTTTCCTTAAAGCACCCTCAAACTGATCCTTACATTACAACCACTTCCATGAGGTAAGCCTGTATGAAAACGGCTCAAGATGTAATTGATATTGATTTAAATTATATTTGCGGCACTCTCAAAGCTGAGTTTGCTCAAATGGCTGGGAAAAACCTGCTGATTATTGGAGGGGCAGGCTTCTTAGGGTACTATCTAGTGCAGTCTGTCTTGCACTGGAATAAAATCTCTAAGATGGCTCCCATCAACCTGACGGTGTATGACAACTATATTCGCGGGGTACCTGAATGGCTCACCCAATTAGAAGGGGATGCTAATCTTACTCTTTCTAAGCATGATGTTACTCAACCTCTTCCTACAAACATTCCTAATTTCCAGTTCATTATTCATGCAGCGTCCATTGCGTCTCCAACTTTTTACCGCAAGTACCCCATTGAAACGATGGATGCTAATGTCAATGGCTTGCGCATCTTGCTGGAATATTGCCGCAAGCAACAGGAGTCTGAGCATCCGGTTGAAGGATTCTTGTTCTATTCCACCAGCGAAATTTACGGTGACCCTACTCCCGAAAACATCCCCACTCCCGAAACCTATCGGGGTAATGTCTCCTGTACTGGGCCACGGGCGTGCTATGACGAATCCAAACGATATGGCGAAACTCTCTGCGTTAACTTCGCTCAGCACTATAATCTACCGATTAAAACGGCTCGTCCCTTTAACAATTACGGCCCTGGGCTAAAGATTACCGATCGTCGTGTCCTGCCTGACTTTGCACGGGATGTGCTAGCCAACCGGGACATTGTGATGCTGTCGGATGGTTCGCCCACCCGTACCTTCTGCTATATCGCTGATGCCATCGTGGGTTACTACAAAATTCTGGTGAATGGCCGTCCAGGCGAAGCGTACAACATCGGCATTGAAAAGCCAGAAATTTCGATGGGTGAAATGGCCGAGCGGGTGGTTGTCGTTTCTAAGGAGCTCTTGGGTTACACTGGCAAGGTTGTGCGCCAGGTTAGTGAAGATAAGGCATACCTGGTGGACAACCCCAATCGACGCTGTCCTATTATCGCCAAAGCCCGCACCGACTTGGGCTATAACCCATCGATTTCCATTGATGAAGGGTTGCGGCGATCGCTTATTTGGTACCGAGATAATGCTGTTGCAGAGGAGGCGTAAATGAAAGTATCCGTTGTTGGCACCGGCTACGTTGGACTAGTATCCGGGGTTTGTCTGGCCGAAAAAGGTCACCAGGTAATCTGTGTAGATGTGGATCAGGCCAAGGTTGACAAAATCAACAAAGGCATTCCCCCCATTTACGAAGCCGGATTAGAGGAACTCCTCCAGAAGAATATTGGCAGCACCCTCACTGCCACCACCGATCTGCGGCAAGCTGTGATGGACACCGACTTGTCTCTCATTGCTGTGGGGACTCCCTTTGATGGCAACGAAATTGATCTAAAGTACATCAAGCTCGTGTCTGAGCAAATCGGCACCATCCTTAAGGATAAAGATGATTATCATGTGGTTGTGGTCAAAAGCACTGTCGTTCCCGGCACCACCGATGGCGTTGTATTGCCCATTCTAGAGCAAGCCTCTGGCAAGAAAGCGGGGGCTGACTTTGGGGTAGGGATGAACCCCGAATTCTTGAAGGAAGGAGAAGCGATCCCTGACTTTATGTCCCCTGACCGGATTGTGCTAGGGGGCATTGATAAGCGCAGCACCGATGCTCTAGCTGAATTGTATGCTATGTTCCAGGGAGTCGATCAACTCCGCACCAACACCAAGACTGCGGAAATGATCAAGTACACCGCCAATTCCCTGCTAGCAACCCTCATCTCCTTCTCCAACGAAATTGGCAACCTCTGTGCCACCGTTGGAGTGGATGTGGTCGAGGCCATGCATGGTGTTCATTTAGATAAACGGTTTACACCTATTTTATCAACAGGTGAGCGGATATTTCCGTCTTCCATAACCTACCTAGCAGCCGGATGCGGCTTTGGGGGCAGTTGCTTCCCGAAGGATGTCAAAGCTCTGATTGCTTACGGGAACAAAATGGGTAGTTCTATGCAACTACTGCAATCGGTCATCAATATTAATGCCGCCCAACCTCAACGGATGATGGACTTGCTCAAAGCTGACTACCCTGACTTGGACGGAAAGAAGGTGGCGGTATTGGGCATGGCATTCAAGCCCGGCACCGATGACATCCGTGAATCCCCCGCTATTCCCGTCACCCATGCCTTGCTGGCGGAGAAAGCGCTGGTCATGGCTTATGATCCCATCGCCCGTCATGAAGCCGAAAAGGTATTTAGCGACCAGGTTAGTTTCTATGATGACCTGGAGGGGGCGATCGCCGATGTAGATGCCATCCTGATCATGACCCGCTGGCAAAACTTCCAGCAGCTCCCTGAGCTACTGAAAGATCGTGAGCACCCTCCCCTTGTGGTTGATGGTCGGCGGATGCTGAACAAAACCGATGTACCCCGTTACGCTGGCGTTGGTCTATAACCTCAAAGTCTTCGCATAGCTCATGTTGTGGGCTATGCGGAGATTTCATTTCGGTTGCTATTACATCCAGATACTTCCATGATTTTCACCGAAACAAAGCTCAAGGGTGCCTATACTGTTGATGTTGACATACGTTCGGATCATCGAGGTGGATTTGCCCGTGTTTTTTGTGCCAAAGAATTTGAAGAACACGGACTGAAGCCAACGGTAGCCCAGTCTAACCTGTCGTTTAACCCTAAGGCAGGTACTCTGCGAGGAATGCACTACCAAATTCCCCCAGCGGCAGAAACCAAGCTGATCCGCTGCATCAGGGGAGCAATTTATGATGTCATCATTGATATGCGTCCGGAGTCGCCCACCTACCTTCAATATTTTGGGATCGAACTCACCGCAGAAAACCGCCGTGCCCTCTATATCCCAGAGCTGTTTGCCCACGGCTATCAAGCATTGACCGACGGAGCCGAAGTCATTTACCAGGTGGGTGAGTTTTATACCCCTGGCTATGAACGGGGACTCCGCTATGATGACCCCGCCATTGGTATTCAATGGCCGTTGACTATTTCTGTAATTTCTGATAAAGACGCGAATTGGCCGCCGCTGACCATCATGCCTGCTTAAAAATTAGGATTACTGAACAGCCTCTAGCCCACCGCTCATAATTAATAGTCCCATAACGTGCATAGCGTTATCCATTGGAATATCCTCTCTGTCTAAGGAGTCGGCAGCAAGGAAATCATAGATTTCGTTGGTCATCTCGATTTGCCCTACGGCCATTGCAGGAACCCCGGCAGCAACAATCATGGTTTCAGAAATTTCTTTGCGATCGCCATAGGGTGCTCCGGCTACATGGACATCGGTGGTCATAAATCGATATCCAATGCGCAAATGGTCAGGAGCAAAATCACCTGTATTCTGTGATCCCCAATACTGGCCTGCATTATAGAAGAAGTTAGTCAGCTTTTCTGACCATCGTAGTGCGTCTGGATGACCGGAGACGAGATAGTGAGTAGCAATCCGCCAGTTAGTCCGAGTTGCACCTCGGTCATGACGGTTCAAATTGGAATCCCAGGGATCGTTAGGGTGGATTGGCTGACCTATCTCATCCACATGCCAAGCAGGTAAGACAAAATTATTGTAGGAGTGGTCTAGCAGGGCGTAGGTGTTAGGCAGGGAGATCTCAACCCAGCGGCGATCGCCAGTGCGATAGCTAAATCGCTGCATGTAAGCAGTTGCCAAGTAATTCAAGTAAATCCCTTTTTTCCAGCGGGGCCACTCATCCGTATCAATAGGCACAGTTCTCAGATAGCTGCGCTTACCGGGAGCAATGGTGTTATTGATGTAGGCTTCTGCTCGCTCCTCCCAACCCCGATTCGGCCAGCGACGGGCTGCATAATCAAGGGCGATCGCAATATCGACATCTCCATCCAGGGCTGACTGTCGATATTCGGCGGTACCTTCCTGGTCAATGTGCCACTTCATCAAGCCTTCATCATTAAGATAAGACTCCGTATAATTCCAGAGTTTTCGAAGAACGGTATCGTCCGCTTCGAGGTGGGCAGCAAATAGCATCCCATACCCCTGATATTCGCTAGTGGTGACTCCTTCGCCATTTGGGCGGTTAAAGACCCGTAGCATCGTCTCTGGGTCAGGGACGTGGGTAGACTGGACATAGAGATTCTTCCAGGCCATGTACACTCGGTGGGCATCCTCAATATCTGCATTGGTGGGTAAAATGCCGTAGCTGTAGGGACTGCCAGAATCTGATGCGATCGTATCTGCCTTCACGTTAGAAGTAGATGCCGACATCGGTGTTGAGTCAGTTTGGGGCACGATCAAAGCAAACCGGTGATAGGTTACCAAGGCTGCCCCAAGACCAGCCAGTATGCCGAGGACATAGGGCCATTTAGGCGTGGGCGATCGCCATAGAGTTTTGGCATAGCGACCAATCGAACAGTGATTCATTCCCATAAATAAATAGAGTATTCTCGTGGCTGAGCTAATGTATGAAATCGTAGCTTCTATAGCGATCCTGCTTAATTTCTAAAGGTGAGGGCGGGTGCAGCCCGCCCCCGCTTTTAGAAATATTTTCAAGAATCAAATAGGACTCCCATGCTGTAAAAGTTGAATATTCTCTCAGATATATTGAGTTAAAATTATAAATGCACATCATTCGAGCCACATTGAGAAATCTTGCTGGAGAGTATCTTGCAGTTTTAAGATATCGTCCCGATAGAGTTCTAAAAGTTTATGTCTGGTGCCTGTCGGTAATTCTGGAGGCTTTTTCAGAGTTTGATTGCGCATGTTGGTATAAAAGTTATACATGCGATCAACCATTGCATCGGATATGAAGGGACGGACTGTAGTATTAAATTCTTTTCGCATTCTCTCCATGGAATCAAAAAGTAATTTGTTTTTAGGAACCCCTCCTTTGTTACGAACTCCGGGTTTTTCAATGTGGATTTCAGGATTCACTTCAAGGAAGAGAAATATTTCTTTAATAATGTGACTAAAATTATTTTGAAAATACTGGAAAGTAACAACTTTTAGTTGCTCAGTGTCAAAATACTCTAAATATTTACTAATTTTTCGATGATAAAGTCCTGTATTATTTTCCCCATAAGATTTTCTGACTTCATCTTCAAATTCTTTGAGCAAACGCTGAGAATCAGACATATCTTGCTTCTGAATTCGACATTTCATAAGAAATGCTGAATAAGCACGATCAATAGGATTACGAAGAATGGCAATCATTTTAGCATCAGGAATATGCCTATGAATTCGCTCCGCAGCATTAGGATGAATGAGGTAACTGGTCGAGGCTTCGCCAATTGCTGTTTCACTCGAAACGTTATCAAACAAGGCTCGATAGGTTTCTAAATCAGTAATAGGAGATTGGAGGCTGCCGTAGCGCTCGACTGCAATATTTGTATTTCCTGATAAGCCATGGGAGAAGAAGTGTGGCTCTTTTAACGGACTCAAGTAAATCTTTGGATGCTGTTTTATCGAGTTATATAAAGTAGTGGTGCCAGACTTAGCGGCTCCGATAATAAAAAAATTGGGTAAGGCCATGAATTTACCTCTACAGCGATCTTATTTGATTTCTAAAGGTGGGAGCGGGCGCAGCCCGTCCCCACCTTTAGAAATATTTTCATTTCTAGCTATTCTCTAAAGTAGATGCCATTAGAGGCAGATAAGAGGGGAAAATTCTATATGGGGATAAATCTTCTGGTTTCAATGTTATCGGTTGGAAACAGTAGATAACAATTAAATTTTCAAGGTAGATTTTGATAAAGCGGCACTACAGCACTATGTTACTCTACCAAATGCAAGTCTTATTTTAAATCTTAATATTTTGAATTTTAACATTAAATACATGGGCAGAATTAAGCGTGTATATTCTTCCTGCAGGTAAGTAGGTAAGCACAATAGTTATACTGTAATACCCTGCATCACCTGCTGCGCGAGCAGTGCAGGGTATTACATTTGGTTTTTAATTGTGCCAAGCTACCTACATCCTGAAGGACTGTGCTCTCAGAAAAATGTGAAAATAATTTTGCACAGCGACTGAACTATTTGGAAGCAGAGACTGAATCTGCTATTCCAGTATAAGTGTCGATCTAGAACAAGAACTAAGTTTTTTTATGAAGAAAATATCAATAATGGTGAAATCGCGACAAATATGTAAGACATATAGCCACCCTATTTGATTTCTAGAGGTGCGGACGGGCTGCGCCCGCCCCCACCTCTAGAAATATTTTCAGGAATCAAATAGGATTCCTATATGTTGAAAGACGTAGGATAAGTAGATAAGCGAAAGCGGTGCTGTTTTAAGTGCTGAATAAGCTCGAAACCTTTTCTATCGGATACGTTTACTCCTGTCTCAATGGTTATAGTTTTACGTTCTTACACGACTTTGCAAAGTTATCAAATTCACAACGCAAAAATAGGGGTTTGGCGCGCGCGGAGCGCGCCAAACCCCTATTTTTGCGTGAAACTTGCCAAGTCGTGTTCTTACGTGGCTGTGCTAGGCGAGCGTGGAACCTGCGCAACGCGGAAGTCCCACGCTCAAACCACCTCAAGTTCGTAAGGTTACCAGGAACAGGAGCTAAATAATTTCAACTCAACTCGGGTGAGGCAGCATCGCGATGCTGCGCTGTCTTGCCCACGTTAGATTTTGCCTGGTGAGTAGAGTGCACGATGCACGCGCTACTCACCAGGTGACTCTTCAAAGTTCGCTTGTCGAACTACTCGGGAAACGTGACTGTACCTTGCCCTGAATTATTTGACGCTTTCTAACCCTCCGCTCATGATGAGGAGACCCATAACGTGCATAGCATTCTCCATCGTTTTGTCGCCTCGATCGACGGGGGTTGATGCCAGGTGGTCATACACTTCATTTGTAATCTCTGTATTGCCAGCGGCCATAGCTGCAACGCCAGCGGCAGCCATCATGGTTTCAGCGATGAGCTTGCGATCGCCATAGCCTGCTCCAGCAGTCGCATTCCCCGTCGTCATAAAGCGATAGCCCGTTCTCAGGTTAGTAGGCTCAAAATCATCGGCGTTGCCTGCTCCTTGACTATTGCCTGCGTCATAAAAGAAATCGGTGAGTTTGTTAGCCCACTTCTCCGCGTCGGGGTGTCCTGTCGCTAGGTAATGGGTAGCAATTCGCCAATCGGTGCGAGTGGCTCCGGCATCATGCCGATTAGCACTCGAGTTCCAAGGATCATTGGGCCGGACGGGTTTACCTTCAGCATCCACGTGCCATGCCGGCAGTTCATAGTTGTTGTAAGAGTAGTCCAGCAGGTCATAGGTGTTGGGGATAGCAATCTCCACCCAGCGATCATCACCTGTGCGATCGCTAAACCGATCCATATAGGCAGTGGCTTGATAGTTTAGGTAAATGCCCTTAAACCAGCGGGGCCATTCACCTGTGTCGATAGGGTCGGTGCGGAGATAACTATTTTTACCGGGTTTCATGATGCCGTTGATATAGTCCTCAGCTCGTTCTTCCCAGCCCTGCCCAGGCCAGCGGCGCGCGGCATAGTCGAGAGCCATGCCGATATCAACATCCCCATCTAGGGCGGACTGCTTCCACTCTGCATAGCCAGAGTTGTCAATGTGCCACTTCATCAAGCCATCTTCATTGAGATGTTGCTCCGCATAATTCCAGAGTTTTTCCAATATTGTGTCATCGGCTTCAAGGTGAGCCGCAAAGAGCATGCCATAGGCATGGTATTCACTGGTGGTAACCCCCCGCCCGTCGGGCGCATTAAAGACTCGCAGCATATTTTGGGTGTCGGGAACACCTGAGTTGCTCATGTATAGCGCTTTCCATTCTCGATAGGCCCGCTGGGCGTCAGCAATGTCGGCATTGTCGGGCATGATGCCAAAGGCATAAGGGGTGCCGGGCTCAGAGGGTAGAGGATCAACATCGTCACTCGGAGGCGGCGTCTCATCTGCGGGGCCACCTGCGTCAGGGGGAGTAGCATCGTTAGTAATGTCGTCTTCCCCAGCAGGGTCGCCCGAGTCGTCATTGGGACTCCCATCGGTATCGGAAATCCCCTCCCCTCCGGGTAGATTGCTATCCGGAGGAGTGACGCCAGGGTCGCTACTGCTCCCAGAGCTATCATCGGCATCACTGCCGTCCGATGCACTGAGGATAAAGTCGCTTTCACTCACCCCGCTTACATTTTCCAGTGTCGCCATTTGTCGGAAGAAGCCCGGTTTTTGATCGCCTCTAGGATTGATATGAATGATAGTGTCGCTACCCGATTCTTCTATCTGAACATAGTCTGAGAAGGGAGTAGTGCTCTGATGGGCATCCCCGTTTAGTAGGGCACTGAAATCAATTTTGTCTACCCCAGGTTCAAAGTCGGTAATGATATCGATGCGCTCGTCATACCAGGGGCCATCGTAGGCAAAGATGTCGTTGCCATCGTTGCCTATAAGAGTGTCATCTCCTTTGCCGCCGATGATCAGGTCATCACCTGCGCTGCCTGCCAGGATGTCATTGCCGTCACTCCCCCGCACAACAGAGGTTGGGGACGTTGGACTTACGGGTGTATCGGGATTCTCGTCTGGAGAACTGGGGGGTTCAGGAGTATCATTTCCTGCATCGATATTTGCATCACTGGAACCTTCAGAGAGGATAGAAAATTCAATGCCTGCGACAATGGGCGCTTTCCGCATCCGTGACAATGTGATATCCAGGCTACCGTCGTCAACGGTAGTAGTAAAGGACTGCTTTTGCCATTCGCCTCTGGTATCGGTTTGCACTTGACCAACGGTGACGCCTTCAAGTTGCACCTCAAAGGTACGAGTGCGGATAGGCTCCATCAGCCATAGATCGACTTGGTAGGTGCCATTGTCGAGGGTTTGGCTCAGGGCAAAACCCGGCCCATTTCCCAGAAAAGAGTTGAGCATCGTATCAGTAGCAGCGTCACCTGTGGGTGATAGCGGCTTGTTTGCTTGGTTGGGAACGGCGCGAGGGCTGATGAACAGGCCATCGCTAAGAGCATCAGCTTGGGACATCCACGAGTTGCTCTCGATCGTGACGGCCTCTCCGTTGAGGTTAATCCCTTTAACGAATTGGAGAGAGAGCGCGTCGTCGCTCCAGGTGGATTGGGCGATCGCCCCAGGCACATCGGTGGGCAGTGCAGTATGGAGCATAGACTCCACCAGGGTTTTTGATCCCTGCAGTCCAATCGGATCGTCGGTGTGAGCGATTGAGGTATTAAGTGCATCAGCCAAGACGGTCTTAGGTGAAGCGGCAAGTGTATCCATGATGAATCCTCTTAAAACTGTAATATCAGTAGCGATGGAAGGATGAGTGCGAGCAATCTATTTCCAGCACAGGTGTTTGTCCGAGCAGAAGTGCACTCCAAAAAACACAACCAAATCGGCATGATGGCCTGCCATTGCAGTCCATCAATATAAAATTGGTTGCTCATCAATCCAATGAAATGAAGGTGACGAGTAAAATGGAGGTGAACCGAAGGCAGGATAAGCTGTCTAGGACGGAAGGGAAGGGGTATCCGGTGTTCCATCTCGGGGTCGAGTGTCCTGTCAAGAAGTATTTGACAAGAAGCATTTGAGAGGGCTTTACCCTCTCAAATGCTTCTAATTTTCAATGTGTAATGGTGGGATACCCCGGTATTACACATTGACAGCGTCCTGGAATCTTCTCCAAAAAACGTGCTGAGAACTATGTCAGAGGGGTATGGGAGCCACCCGGCTTAATTAGTGGGTGGGGGAGTAAGAATAAAGTCGGTAGCAGTTAGTCCTGTGGCCCCTTCCAATACCACCATCGGGCGGAAGAAATCTGGTTGAGTATCGCCTCGGACAGCTACTCCGACGGTCGTTCCGGTAGTGCTTTCACTAAGCTGAATGTAATCAGAAAAAGGAGTATCGCTGCTGTACATCGAGCTAGTAAACAAACCGCTGAAGTCAATCTGATCCTGTCCTACTTCAAAGTCGGTGATGGTGTCGATACGGTCGTCATACCAGGGGCCCATGTAAATGAAGCGATCGCTCCCTTCTCCTCCTGTCAGCCGATCATCACCACTTCCTCCCATAAGGGTATCGTTGCCGGAACCCCCAATCAAGGTATCGTCACCCGCCAATCCCTGAATCATCACATCGTTGCCATCCACACTCCGTAGAATATCGCCATTCATGGAGCCGAAGAGAGATGTACCTGATGTCGTGGGAATGCCAGGGTCAACATCGGCATCCATATCTGAATCAACGCCTGTTCCCACATCCGTATCTGGGAGGTCACCACTACTACTGGAGCTACTGCCGGAGCCATCTGTAGGACTATCAGCATTGCTGCTGTCGGAGCTGTCGGACCCTGAGCTGTCAGACTCTGAGTCGTCAGAGTCTGAGCCATCGGCATCTAAGCTGCTGGAGTCTGAGATCCCCAAGGAGATATCAGCCTTTGATAGTCCAGTAGTTCCCTCTAGGGTAACGATAGGGCGGGAAAATCTAGGGCGTTTGTCTCCCTTCGCATTGAATTCTACGGTGGTATTGCCGTTATTTTCACTTAGCTTAATATAATCAGCAAAGGGAGTGGCACTATTGTGAAGATTTGGATTGAGTAAAGCACTGAAGTCGAGTTGGTCTTTCCCTACTTGGAAGTCGGTGATGACATCACCCCGCTCAGCATACCAGGGGCCAGTGTAGCGGAATATATCACTGCCACTGCCACCGGTGAGGCGATCGCCCCCCTTGCCGCCAATGATGATGTCATCCCCATTGGTTCCCTGGAGGGTATCATCATTACTCGTGCCCTGAATTACACCATCAGCCGACTGATCGGGAGTGCTGTCGGGAGCATCATTAACCGGTGGGGAGGGAGAGTCATCTCTTCCAGTGGTGCCTCCACCATCTGAAGTGGGCATATCGGCATCATTATTCTGGGAACTATCACTGCCGGCGCCAGAATTGCCTCCATCCGACGGGCCGCTAGAACCACCATTAGAGCCTTTTTTACCCGACTTAGCCCAATCAGCTCGCTCTGCAATATAGCTCAGGAAGCTTGGTTGATATTTAGAGACAACATCTTTATTCCATCCAGACAAATAGTAGTCTTTAGAGGGATCGGGTTGATTGTAGGTACCGCCCCAACTTGGCGAAAGCGGGTCGTTGTAGTCGCCTCGGAGAAAATAAAGGTAAGTGGCTCCATCTGAAAAATCGACGCCCTCCACTTTTTTGATCTTGAACCCATTGGCTTCGGTTTTGATGCGGGTAGCCGCGTAATCTCCTAAGGCTCCATGACCATCAATGTACTGGCGGACAAATGCCTCTGCGGACAGGCCATCGGGATAACGGTTAGGCACTGGGTTGCCCAAATCGCGCAGCTCCGCAAAATAAAGGCCACTGTTTTGCGATCGCTGGTACAGGTAATCCCGAGCCGTTGGATCAAGGGACGTATCGTTATACATACCCGGGCTACCATTCATAAACACCCGGATTTTAGGAATAATACTAGGGTCGGCGTGGATGGCTTCAGCCACTTCCGTCGCGCCCCCCCACAGCAAGACATTTAATGGTCGAGAATCGGATTTGTGGGCTGCTTCGATCAGCGACTTAGCCCCCGGACTAATTGCGTCCTTTGAAGAGGCACGACTCGGTGAGAAGCCTCTATCTGACCCGGCTCGAACCAGTTTTCGCAGTTCTTCAGGGGAAGGATACTTGGAATCATGACTGGATAAATTAGCGTAGTCCTGGGCATACAGGTCAATAATTCCATTAATATTTTGGGTGTCAATCGGTTTTGAATCTTTACTTGAAACTAATCCTTCGATATCGAATGTATTAGCCGCAAGAAACAGGAATGTCATGGCCAACGAATCATCGGGTTCATACTTGCCATAAATGTCTCCAATGTCAGAGAAAACCATAATTCGTGGAATTTTTTGTCCGCCTAACACTCCCAACGATGGGTCTGCGCTTGTGCGTGCAGTAGACGTAATATTTGCAGTAGACATAAATGCTCGTCCTCGAAGTAACTGATGGGGTATGCACTGGTGTTGGTAGGGAACAGTGCCATTTTGGTATGCTGCGTGACCCCTGATCTTCTCTTATGCTTCATTTTTATGAAGTCTTGATAAACTTGAAGACGCACTCAGGTACTTCTAAAGTTCCCAACAGTTTTGAGGGGCAATCATAAGTACCTATGCAGAATTAATTACAAACAAGTTTCCTAGGGGCACACCCCGAC
>CAYXJG010000015.1:0-26012 GCA_964465285.1 uncultured bacterium
CCTGAATTCTGACTCCTGAATTCTGACCCCTGAATTCTGACTCCTTGCCCATCCAGGATTTCCCGGCTTAAATTACAAGCCCTTAATTCTCAATTCTCAGACCAGAAACAGCAGTTGGGGCATCGTCCGTGGCCTCGGTGGACCAGTCTTCGGCTCCATAAATCTCGGTTAGGGCAGCGGCAGTCAAGTGGTCAGGGGATCCGTCGTAGACAATCTCTCCGGCTCGCAGCCCGACGACGCGCTGGGCAAAGGCTTGGGCGAGGGGCACATCGTGGATGTTGACGATGACGGCCAGTCCTCGTTCTTGCGCTAGCTCAGTGATCAGGCGCATGATCTGGCGGGCGGTTTTGGGGTCGAGGCTAGCGGTGGGTTCATCGACCAGCAGTAAGTCGGGATCCTGGAGCAGGGCGCGGGCAATGCCAACACGCTGGCGCTGACCGCCGGAGAGGGCATCGGCTCGCTTATCGACAAATTCGGGCAGTCCTACTCGGTGCAGCAGGCGAAAGGCTTCTTCCACAATGGGCTGGGGAAAGCGGCGAAACCAGCTCTGCCAGAAGCCGACATAGCCCAACTGCCCAGACAAAACGTTCTCCATCACAGTCAGCCGTTCCACCAGGGCATATTCTTGAAAGATCATGCCAATGCGGCGACGCTGCGATCGCAGCGCGCGGGACGAGAGTTGGGTCAGTTCGATATCCTCCAGCCAGATCTGACCAGAGGTAGGCTCAACCAGTCGATTGATACAGCGGATCAGGGTACTTTTACCAGCCCCCGACGGCCCAACCAGGGCAATCACTTCCCCTTTCGCAACCTCTAAAGAAACCTCGCGCAACGCCAAGTCTCCGGTCGGATATTGCTTGCTGACTGACTGCAATTGCAACATTCATTTTCTCCTAATCATCAGTCGCACAGGAACAGCGACACGCCCTCTAGACACGCTGCGCAATCGCGGTTCCCAACCAACAGGCGAAATCTATCTCTAGACTTCGCCTACGAGAGCCAACCCCTACTAGGGTTGGGAGTATTCGACCCCTAGCGCCTTGTCGATCGTGCGAATGACAGACCAGTATTCCTCATAGGTAATGGGAATAAACTGATCTTCGCCTGACTTGCTAAACTCTTCTGCCAGACTGGTGCCCTCCCATTCAAAGGTGAAGAACGCCTCCTGCACCTTTTCAGCCAGCTCTGGATCGAGGTTGTAAACGTAGCCATAGCCAGTCGTGGGGAAGGTCTCAGATTTGTAAATTGTGCGAAGCTGGCTGGAATCAACTACGCCGCGCTCGGCCATACGACCCAGCACCGAATTGGCGATCGCCGCTGCTTCGTAGTCCTTATTAAAGACACCCAAAATTGAGTTGTCATGACCGCCGGAGAAGGTCGTATTGAAATCTGTGCCTGCTTCCAGGCCAAATTCTGACTGCAACAGCGCCGAAGGAGCCTTAAAACCAGAGTTTGAGGTTTCTTCGGTGAAGGCAACTTCCCTGCCTGCCAGGTCTTCTACCGCCTGAATCTCGCTGTCGGCAGGCACGATAATCTCCATCTCATAGCCAAAGGAGCCATCTTCAGCCGCCATCATTGCAAAGGGCACAAGTCCCGCAAAGTTGACGGCAAAGGGGTTACTTCCTGTATTAAATCCGGCTACGTGCAGGCGTCCGGCCCGCATAGCCTCTAGCTGAGCTGCGTTGGAGTCAACTGCAAAGAACTCGACCTCTTTGCCAGTGACTTCCTCTAGATGAACCAAAAAATCAGCCCACACTTCCCGATAAACGGCTGGATCTTCGACTGGGGTATAGGCAAAGATCAAGGTATCAGGATTGACGAACTCAGCCGGGTCTTCCGGGGGGTCAGCCACTAAATTGCCGTCGCGATCGCAGAACCGAGCATCCATCTCTGGTGGACGAGGGCAGCTCTCAGCCTCCGCCGTCACGGCTTCGCTTGTTGCCTCTTCAGTGGCGTCTGGAGTCGATACAGAACTACTCCCACAGGCAGCCAGGGTGACAGCAAATAATACCGCCAAAGAACGTTTTAGAAATTGTCTACTCATAATGATTTCTGAAAAGAACAGCCACAAAGCTTATCAAGAATTGTTTCAGTCATGCTTTAAGGCAACACTAACAGAATAATAAGGCTTTATTAAGCCTTATCGGAAGTAAAAGCCATTACGACTTGGCAAGTTTCACGCAAGAATAAGGGTTTGGCGCGCGCTCCGCGCACGCCAAACCCTTATTCTTGCGTTGTGAATTTGAGAACGTTGCCAAGTCGTATGTGTACACAGTAGCCCAAGCAGGTAGAGGGCTAGGGTGAGAGCCAGTCCAGGTTTTGAGACGAACTGAGTCGTCACGATATTTCTTCGATATCAACATCCGCTGGAGGAGGCGTCGGAGTATCCATCGGCTGATGCGGTGGCGTTTTGCTCTCCTGCTGCGCCATAATCAAATCCTTCACCTGCGCAAAGAGATTGCCCAATCGTCCCTCATCCATGAATGAGTTCAGCAGTTCAATGCCGCTGGTGGACAGCAGCAGCTTGTTAATGTCGCTGGAAACACTGGGGCCGCTTCCGTTGCCGTTGCCATTGGCTCCAGGAAAAGCATAAATGCGGGCATCACCCAGGACGCCGGGCTGAGGTGCCAGAGCTTGCAGGACTTCGGGGAGCCGTTCCGCTAGGTCAGGCCAAATCGTAGTCAGCAGCTCTGCCGTCAAGTTGGCGTTGCTGATAACATTTTTCGCATCTAGCTTAGCGCGGATACCATCGGCTTCAGCCAAGGCTTTGTCCCGTTCGGCTTCTGCTAGGGTACGGATGGCTTCGGCTTCCAGGTCAGCAGCTTGCTTCGCGATTTCTGCCTGGCGGCGACGGCGGAATGCATCGATTTCTACCACGTTTTGCTCAGAGATGCGCTGCTGCTCAGCGTTTTGCTCCGCCTCAATGATGGTAAGACGCTTCGACCGTTCCGCCACTTCCACTTCGCTGGCCGTTTCAACTCCGGCCTCAGCCTGGGCGCGTTCAGCTTCCGCCATGAAGCTTTCCTGCTGTTTTTTGGCAATGGCGATCGCCACGTCCTCCTGAGCGATACGCGCTAACCGCTCCGACTCGGCAACCTGCACCTGTGCTTCCAGCCGATTAGAATCAACAGTTTTCTCGCGAGTAATTTCAGCCAGTTCTGACTCCTGTTGCTGGAGAGCCTGGGCAACTTTGAACTTCTTGTTGCGCTCTTCTAGTTGAATATTGGCATCGATTTGACTCTGCTCAATAGAAAGCTTGCGAGCAATTTCCTCTTCTTCCACTGCTTTTTCTTGCAGAATTTGTGCCCGCTGAGTTGCTGCGGTTTCCTGGGCGCGTTTCTCCTGAATTTCCCGTTCTCGCTGAGCTTTTAGGGATTCCACCTCAAGGTGCTGGGCAAGGCGGGCACCCTCTTTATCCTGGGCGATGGTGAGCGATCGCTTCTCTGCATCCAGTTCTTTCTGCTCAATGGCAACCTGAGTCGTTAGTTCTACCTCGCGCTTTTGCTGAATGGACTGCTGAATGGTTTCCGTGCGCAGGCGGACCCCCTGGGCATCGAAGAAATTATTTTCATCATAGGTATCACTTTCCTGAATCTCAGAAATAGCGATGTTATTGAGGGTCAGCCCTACTTTGCCTAAGTCCTGCTGCATTAGGTTCAGCACTTCCTGAGCAAACCCCAATTTATCAGAATCAATTTCTGCCAGTCGCTTATTTTTTGCCGCCGCCCGAATCGCATCATCCGCCCGTTTTTCGATGGCGTTTTTCATGTCCGCTGGAGTAATTTTCCCGCTCTGGGACAATCGCGCCGCTGCCGTAAGCACATCTTCATCTGAAGCATTGATGCAGACGTAGAAAGTCACCCGCATATCAGCCCGCAGATAGTCCTGGGTACGAACGGCAAGGTTGCCCGTGCGTTCTACGTCAATGGAAATTTCTCGGAGAGGAACACGGGTCAGCTCATGGAAGCCTGGCAGCACAATGCAGCCTCCATTCAGCACCACCATCTTCTTCTTAACAAACACACCTCCCGTCCGCACAAACGCTTCGTTGTTGGGTGTGATGACGTACACACGGGTGTATGCCCACACACTCAGCAATAGGAAGATGATGATGGCGACAACGATGCCGGGAAAGATCAATAAGCTTCCCCCCGGTAGGATGGCAGGCGGCGTTGCTGTAGACGGTTCCGTCATTGTTGTTTCGGCACGGGGAGCAGGCTGAAATGCGACAGGAGTCGTCACATCTGTGGGATCAACGAGTTCCCAGTCGGAGTCGAGGGTCGGGAGAGATTGGATGAGGGTAAGCCAGAAAAGCATAGTTAGGTGGGTGGGTTAAGTGAATGGGGAGTGGGGAGTGGGGAGTGGGGAGGGAGGGAATGGGGAGTGGGGAGTGGGGCAGGGAGGGGGGAGTGGGGGAGGTGAATATGTGCTTGAACAAATCCCGAATCCCGAATTCCTAGCCCTTTATCGACGGATGGACGGAGAAATGGCGCTAAGCCAGCGGTCTTGATCGGGACTGTTTTTGAGAACAACAAAGTAAAGATAGGTTTGGTCAGAGCGTTCGATGACGAGGACGGTGTCGCCATGTTTTGGAATATGGGTTGCCCAGAGGGGTAGCGCAGCATTGACGGTGACGAGATTTTTGTAGGAGTCTAATACATCTACTTGGGCGATTTTGCCTTCGGAAACGCTGTGGAGGCGGGCTGAGCTGACTTTGCCGATGCAGCCAATGAGGCGATCGCCACTGCTGTCTTCCCCAAAAGACGAGAAGACTTTGCCAATGGGACGGGCAATCTGTCCCCCCAATAGCAGAGCAGTAACCATTGACGTGAGCAACACCAATATCCCCAACACACCACCAGGGATACCGCCAGTAAGACTACCCAAGACCACATTCAGCATCCAGCCAAAGAGTCCCCAGAGGCAAAGGTCGAGCGCAATGAGCAGTACCAGAGGGGCTTTACCAACGCCTAACCAACCGAGAATTTGAATGGGGTTCCAACTACTGTCAGTTGTGCTGTCAACCGTGACGTCAGGGTCTACATTAATGGGGCCATCAGCACCATCGACAGATGCATCGGCATCGGCATCCAGGCTGGCACCAAGATCAACATCGGTATCAACATCAACGTCGGCATCCGTGTCAAAATTGCCGCCCAGATCTGAATCCTCGTCACCACCGCCTGAGACAATAACAAACCCAAACAGCAAGAAACCTGCTCCTAGAAGGATCCAATAGGGCAAGTTTTCGAGCGAAAAAACCATCATGTCCATGTCTCCACCCGACAAAAGCAACGCCCTTGATTGAAGTCACATCCAAGATAGCCTTGAACACTAGATGTTCAGGGGAAACAGTAAGTTTTTTTAACGTTCATCCAGACATCTGTCTGTCACGACCTCACGACTTGGCAAAGTTCTCAAATTCACAACGCAAAAATAGGGATTTGGGGCGCGCCCCAAATCCCTATTTTTGCGTGAAATTTGCCAAGTCGTGTAATTCTTTTTCCTTAGGGACTTGCAAAAAAATAAAGTACCCAGAAGAAAAGAGCAGCGGGCGCAGCCCGCTGCTCTTTTCTTCCGGTATCTCTTTTAGCCGCAGATCCCTTAAGTAACGCCTAATCGATGTATCCCATCAACGTTTTTGGATCGTCGATGCCGTTGGATGCAATGGGGCGACCTCCAGGGAGAGTGCTGGACTCCATCAGGTAAGCAGGACTGGCGGCAATAGGGCGATGGCCAGGAAGAGTGTCGGCTTCGATAACGGCAAGATCACTGGCGAAAACTGGGCGGTGACCAGGAAGAGTGTCTGTATGGAGCACAGCCAGGTGACTCGCTTCAATGGGACGACCTCCGATTAGGGTTCCCGCCACTTCGAGGTGGTCGGCTGCGATAGGGCGTAGTCCCGAAGATGACATAGTCCCCACGACTTCAAAGTCACTGTGAGCAACAGGGCGCCTGCCAAGAGGTGAACCAGAGTAGCTCACCTCAATAGCGGCCTCTTGAGCCTCTGAATTATTTTCCATCGTTGTGTCCATAGACTCTGCTCCTTCCTGTGCAGCTTGCTGCTCGCTGTGCCCATTAACTTCTTGAGTGCTTGCCGTACTCATATCCATCACCTCTACCTTGCTAGATTTAGATTGTGCTTGATTTTACACGTATAGTCCGCCGATACCAGATTAGTTAAAGCCTGTACTAAAGCGGTTTTCAAAGAAAATGAAATCCCTGTATTTAAAATTCTCACCTATTTCTGCGCCGTCACAGCAGCTTACTCCATCGCATGAGTCAGATGAAAAATACATTCTTTTTATTTTAAGGCGACGAAGCCGCATCTCAGCATTGAATTATGGGGCCTACTCATAATAATCAGTTAAGGATTCTATTAGAAAGAATAATTCCGTATGAAGGAATTCGACGTTTGAATGACGAAAGTTTACATCTTGCTAGATAACGTTCAGCTTTATAGGTACTGTCATTGTACAGGCGGGTTTAGTGTAGGGTAGAAAATAAGGCTCTGGTAAAAGCCTCTGCATAGGTTTTTAGATGGGCGTTCAGCAGATGGACAACATAAGCTATGGCGACGAAGAAATATATCATGGCTCTCGATTTGGGAACCACAGGAAATCGAGCCATTCTTTTTAACAAAGACGGAGCAATTGTCGGACAAGCCTACAAAGAATTAACTCAGTACTACCCTAGTCCGGGCTGGCTGGAGCATGATCCCAGAGAAATCTGGAAGGACATTCAGTGGGCGATGCAGACTGCCGTGCGAAAAACGGGCATTGATGCCGCTGAGATCGAAGCCATCGGGCTGACAGTGCAGCGAGAAACCTGCTTGCTATGGGACAGGAACACCGGGCGTCCGTTGCACAATGCCATTGTCTGGCAAGACCGTCGCACTGCTCCGATGTGCAATCAGTTGCAGGATGCGGGCAAAGCTCAGGCGATTCGCGAACGAACAGGACTGGTGCTCGATGCCTACTTCTCTGCTACGAAGCTTGCCTGGCTCTTAGACAAAGCGAAGCCCATCCAAGATCCACATTTTGACTTAGAGGATGTGCTGGCGGGCACCATCGACACCTGGGTGCTATGGAATTTGACCGGTGGCGAGGTTCACGCGACAGATCACAGCAACGCCAGCCGAACCATGCTGCTGAATCTGACATCAGGCGAATGGGACAGCGAGATGCTGGATCTGTTTGGCGTCTCTCAGAACTTGATGCCAGAGATTAAGCCGAGCATGGGATACTTTGGACACACAGATGTGAAGCTGCTGGGAGCTGAGGTTCCCGTGATGGCAATTTTGGGCGACCAGCAAGCGGCGCTATTTGGGCATGGGTGCGATCGCCCCGGTTCTCTAAAATGCACCTATGGTACAGGAGCATTCCTTGTTGCCCACACTGGATCGAGGATTGCCTGGTCAAATAACCAACTGCTATCTACGATTGCCTGGAGTGAAGCGACAGAGACAGGGGAAACCAAGATTGGTTACGCCCTGGAAGGCAGCATGTTTACGGCTGGAGCCTGTGTCCAATGGCTGCGAGATGGTATCCAGTTGGTCACCACTGCGGGGGACACTGAGGATCTAGCGAGTGCCGTAGAGGACAATGGTGGCATTTACTTCGTCCCCGCTCTAAGCGGTCTGGGTGCGCCCCACTGGGACATGACTGCCCGAGGCGCGTTCTTTGGTATTACAGGGGGCGTCCAGCGGGAGCACATGGCCCGTGCTGTGCTAGAAGCGATCGCCTACCAGGTGAAAGAAGTCGTTGATGCCGTGAATGAAGACAGCAACGCTAAAATTCAGGTGCTTACGGTCGATGGGGGGGCGTGTCAAAATAATTTTCTCCTCCAGTTTCAGGCAGATGTCCTGGGAATTCCCGTTGAGCGTCCTGCTGTGGTTGACGTTACTGCCCAGGGTGCGGCATATGCGGCTGGGCTTGCATCAGGCTTTTGGAGCGACTATCACGCTTTGGTTTCGGGCCACACCATTGACCGCGTATTTGAACCCAGCGCCCAGTCTGCTCAGGCCCAGGAATGCTTTGGCATATGGTTGCGAGCTGTCGAGCGGGCAAAGCACTGGCTTGAATAGATTTTGGCAAGAATATATCTTCGCTATGGCAGCGCGACACAGCGATGGGGGTGGGATAAAGTAGATTGGGTTGAGGTGATAGAACCTAACCCTATCAACTGCGCATAGGGAGAAAAGTTACATGAGTATGTTTGCTGGGCTGAACGGGCATTCCACTACAGGTAGCCTCGGTATTGCTGTGATTGCAGGCGTCGGTGGCACTATTACCTTTCAGAATTTTCAGGCCGATGTAGACACCTCGGACATGCACGCATACCTAACAATAAACGGTGACTTGTCGAAGCGCACCGTTGACCTGGGCGCACTGCCACAGATAACTGGCACGTTCAACGTTTCTTTTCCTGATGGTACAGACATGAGCCTGTTCAACGTGTTAGTTGTCAAAGCGGGGGATACGGCAATTGGACAGGCACAGGTTGCTTAGTATAGCAGCGCTGCAGAAGCGATGTGCAGTTTAAAGAAAGTCTGCGGGGGCGATCGCCCTTAATGCAGTGTTAACCCTACCCCTGTTGGCTCCAAGCCAGATATTCACACGACTTGGCAAAGTTCTCAAATTCACAACGCAAGAATAAGGGTTTGGGGCGCGCGGAGCGCGCCCCAAACCCTTATTCTTGCGTGAAACTTGCCAAGTCGTAATATTCATAGGAATAAGTGGCTTGGCACAATTAAAAACCAGATGCAAAACCTTGGGCCGCCCGCGCAGCGGGCGGCCCAAGGTTTTGCGGGTTTATCATTAATTGTGCTCACCTACTTATAAGGTGATTCGCCCCTTCACAAATCTGTTTGCTCCTCTCGGTACAGGCATGAACGTGTGTGCCACTTAGAATTCTTTACCTCTTAGCTTCACGGAAGCCGGGCGATCGCCAGTAGCCTGGAAAGTGCTGGCAACCACATCATCCTGGGGGGCACACCATGACACGACTTTTACCGCTTGGGCTACTGCTGGCGCTTGGATTATCCGGGTGCCCACAGGTTCTTGATACCCTCTCACAGCAACATTCTGAGCCCAAAGGCGATCGCGATGCAATCGCTGATAATCAGCTCTCGCCCTCTCATATTGAACCCATCCCCAAGGACGACGACACCGTAACTTCAGAGATTGCTCCCCTTCCCGCAGAGCCAATGCCCGTCGATGCCATTCTAGGCACCTTTCTCAGTAAGGAAAATCGCACCCTACAACACACAGACTTCCAGGCTGAATATATGGATTTGAACAGCGATGGCTATGACGAAGCCTTGGTGCTTCTCACCGATAGCTATTGGTGTGGCATGGCGGGCTGCAATCTGGTTGTGTTTGAGGGCAGCGCAGACGGATACGACCTGGTGTCCAGCATGACGTTAGTTCATGCCCCGGTAGGGGTCAGCGAAACCCAGACCAACGGCTGGAATGACTTGATTATTCACATCAGCGGTGGCGGTATCGCGGCTCAGGATGTAGTGCTGAAATATGACGGCACTGCCTATCCGGTCAATCCATCCCTGCAGGAGGCGATCGCCCCTGGCACAGCCCGCAAGGCAGAACTCTTTACTGCCAATGCCAGCACCCCTCGCAGCTTTATCCAACCCCTGCAGCCAGCTCAACCCGTCGCAGATTCAAACACGGGTTCAAGAAACGATCATGAACATGCCATCAAAGAAGCACCATGGGCAGGTTCGGCACCATTTCCTCCCCTCTGCGACGACTGGCAGCCAGTGGCCTCCTTTGAGACTGAAAATTACTGGGTTTCTATCTGCCAAGATGCAAACGGATGGGTGTATACAGGCCGTGAAAAGTCGAACCCTGGCAACTGGATGCGGCTGAATGAGGTAGCCTATGATGGCAGAACCTACAGAGCCCGCAACAGTAACACCACTTATGCAATCAATGCTGAATCATTAATGGTGCTGCAGAATGGAGAGGCGATCGCCACAGAACCCGTACTGCGTACAGATACTCTTTGAAGCATCCATCAGGATTCACGCAAAAGAATTCACGCAAAATATCAAAACACACGACTTGGCAAGTTTCACGAAAAAACAGGGGTTTGGGGCGCTCTCCCCGCGCGCCAAATCCCTATTTTTGCGTGGTGAATTTGAGAACTTTGCCAAGTCGTGCCCATTCTGCCTTTAGGGACTTGCAAGAAAATAAAGTAACTGGAAAAGAGCAGCGGGCGCAGTCTGCTGCTCTTTTCTTCCGGTATCTTTTTTAGCCGCAGATCCCTTATCCTTCTGCCTTCCGATACTAGTGACGCTGCACTAGGCTGTCACCGCAACTGCACGGGATTCTTGTGTCAACACCCGGTTAAGTTTGCCGCTACGATAGCCCTCAAGATCGAGAGTGACATAAAGAAACCCCAATTCTTGAAATGCTCGAACGACTTGGTCGAGATCGGTTGCCTGAACAAAAGATTTAATGCGGTCAGGGAGCAATTCTATGCGGGCAGTATCACCTTCAGATCGCACCCGTACCTCGGTCACCCCCAATCTTCTTAGATATTGCTCTGCCTGTCCCACACGTCGCAGCTTGCCAACGGTGATTTCTTCACCATAGGGAAACCGGGAACTAAGGCAGGGCTGGGCAGGCTTGTCCCACCAGGGCAGCCCCAGATGCTTGGAAATTTCGCGCACATCCAGCTTGGTAATGCCCAGTTCAGCAAGGGGCGATCGCGCTCCCCGTTCCTTAGCAGCTTGAATACCCGGGCGGTAATCCCTCAGGTCATCAGCATTAACCCCGTCCACAACGTAGGGGTAGCCTCGCTTTTTGGCAAGGGGCTTCAGGGTGTCGTGAAGTTCGCTTTTGCAGAAATAGCAGCGGTTGACCGGATTAGACGTATAGCTGGGATTGTCCATTTCGTGGGTCTGGACGATGTCGTGGCGAATGCCGATGGTCGCCGCCTGGATACGGGCGTCCTCCAAATCCTCTGGCAGCAGGGAAGGTGACTCTGCGGTGATAGCTATAGCACGATCGCCCAATACATCAAACGCCACCTTCGCTGCAAGCGTGCTGTCTACCCCTCCAGAGTAGGCAATCAACGCTTGCCCCATTTCAGAAAAGAGCGCTTTTAATTCCTCTAATTTATGCATCATAGCTATGGTTGAAACGTAGCTCTTTGAAACGTAGCTCTTAAAGTCCACAATTCCTGACAAGTGTAGGAGATGGACCCTTACTCTGCAAGCAGCGCGATCGAGTGCAATGGAAAGGATGATTCTACAGAGGCATTGCTCAATCAAGTCATCCTAACGCAGCCACTTAACGCAGCTCCTCATCTTCTTAACCCAACCCTCATTCTCTGATTCCTTCTCCCAAAGTTTGAGGAAAGAGAAATAAATCATCTCAAATTTCCTTTCCCTAATTGGGAGAGAAAATTGGGGTAAGGGCCAGCCCAGGCTTTGATGCAAATTGAGTAATCACATTTTAACTCTTATTCCTGAGATATCGAACTAGGGCATGGAGTCCCAGACGATAGCTATCGATACCAAAGCCACTAATCTGCCCAATGGCAACAGCAGAAGTATAGGAGCGATGGCGAAAGGCTTCTCGCTGATAAATGTTGCTGAGATGTACCTCAACAGTGGGAATATCGACAGCGGCGATCGCATCTCGGATGGCAATGCTAGTGTGGGTAAACGCGCCAGGGTTAATCACAATACCGTGGTGCGACTCACGAGCATCGTGAATTGCATCAATCAAACATCCTTCCCAATTTGACTGAAGAAAATTGACACAAACACCAAGAACTAGAGCTTCCTCGCTCAGAAACTTTTCTACATCACGTAGAGTAGTCGATCCATAGACCTCAGGTTCCCTTAGACCCAGTAGGTTTAGGTTTGGCCCGTTCAGGATCAAAATTTTCGTCAAGAAAAGCGCCCTTGAAAATTAACGTTGGAATGATCTTAGTAGCAAGGGTCTAATCAGCGGCGTCTTTTCTCGTCAACAGGAACAGGAATCAATTCTGGTTCAGGCTGAGATTCAGGCCCCAATATTGCATCGAGGATCTTCTGAATCGTTTCTTTAACCTTCTCTAGGATCTCTTCAATGAAGTCCATTGACGGATGTACTCCCTTTACAATGCTTCAGGCGGACATCTCCATAAGCTTCACCTCTCGAACGCTTGTCCTAGAATGAGCATATTTAAGAAGAATATCGCTTTGCCTCTTCTTAATAATAGCGGATTCATCTCAGGGATCAAGGTTAAGAAACAATTATTTCTGCGGCGGACTCACTCAAGCCCCTAATCGCGAGTGGTTCGCCACGCGAATGATGAAGTCATGCAGCCATTTTGGGCTTAGGGAAATCCTGCACTCAGCGCAGGATTTCCCCAAGTCAAAACCTAAAGTTGTCGCCTGTGGCAGTATAGTCAACGCTCGCTTGGTGAACTCCTAGGCTGTCGATTCCGAAGTCTCATGGGGTTGGGCGTAAATGCGGCGGAGTAGGTCAAGGGCCGTGCAGGAACTCAACCATCGCACCCAGTCGCGCCCCCGGAAAGCGGCAAAAGTACGGCGATGGCATTCCACCCGATCTGGGCCTGCGATGCCGAAATATACTAACCCTACGGGCTTACTCTCCGTACCGCCACCAGGCCCAGCGATGCCTGTGATACTCAACCCCCAGGTTGTTCCTAGGGCATCCCTGACGCCGATTGCCATTTGCCTGGCTACGGGATCACTGACTGCACCATGGATTGCTAAATCGTCAGCATTTACCCCAAGCATGGCCTGTTTCACAGCATTGCTGTAGGCGATGATGCCGCCCATGAAATACCCTGAGCTTCCTGACTGAGTGGTGAGCAGATGACCCAGTCCACCCCCCGTACAGGATTCTGCGACAGCAACGGTATGGCCGGCAGCAGTTAGCTGGTCACCAACGACACTCGCCAGGGTATCGTCGTCTATGCCAAAACAGTGCTCGCGAGTGAGGTCACGAAGCTGAGTTTCAACCGGAGTAATGAGGGCGATCGCCTCCTCTTGGGATTGGGCCTTCGCGGAGATCCGCAGGCGGACTTCCCCATTGCTGGCGTAGGGAGCGACTGTCGGATTTTCCAGGTCAAAATATGACTTAACGGTATCTGCAAGGGTAGACTCAGAAATGCCCCAGTACCGGAGCATGCGGCTGTGGATGGTGGACTCTGACCAGCCTCTAGCTTGGAGGTAGGGCACCGCTGTTTCTGACCACATGGCGTGCATCTCACGGGGCACACCGGGAAAGGTCATGATGACGAGTCCGGCGTGGGGTTCCCAGAGGATTCCGGGGGCGCTGCCAAGGGTGTTGGGCAAAATCTCTGCACCGTCAGGGATAAGGGCCTGTTTGTAGTTACTGGGTGAAAGGGACTGGGGGCGGTGGGCGTATTTTTGCTGGAGGGATTCTAAGATTTCAGAACGTTCGACTAGAGGAGAACCAAAAAACTCGGCGATCGCCGCATGGGTCAGGTCATCGGGGGTCGGCCCGAGGCCGCCCGTAAACAACAGGAGTCGCGATCGCTCGCAGGCAATGGCGAGGATCTTCTGAATCCGCAAGCTGTTATCCCCCACGACAGTCTGGTAATAGTGGGGAATGCCGAGGGTTGCAAGCTGCTGCCCCAAAAATTGGGCATTACTGTTCAAAATGTCGCCTAGCAATAACTCGGTGCCCACGCAGATAATTTCAGCACTAGCAGTCATAGAGAGCCACCTGGATAGGAGTTAGGGTAATTTCTAGAGAAAGAGATCCTGGGTAGGGATGCAGCATCTGGACAAAGACTCTTGGAATGCTATGGCACCGGGCTTTTCAGATACTGGGCCTATGTCGGCAGAGGATTGAATCATTGGCTCCGTCTCTAGGGGGGACAGGGTATCAACGCAACGCGTTGAGGACGAGTTCTTTACGCTTGGGCATGGTGCCGAACTTTCCAAATGGTGTAGCCCAGAAGCGCAGTTGCGGCGATCGCATAGGCAATGCCGCTGGGGATGTTGGCGATCGCCAGCGCCAGACTCCCCAGCCACAGCGTTAGGGAATAGATAAACAAAACGGTCAGCCGATGAGACAGTCCTGCTTTGAGGAGGCGATGGTGCAGGTGTCGATTATCAGCAGCAAAGGGGGACTTACCGCTACGCACCCGGTCGATAATCACAGCCGACATATCCACAATGGGAACGGCCAGAATGAGAAAGGGTAACAGCACAGCAACGGTCGTTACGCTTTTGAGCAAGCCAATCACCCCAACCCCCGCCAGGGTAAATCCCATGTAGTATGCCCCTCCATCTCCCATGAAAATTTGAGCCGGGTTGAAGTTATAGCGCAGGAACCCCAGGGCACCTCCTGCCAGGGCTGCCACAATCAGCGCAGCGGCAGGCTGGTTCATAAACAGACTGACAATCAGCATCACGACCGCTGCAATGCCAGAAACTCCAGCGGCAAGGCCATCTAATCCGTCAATCCAGTTAATTGCGTTGGCCATGCCCACCAGCCAGAAAACAGTGACCAGCAAGCTAATGGATTCTGGCAGTTGGGTAATGCCTACAAATGGAATGGTGAGAAAAGCAATTTGAACGCCTACCAGCCAAGCGCAAGCGGCGATCGCACTTTGCAGGAGCAGCCGCAAAAGTGCAGATAAGCCAAATAGATCGTCTGCCAGGCCGATTAGGAAGAACGCCAACCCGCCAATCGTCACCCCCCAAATTTCATACTCCTTGTGGGGCGGCAAAATACCAAAGCCGCCTAATCCCCATACAAGGAGGAGTGCGGTTAAGGAACCGAGAAAAATCGAAACACCACCCAGTCGCACCATTGGCTTCTGGTGAACTTTCCTCGAATCAGGGACATCAACTTTTCCGCTGGTTAACCCAATCCGTTTCACCATAGGCGTACTGGCAAGGACAACACTAGCGGAAATGATAAATGCGAATAGGTGATAGAGCTGAGAGGGCATCGAACTATCGTTGGGTACAGAGCAGAGGAGGGAGAGCAGACGACTCTATGGCTCTAAACCAAAGTCTCTGACTCCAATTAACAGCACTCGCCGAATGACTCCGGATGGTGTTTGTCGAAACCACCACTCGATTCATTACAATCAGGATACATCTGCTTCGGATTAAGGATTAAATAAAACCAATATTTTGCTGGGGTGGCGCAGCATTGCCGCACTACCCCAAGCCGCTGGAGACAAAGTGTCTCATCCCCTTTTTCCGTTGGAGGGCTGACTCTGTCGCAGGTTGAGTGTTACCGGAAGACATGGCTGAACTTAAGCGTCAGCGTAACCCGACAAACCACGTTTGGGTTGCATCACATCAGCCCAATCTGCGCACGGATCGTTGCATAGCAATACGCACTTAGGTTAGGACATTAGAGGAGAGTGTATCCCCCGCTGCGCGGGGGATACACTCTTGAACCTAAGCCCGTAGGGCTATATCAGCCAATGGAGCCCAGAACGTTAAAGTGGAGCGTCCGCTGTAGGCGCTCCACTTTAATGTTCGAGTGGGTCCATTTAGAGAACGTGCATACAGCTTAAGCTGTGCAAGCCCCATGATGACCCTAACAGCTCCCTGAGTTCTCTCTATACCAACGCTGGGGAAAGTACCTCTAAGTGGGGATAGAGAGGAAATCGACTGCACAAGCTTTCCACCCGCTGCAGGCACAATGCCGTGATGGTGTCATCTTCTGGATTGAGCAGGCGGTCGGCGATGATGTCGCCGATTTCCGTGAACTCTGCCGTGCCCATGCCCCGAGTTGTCATGGCGGGAGTTCCTAGCCGCAGGCCACTGGTGACGAAGGGAGACTCGGGGTCAAAGGGAACCGTATTTTTGTTGGCGGTGACATTAATGCCGCTAACCAGGCGATCTGCTTCTTTTCCAGTCATGCCGATAGAGCGCAGGTCTACCAACATTAGGTGATTGTCCGTACCGTTCGAGACAATCTTAAATCCTCGTGCCTGGAGTTGAGCCGCCAGAGCCTTTGCATTCTCAATAACTGCCCCAGAGTAGGCTTTGAAGTCTGGCTTGAGAGCCTCGCCAAAGGCGACTGCCTTGCCGGCAATGACGTGTTCCAAGGGGCCCCCTTGACTACCGGGAAATACACCCTTGTCGAACTTTTTGCCGAGGTCTGCGTTCCGTGTCAGAATGAGGCCGCCCCGTGGTCCCCGGAGAGTTTTATGGGTGGTGGTCGTCACAATGTCGCAGTACGGTACTGGATTGGGGTGATGCCCAGTTGCCACTAACCCTGCAATGTGAGCAATATCTGCAAGCAGATAGGCACCCACTTCATCGGCGATCGCCCGGAATGCGGCAAAGTCGATAATTCTGGGATAAGCAGAATAGCCGCAGATGAGCATGCGGGGGCGATGCTCAAGGACATCCGCGCGAAGTTGATCAAAGTCAATCTGTTCGGTTTCAGGGCT
The DNA here is from genome assembly GCA_964465285.1 of uncultured bacterium. Taxonomy (GTDB): domain Bacteria; phylum Cyanobacteriota; class Cyanobacteriia; order CAKZMO01; family CAKZMO01; genus JBCCWF01. The sequence goes on from CAYXJG010000015.1 coordinate 16,435, forward strand.
AACCCCATAGTGACAGGCCTTAAACCATTTTCCAGAAACATTCACTGGAGAACCGTGGGTCAGGTGGCCGCCGTGGGATAAGTCCATGCCCATGATCGTGTCGCCTGGCTGCAGCAGGGCCAGAAACACTGCGAAGTTTGCTTGAGCACCCGAATGGGGCTGCACATTTGCATGGGCCGCGCCGAACAGTTCTTTTGCCCGGTCAATGGCAAGCTGCTCAACCTCATCAATAAACTCGCAGCCACCGTAGTATCGCTTTTTCGGCAAACCTTCTGCGTACTTGTTGGTCAGCACGGATCCTTGGGCTGCCATTACCGCAGGGGAGGTAAAGTTCTCGCTGGCAATGAGTTCCAAGTGCGTGCGCTGACGCTGAAGTTCTCGTTGCAACATTCCCGCAACGGTTGGGTCAGCTTGTGCCAGAAAATCAAAGTTTGTTTGAGTCACGATTTACTCCGTAAAAGCGAACGACGAACATCAGGCTTTCTATCTGGCTCTCTCCGAGGGCAGAAGTAGCCTTAAACGTCTCCAGGTTTCTGAAAAATCTCTGAGGTGCTTATTATCGCGCATATTCTTTCGATAGGGAACGAACCTGAAGGGAGTCTTCACCAATTAAGATGGGCAAAGTGTAACACCGAATCATGAAGCTATACATTTACAATCGACAAAAATTCCCGTTAATTCGCATAGAATTGAGGAAGAGCAGGATTTATTGCACAGGGAGGAGGTATTCATGCTGGTCATATTAATGGATGATCAAATCATTTCTCCCGATGGAGTATGTCAGGGGTGCCTGATGGCAGACCATCGAGGGCTGCCCCGTTGGAGTTCAGGCAAACTTCGCTGCGGTCGCACAATCCCAAAAAGCGTTGAAAATCAGCCCGATCATTACGAATGTCAGATGGGATTTCGCATTGCCAACATCGAATAGCAAACCGAGTTCGCTCGTACCGAGTTCGTGCATTGAGTCGCAAAATCCCGAGTTCAGCATGGGTTAAGAATGGTGAGGTCTAGCTATAATAGCTGGAGTCTCTCGAATGGTATTGACATGGTTTGGCGTGGTTCCACAACTCCCTTGGATCGCATATTCGCAGCATTAGTTTACACATTTCCCCTTGTTGTTGCTTACCTCCGCTACAGTGGGCCACTTCTTAGGGATCTTGATTTTCTTGCACCGCTATTTATTCCCCTTCAGCCTTTTGTGCTTATCTATGGGCTGATCGTGGCGATCGTGCCTTTTGGTTTGGGAGGCTTGGTCATTTTCTTTTTGCTATTTTTCCTGGTGGTGCGGAATGAGCGCATTCGTCACTTTATCCGATTCAACACCATGCAGGCGATTCTGATTGGTATTGTCTTAAGTATTTTTAGCATTCTCTGGATGCTGGTTGGAACCATTTTTCCATTCTTAATACAAGAATTTCCCATCATCCAGGATACAATTTACAACGTCTTATTTCTTGGCGCTCTGACAGCATCTCTTTATTCGATTGTGCAATCCGTCCTTGGAAAATATGCTGAAATTCCGACGATTTCTGATGCAGCGTATATGCGTGTCCGATAAAGCAATTTCTAAAGATGCTCCAGTCAAGCATTCAAAAGATTTGCAGGATAACTTCCTGCAGTATGTATTCTGCAAAAGAGCGAATGAAAGCCTTAGCGCATAGCTCCCATCGTTGTTTTCCAGCGAATTTCTTTGCGCAGTAGCTCTAGGGCGCGCTGATCGCCATGCTGAAAAAAGTTCTGATTCACCAGATCTGTCAAAATTCGGTGGATGAGATCTGATGCAAAATTACCGCCGCATCTTAGTACATGGCTGTAGTAAGTGAACTGGGGACGTTGGCGTTCATTGCGATGGAAGTCATCAATGTCTTCACTAGACATGAGCCATGCTGGGGTATTGATGGGGACGACTACCTTTGGAATGCCTTGTTCGCCATAGCGCATCTGTTTCGTCTGGCAGAGCATCCCAACTAGGATGACCCCAAGCATAGTGCGGGTTTCACTAATTAAATCAGGGGTAAACAGGGGGTCCGGCTCACTGGATAGGCGAGGGCCGTTGCTTAGAAACATAGGGTTAACTAACTGAGTGTTATACACAATGCCAACTGCCCAGTGCCGTTTGCCTTCGTCTTCGAGCTTGACGAAGCTGCCAAATCCATAGTCATCCGCCACGGGGGGAGATTCAGTCGAGAATTGGTCATCCAGTTCCACAACGTAGTCGCAGTGGGAGTTTGACTTTACAACTTTGCCTAAACGCATGGCGATCGCCCCTCAACCATTCTTCAATACCTCACTCCTCAACATCTTATTCTTCAATAGACTTTTCTGAAAATTAAGGTAGAGCGCTCGCTGCGCGAGCGCTCTACCTTAATTTTCGGACAGACCTAATACCTAACAGACTTAATACCTAACAGACTTAATACCTAACAGACTTAATACCTATCCGGTATGCTGCCACAGACTACCCTTTCAATTTTTGAATTAGGGAGTGAATTGCGCTGGTACATTTGCTGTCAAGCCAACATGGTCAGGCTGCATTCAATGTGAGTCACATCCTGTGTAAGGAATGAGAATTCAATAACTTGAGCCAACTTTTGTTGGAGCAGCGTGGCAGTGCTGCCCCAACAAAGTTGGATTTTATTTAATCTTTATTCCTAAGGTAACGTCAATTCGGGATAAGCTCAAACCCGCATTCTGTCGTCCGCGACGCGGACGACAGAATGCGGGTTTTGGGAGCAGACGCTCTGCGTCTGCTCCCAAAACCCGCCTAACCTGAACTCAGGTTAAAGTACATCAATATACGACTTGGCAAGTTTCACGCAAAAATAGGAGATTGGGGCGCGCTCAGCGCGCCCCAATCTCCTATTTTTGCGTTGTAAATTTGAGAGTGTTGCCAAGTCGTGTCAATAAATTTGTACTGCTTTTATGGAATTCTCGCAAGTTCACGTGACTGACCTCAACGCTAAGAAGCACTTTGCCTGGCGTCGATACCCGTCTACGACTTGGCGCGTTCACTAAGCTGCATGGGGTCAGCGAAGCCGACTAATTAAGGGGTGGGGGCGATCGCCCGAGATATCATCCAGAATAGGCTACGCCTCTCTCCCCATGTGGGCGTTCGTCCGAAGGTATGACCTGCACCCATTTGCCTCTAAGAAGCGGCATCGCTGTCTCCTGAGCAAGATGGCCATAGGCATGTAACCGACTGTAACGCGATCGCCCTTGGAAGTATTAAGAAATACATTCCACCGTGGCGGTTTATCAAAGGCCGGGAAATCTGAAACTAGGATATCCAAATGCATCAATGCCTATCTCTTCAGGATGCAAGCCTAGTGATGCAGTTGCCCCAACTGATGCTGCTCACTTCTATCTACCGTGTAACATCTTACACCTGTTAACCCTATTGAATCCTTCTGATTGAGAGTTTGAAATCACCATGCATACGATTAATCACACCCTGGAAGAGCAAGTGCTGTCCGCAGAAGGGAAATACCTCGAGCCCCAAGGCATGAGCGATATTGAGCGTTATGCTCAAACCTATGCGACTCGCCTAGAGACGTACCATAATCTGAGAGAACAGAGCAACGCGCTGATTCTACAGACTCTCAAGCGCCTTGGACAAAACCATCCAGATTTGATCAACAAGCATGGGCAACGGTGTCAATTTGACATGGCCTGTGTACTTCGCTGTGTTGCCTTATCTATTCTGCGCGATGACGAAGTCTTCTTTATCGAGGAAATGATGTCATGGCTCGATACGATTCTAGTGGCCTATAAGCGTCATGACCACTGCGCGGAAGCGTATCAGATGCTCATGCACGACATGGAGGCTGCCCTTCCCTCATCTAATATTGATCTGATTCGTCCTTACATTGACAGCGCCATTCTGACACTGCAATCCCACGCAAACCATTAAGAATGCAGTCCAATACTCCGTCAGAGAGTTGGATTCCTGCGATTCTAGCAAATGCCTTGCTCAGCAATAATTCCCCCAAGTTACAACCAGTTCAGCCTGTAAGGGTGCTCTTACGCATAGATGGGTTCTCCAAATTCATTGTCATGCATACGAAGAGGAGAAATGAATGCCTAACGACACACCGATTACCGTTAACCGTCACTCAACCCAAGACGAGAGAGAGACTGCTCTACGACAAATTTATCAGCAGGTGCTTGAGCGCCAACCCTATCACTCTGAGCGGAAGCGCCTCTCTAAGCTAGAGAAAGATTTTCTGAAAAATAAAATTGGTGTTCGCCGCTTTTTAAAAGAACTTGGAAGCTCTGACCTCTATCTTGATGCGTTTTACTTCCAATCCTCCAATCCCAAGTTTTTAGAAAACTGCTTTAAGCACTTCTTAGGACGTTCCATTTTTGATGCTGAAGAGATGCACACCTACTGCGACATCTTAATTCGGTTAGGAGTGACGCATCTAATCAACTCCATTCTCGATTCGGAGGAATATCGTAAGCATTTTGGCTGCTTTACGGTGCCATACAACCGCACCGAACAGCGATATGAATCACCTAACACCTATCTAGAAACCACCGTCATTCGTAATGAGCACTACGGGCAGCGGGGCTGGTCATTGCCAACACTGTATTGGCATCAGCTAGGCATGAATTGTGATGCAGGAACATGTAGGTATCCCGACGTTCCCTCAGCATCTATTGAACGGGATGAGGCCGTGGCGATCGCCCAATCCGCTGAGGGTCAAGTTTCCCAAGTATCCGAATCGGAACCCATCGCTGTCGCCGCATCAATGCCGTCGTCAGAACCTGTTCAAGACGACCTTATGGAACTCCTATGGGGCATGGATGCCTGATTAGAGTAGAACAGCTAGAGAAGCCTAAAAACAGCATAGGACAGTGGGCGTCGCCTGCTGTCCTGTGTTTTTATAGCGCTGTGCAAGCGCACTAAATACAGTTTCACGACTTGGCAAAGTTCTCAAATTCACAACAAAAAAAGTAGGGGTTTGGCGCGCGCGGAGCGCGCGCCAAACCCCTACTTTTGCGTGAAACTTACCAAGTTGTGTACAGTTTGTTAAATGGCGTCGCAGAGTGCTGCCATTTAACAAATTTGGGTGTGCTTATTCATATGATAAAGCCACGCGCCCGCCGCCCATGTCTCGAAGGACAATCAATAAATCGGTCACATCATCATAATCCAGGGATCGGTCAGCTTTTATGCGAATATATCCCTCCGGATTATCGGCATAGTAGGCCCGCATCTGTTCTCGCAGAGTCGCGCGATCGATGGGTTCATCCGCGATGAGAATTTCGTTGTCGGCATTCAACCCGATAACAAACGGCTCGACGGCTTCAACCTCAGCGTCTTCTGCGCCAGCACCCTCTGCTTTAGGTGCTTCAACCGTGAGAATTGATTGGCTCCTCAGCCCCATAGAGATGATGATGAAAAACGTCAGCACAGTCATCAACACGTCCATCATTGGGACGAGATTAACCTCTGGGATCGTGGATTCGAGCCGACGCTTATGCCTGCGTGCCATAGTACATTACTTCATCGAGCCGGGAAGTTTAGCCCTTGCTGGTGGGGAACGTGATTAGTTCTCGTCAAGGGCCAAGGAAATGCGATCGCCCCCCAACCGTTTCATCTCAATTAAAAATTGAATCACCTCTTCATAGGGCATCTGTTCATCTGCTGTCACATACACCACACCCTCTTCACTCTCTTCAAGGTAGCTCTGCACTTGACGATCCGCATCCGCACGGGTCGTCAGTGTTTCATCCACTAAGACTTGATCAGACCTATTTAACGTCACCACCAAAGGCGGTGGAGTTTCCTCCGGGGGTTCTTCTGCCTCCGGTGGCGGCAACGCATCAGGACTGGCAGGAAGCTGGAGGCTAATGCCCTCAGATGCTGACAGCGTCATCGTAATCATGACAAAGAATGCCAAAATCCCCAGCATGACATTGAGCATGGGAATGAGATTAACGGAAGGAATAGACTCATTTGTCTTATTTTTCAGACGCATGGGAGAGCCTTGGGTGAATTAAGAACAGTCATGCAATACCTTGAACCCGACTTCAGTGGAGCGGCGCAGCGATGCCCTATTGCCCCGCCCAAATAGGACAAGCCTAAGACACAGAGGAGGCGTACTCCTCAGCCTTGCCGTCTACCTGGCTCGGTTCGTACCACACCTGGCGATAGATGAGTTCCAACTCACTGCCTACTTCGGAGAAATAGTCGATTTGTCGGGCTTGGAGAGTGAGAAAAATGCGAAAGAAAACCAGAGCAAGAATCGCAACTAGCATCCCCGCAGCCGTCGTAATGAGCGCCTCACCAATACCAGACGCGGCGGCTGTGGCCTGGTCGCTAGAACCACCGCCACCAATATTGAGGTTATTGAAGGTGAGAATCAGGCCCGTAACTGTTCCCAGGAGCCCCAGCAATGGAGCAAGTGCTACGACAGTCTCCAGAAACTTGTCGCCTCTGCGCATTTTTACAAACTCCTTGTCTGCCGCTGCTTCCAGAGCAAGCTGAAAGGTTTCTGGGCTAGGCTTTTTGAGGCTCAGGGGAGCCAGAAGAAAGCGTCCGATGGCAAGGAACTGATCCTGTTCGGCGATCGCCCGCGCCTCATCCAGGCTCACCCGTGCCGCTGCAAGCACATCATGAACAATGCGGTCTTCACGGCTCAGGAGGTGGAGCCAAAACCATGTCCGCTCCAAGGCTGTGGCAAATGTCAGGACAGAGAGCGCCACCAAGGGAATCATCACCGGGCCGCCTTTAACGACCAATTCAAAAATTGGAAAGACCATAGATCCAGAACAGAGTTTATTTTTATTTCAAAACCTTCGTGTACAATAACCGAATCTTTTCACGACTTGGCAAGCTTCACGAAAAAATAGGGGTTTGGGGCGCGCTTCGCGTCCCCCAAACCCCTATTTTTCATTGTGAATTTGAGAACTTTGCCAAGTTGTGAGGTACTTGGGATTTCAAACCTCCAACAAGTTTTTGCATATCGGGTTGTGCAACTGCGTAAGTTCAGCCTTTGCCTATTAGAACTGGATACTCACAGGAGACCCCACCTCAACATAGGTGTACAGCTCTTGAACATGGCGATCTGCCATGCGGATGCAGCCGTGGGATATTGCCTGTCCAATCCGTTCGGGTTCATTGGTGCCATGAAACCCAAGCTGGCTACGCCCATCAGTCCAAAACCCGATCCAGCGAGTGCCGAGAGGATTATCTGGCCCTGCTGGCACGACCTTTCCAGTCAGGGGATTTTGCCATGTTGGATGGGGTTGTTTGTTGATGACCTCAAACTCACCCACGGGAGTTTCCCATCCGACCCGACCAACAGCAATGGGGAATCGCAGGTCAGGGTGGCCATCTCGCTGCAGGGTAAGCAGGCGATCGCTCAAGTCTACAACAATACGGGATTGAGATGCAGGAACTGGGGCGATCGCCTGCTGCGTCATATTGAGCATCATTGGTTGAAGGGCATTCAACCCTGACCGAACGGCTAATACTTCGTGGCCAGGGAAGAAGGGCTGCGGTGGGGGGGGCTGTTGAGGAGAGCTTTCTTCTGCCCACGGAGCTTGAATCACCGGGATGCCTGTGTAGGCAGGGCGATCCGATGCTATGGCTGGTGTCCCCTGGGGAAACAGCCTGGGAACACGGCTCAAATGCTGATCTTCGCCCTCTAACTGTGGTTCAGGGGGCGATGGATTGGGCGGTTGGGACAACGGTATAGAAAAATGGGCAACAGCAATTGCTCCTGCCGATACAAAACTCAGCAGGGTAACGGTTTGCGCCAGGGATTCGCGTCCATTCATTGCATCTCGGTGATGTCTCAAAGCGCAGAGGCTCGCCAGTGCAGTAGGGTTAGCAACCTATGGTGCTAAGCAACGTTTTAGACGTACACGCCCAGAATATTGCTCATCCGTGTCGCTCCTGTTCCCCTGAGGCTGCCTTTCCACGATGATCGGTCTTTACCCATTTTAACCGTTTAGGCCGGATGGCTAGCCGAAAGGTAGTCGTTGCCATCACTGGAATCCAGTGCATTAGGTATAGTGTGCCCTGGATAGAAATCCACAGAACAGACAGTGATGCCCTGACGCGCTTGACAATAGGAATGGAATCGAAGGATGGTGACAAGGAGCTTTGAGAGAGCTTAGATGGCTGTTCTCTTTGCGTCTTCCGCATTAAGGAAACAAACTGGAACTGGCCAACGCTTATCGTCATAAATAGAAAGGAAAATAAAAAAATAACCGTCGTGAGGGGGCTGAAGATCGGTATTCGGTTGCGGGCGATCGCCATCAGCACGTCGGGCAATGCTGCCGTTGGCACAATGTATTGCAAAACGAGGAATACCATTAAATCAACAGACTTCCGGAACCCCAGTCGGTTGCGAACAATCAAGCGCCAATAATCCAAGTAGCGTTGAAAGCCCCCCTCCGCCCAGCGGCTTCGCTGATGCCATAGCGCCATGCCCGTTTGCACCCCTTCTTCACCCACAACCGGATTCACAAGAAAATGAGTATCCCAGCCATTCAGATGTAGCCGCAACGTGAGGTCTAAATCATCTGTAATCGTTTGTTCGTTCCATCCGTCACATTCTGCAAGAGCCGATCGACGAACAAACTGTCCATTGCCCCGCAGTTCGCCAATGCCGCTAATAGCAACGCGATGGGACTGCATGAAGCTGTCGAATAGCATTTCTACCGCCTGGTTGCGCGTCCAGAAGTTGTCTGCCCAGTTCACTGTTGATTTCCGAAGCTGAACTGCTCCAATGTGTTGATGTTGGAAGAGAGGGACGACAGATTGCAGTAGTAGGCTATCAACCTGAGCATCGGCATCAAACACCCCTAGAATATCCCCTTTTGTGAGGGATAAGACCTCATTTAGCGCTCCGGATTTGCCACCTCCCGCATTGACGGGGCGGTGGAGCACATTGAGTTTTCGATACTTTTTCGCCAGGGTATCCAAAAGGTGAGGAGTGTTGTCTGAACTAGCGTCATCAACGACCCAAAGCTCGTAGCGATCGCCCGGATACTGCAAGTGACACAAGTCATCAACAAGTGATTCAATCACCGCTTCTTCATTCTTTGCCGCCACAAGTAATGATACGAAGGGAACGATGCCATTTGAGTTCGTTTCAGTGGATAAATCGATAGCTACGCTGGGGAGTGCTGCATTTTTGGGTCGGCTAAAGAGAACCAACAAAAGATGCATGCTGACAAAGGCAGTCATGCCAAACACAAGCCAGGTTCCTCCCGGAACAAGATGGAGCGTGATAGTCCCAGTCCATACGCCTAACAGCGTCACGGCTGCTTTTTTGCGTCGGCCTTCCATACCTCGTTCAAATCGCGGGCCAGGAACCGGGGAGAGTGATCTCGATGCTGCTTTAATTAGGGGATGCAAATCGTCAGATGGATAAGATTGGGCTGGATGCAAGGAGTTCTCTTGCATGAAGTACCTCATGGGGTTGCAGTAAATAAACTCGAATCAGTGAGTTGGGAATGGTTCCAGTTTATTCAAGTCAGAATGGTTTGACGGTGCTTGGCTGCGCATGGCTCGTGCTCTGTCAAGAAGCATCTGTCAAGAAGCATCTGTCAAGAAGCAT
>CAYXJG010000015.1:26112-29884 GCA_964465285.1 uncultured bacterium
TCTCTAACGCTTCCAGGGTTTAGTTTTCTATGGCAGGTACCCCACCCTGAAAGTTGATAGACCGCTAGGACTATTTCCTTATTAATCCTAACGAACATTAGCATATTCGGTATCCCCAGTGACCTATATTGCTCATCCACCTGGAGGAAGCTATGGTAAGGAATCATGAGGCAATTTAGAGCTAGCGGTATTTGTAGCTCAGATGTGGTTCTCTTCGGCAACGAAATATTTTTTGGCGATTCTTGGTAGTGCTTTTGCCTATTGGCTCATGGGCGAGTGGATTCTTTCCGTGCCCTATTTTTCGAGCCATGTTTCCCCTGTCTGGCCGTCCGCTGGCATTGGCATGGCGAGTCTTTTGCTGTTTGAGCGAAAAATCTGGCCGGGCATTGCTTTGGGAGCATTCTTCCTGGATTACACCCACGGGGCACCACTATCCTTAGCTTTGGGAGGGGCATCGGGTGCTGTTTTGCAAGCATGGGTTGGCGCAACGCTGCTGCTGCGGTTTGGTGTCCATCACCGCCTTGACCGCCTACAGGATGCGATGTGGCTCATTGGCTTGGGGGCGATCGCCTCTCCGACGGTAAACGCCACCTGCTCTACTCTAACCCTCGTTTCAGCAGGTCGATTAGGCAATGCATCTGTTTTAGCAACCTGGAGTACCTTTTGGCTGGGAGATGGCATGGGAATTTTGACCGTCATGCCTGTGCTCTTGCTACTCAGTCAGATTCGCAGCCCTCTTTCCCTGTCTAGTCGCAGGGTGCTAGAAACTCTCCTCTGGTTTTTAGCTCTTGCAGGTAGTAGCTGGCTAATTTTCCATTGCCCTGTCCCCGCTAGCCTTGTTCAATATCCCATTGAATATTTGCCGTTTCCTCTCTTGATCTGGGCAAGCCTGCGGTTTGGGCAGTTGCCTGCCGTAGCGGGTAGTGGTGCTGTGGTGGCGATCGCCATTTCTGGTGCTGTGCAGGACCTAGGGCCTTTTGCGGTCCGTGCAGAGCTGTCTGACCATTCTCCAATTTGGCTGTTGCAGGCGTTTATGGGCGTCGTTGTGTCCACGACTCTGCTGCTCTCTACGGCGGTGCGGCAGCAGCGAGCCACCCAAACCCTTCTCCGCCAGCGTGAAGCCAGCCTCCGAAATGCCCAGCGCATCGCCAAGCTGGGTCATTGGGACTACGACCGCCAGACAAGACGATGGACTTACTCTATGGAGCTGTGCCAATTGCTCGGGTTGCCATCGGACGAGACAGCCGAAGGTGGGCCGTTAGAAAGTAGGCATGTCAATGGGCGGAATACCATTGTGGATCTGGTCTCTACTGCTGACCGGGAGCGTATCCAAACATTGTTTAGCCGGGCGATGGATGAGCACCAGCCTTATGTAGCTCAATACGGCCTCACACTGCCCACAGGAGAATGCCGCCAGGTGATTGAGCAGGTGGAGGTGGGTGCCCAGCGCATCACGGGTATTATTCAAGATGTAACAGAGCAGGCCCAGGCTGAATATGCCCTGCGGGAGTCGGAAGAAAAATTTTCAAAAGCCTTTGGGTTTAGCCCCGACGCCATGACCATCAGCACCTTGGAGGACGGGCGGTTTATTGATGTCAATGACAGCTTCTTGAACCTGCTGGGATATCAGCGCCATGAGGTGATTAACCGCACCGTGTATGACCTAAACCTGTGGGCGAACTGGAGCGATCGCCAGTGGCTCATCGATCAGCTTTGCCAACACCACACCATTCGCAACAAAGAATTCGAATTGCGGGATCGATGGGGCAAGCCTGCCCATGCCCTAGCGTCTGCGGAAGTGATCAACATTCGAGGGAATCTATGTCTCCTGCTCATCGCCCGCGACATTACGGAACAGAAGCGAACGGACGAGCAGTTGAGGTTGTCTATGGAGCGCGATCGCCTCCTGGGAACCCTGGCTCTCCATATCCGCCAGACCCTTGACATTACCGACATGCTCAACACCACAGTGGGCGAGGTTCGGCAACTGCTGCAGGCGAGCCGAGTATTTATCGGTCGGTTTGACGCCAGCGGGCAAGGGACAGTCGTGGCAGAATCGGTGCTCCCTGACTATTCATCACTGATAGGGGAACCCCTTGAAGAAGATGTTTATCAGGACATTTGCCAAATTTTCAAGCACTTGCCCGTAGTCGCCATCGACGACATGGAACATCTGGACCACTTCCCTGGCCTGTCGTTCTTGCATAAATGTGTGCAGTGCTATCAGGTGAAAGCGGCATTGGGAGTGCCTATTCTAGTGAATAACGCTCTCTATGGCGTACTGGTCGCCCACCATTGCGATGCGCCTCGGCCCTGGCAGGCATTTGAGAAGGAATTAATGGAGCAACTGGCAACCCAGGTGGCGATCGCCCTCCAACAGGGGGAACTCTACGCCCAAGTGCAGCGCCTCAACTCTGGCCTAGAGCGTCTGGTTCACGAACGCACCCAGCAGCTCGAAGAAAAAATGGCCGAACTGCAAGAGATGAACCAACTGCGGGATATGTTCTTACATGCCATGTCCCACGACCTCATCACCACCGTTCGAGGTAACTTGATGGTGCTGCATTCCTTCCAAAACCAGACAAGCGACCCTATTGCTGTGAAACGGCAGTGTCTCAACCGCATGATTGAGGCCGGGGAGTGCCAGCTCAGCAAGCTAAGCGCCCTGAAGGAAGCCTACACCTTCAAAACTGAAGGGGTTCAGCTTCATTGCGCCCCCATGCAGTTCCAGGACAGGGTGCAGTCTGCCGTTGCCCATTTGCAGCCGCTCATCGAGAAAAACCACGCCACGGTCACGATTTACGGGACGGATAACTTTCCCCAACTAATCGCTGATTCCCTGCTGATGGGGCGAGTGTTTGAGCATCTCATTCGCAACGCAGTTATCCATAACCCTCCGGGCGTCCAGGTCTCCATCCATTTACAACGAACCGACCAGAATGCTATCTGCACTGTACAGGACACGGGCGTTGGCATTCCCCCTAATCTGTGCAATCGCCTCTTTGACCTTTGCATGGGCACCCCCGATCAGCCCAAGCTGACAGGAATCAGTTTGGGGCTATATTTTTGCAGTCGAGTAATTGAAGCCCACGGCGGTACAATTGCGGTATCGAGTCATCCCAACGAAGGCACTGCCTTCACCGTATCAATTCCGTGGAATCAACCATCAGCAGACCTAACTGCAAACGCAAAGGGGCATTCGCTGATGCACCGTTCTCACGATTAGATGACAGCGCATTAACTCCCGGCGATGCATTGACATACCATAGCCCTACGGGCTTAGGTTCAAGAGTGTATCCCGCGCGCGGCGGAGGATACACTCTTCTCCAATGTCCCAACCTAAGTGCGTATTGCTATATTGCGTAACCTTGATAAGCTTTGCATATAGACAAATGCAAGTGGTTGGCGCAGTCATGTCATTTTCCAAAAATTTTTCTGAATCGTAAGGCAATGAGGCTAAAACGATGCAAAGCTTTCTCAATTTTCTATTTGAAGTGATCTTCGTGACAGGAATAACCTATGTCAGTGTTGGATTCATTCTGGGTTTGGTGAAGCTGTGGTATCAGAGCCATCCGCATGTGACAGCGATGCGCGCTAAGGCAGAAGAGGAGAAGCAGCCAACGGCTCTACCTGTCGCAACGGCTCCAGCAATGGATGAAGCGACAAAAATGCTTGACCTGCGAGAATGTGAGCCTGTCACAGTAGAAGAAGAATTTGGAGCTTAGGGATCTGCGGCTAAAAAAGATACCGGAAGAAAAGAGCAGCGGGCGCA
>CAYXJG010000016.1:0-29690 GCA_964465285.1 uncultured bacterium
ACTGGGGAAATCCTGCGCACAGCGTAGAATTTCCCCAGTTCAAAAATTAAAATTGTAGTCTGTGGCAGTATGGCCTGCTGTCTTTAACGGGCTAGCACAGCGCGAGATCGTAGGCCCAAAGGGAAGGAGAGCAGGGTTATCCTTTACAGATGGGAATCCTCAAATGACGCAGTCTTACAGTAGCATAAATCCGCATAGCCAACCCCCGGTATCTTTTCCGTAAAATGCTTGCTGAGCAAGCATTTTACGGAAAAGTTCAGTTTTCTGCACCGGATTTGGTATTAGAAGGGCGTATCGTAGAAGCTCAAAGTGTTGAGGCGTCATCAGGTTGAGCTGTCGATTGCGTAGACACAGGGATTAGGCCAGGTTGAGGAGATGGGTGATGGTGAGGGCGATCGCCTTCGGCTGCTGGGCGGTGGTCATCTGAACGAGCCGCATGTGAAGCACTGTTATTAAGGGATAGGAGCGCTTCAAAGGAGGGAGCCTCTGATCGATAGGCAGCCAGGTCAAACCAGAAGGTCGTGCCTATCCCTACCTCACTGATGAGATGCACTGAACTATGGTGTTTCTCGATGATGTTTCGCACAATGGACAGTCCCAATCCGGTACCTTCCAGGGTATGTACGCGATTCTCTACCCGGAAGAAGCGATCGAAAATAGCGGCTTGGTCATCATCATCAATGCCGATACCTGTATCAGACACCTCGACACGAATATGGTGGTGGGACTGGTGTTCGGCACACTCTAGCCGATAGGCACGGATAACGATGTGTCCTCCCGGCTCAGTGAACTTCAGGGAATTGCCGACCAGATTCGTAAACACCTGGAGCAACAGGTCATAGTTGCCCAATACAGGGGGCAGGTCGGGATCGATGTCGTAGCGTAGTTCGATGCCCTGTTCCTTAGCGTTGAGTTGATAAGTGCGAAGGGTCTGCTCCACCGGTTGAATCAACTCGACCGCGTCAAACTGATAGCGCCTGTTAGATTCCAACCGAGACAGGTCAAGGACATCATTAACTAAGCGGGTCAGACGATCGGTTTCACGGTTGGCGGTGTCCAGAAATTCCTTGCGCTCTATCTCAGTTAGGTCATCTCCATACTCATGGAGGGTCTCGATAAAGGACTTGATATTGAACAGCGGTGTCCGGAGTTCATGGGAAACGTTGCTAATAAACTGGCTTTTCGCTTCATTTAGCTCAACTTCGCGGGTAATATCCTGAACAGTGATGGCAATGCCCTTTAAGTTTTCTTTGGACTGGTCGAGAACGGTCGTGATTAACACGCGAACGGTTCGCTGGGAGGGCTCAACCATCGTGATGCGAAATTCTGCTCCCTCCTTGTCTTGATACTCCTCCTGAAAACGTCCTGTAGCAATTTTATAGAGAGGACGGGTCAGTTCTGCTTTGACTGATTGGGGTAGGTAGTGGAGCACATTTTCCCCGATGACCTCGTTGTCAAGCGTGTTCCAACCCAAAACACGCCGTGCCGTAGGATTCGCCAATACAACGCGCATCTCTGAATCTAACAGAACCGCTCCATCTGCGATCGTCGCCATGAGGGTTTCTAGCTTAGCCTTCTCGGCAGTCAGCTCTTCAATATTCTGTTCTTCATAGCGCTCCAGTTTTTCTGCCATTTCATTGAAATTGAGAATTAGCTCTCCCAACTCGCCACCGAGCGGCAGGTCGATGCGCTGCTTAAAGTTCCCCGCTGCAATATTTTTCACTCCAACTAGCAGTTCCTTAATGGGCTGAGTGATCGTCAGGGCATTGAAGACGGCTCCCAAAATCACCATGACCCAGATGGAGACAAACACAGCAATGGTGACGTCCCTGGTCAGGTGGGAGGAGGCAACGACCGTAGGGTTGGGGTTAATCCCGATCGCCAAAACGCCGAGGTATTGACTGTCATATTTCAGCGGGACGAAGACATCAGTTACTTCTCCGTCTGGGGTATTGTGCTGGCGCACCATCGGCTGGTTCATGTCCTTCTGATAGGTATCTGGCAACTGGATGCGCCGTTGGATGGTGAGAGAATTTTGAACCTCTGACTCTGAGAAGGGGATGCCGAAGAAAATATCGCCATCTTCATCGGCATAGAGCATGTAGCGAATGCTTGAAGTACTGCTGTAAAAGCGGTAGGAAAAGCGGGCAAGCTCGCTGCGGTTGTCTTCACCCACGAGAGGAGCAACGTTCGTAGCAAGGAGCAGCCCTAAGTCACTGCCAAACCGTGTATCGTTCAGGCGGGCATCTTGTTGGATGGTATTGACCGCCCAGAAAGTCAGCCCACTCATGAAGAGTGACACTACCAGCGTTGCTGCTGCCATCAACCGAGTTTGGAGCGTGAACTCTGACCACCAGCGGCCAATAATCTCTTGGATTTTTCTCAACAATGACAACACAAACGCTCAACCCATCTATCCTAAGGTGTAATTTTAAATTGAAATGATTAAATCGTTACCTGCCAATCTTGACATTCTGTCTTATCGGTCTCCTTACATTGTGACATGAGGTTCTCTATTCTCTAGTGGTTGTCGCGTCATACCGCATAGGCATCGAAGATAATGTTGTCAGCATAGGTTAAAGCGCGAGTGCGATCGCCCTCACTTCTGACCGTCCAGGCAATAATCGGCATTTTGAAGAGGCGGCGAGCCAGGGTGGTAGCCAAACTGGGCAGCGCCTTGAGGTCATACGCGATGAAGTGAGGCTTACTCTTACCATTTAGCAGCAGGTTACTGAGCAGCACTTTTTTATGCCACGCCAGGTGTTCACCCCTAAAATTACCAGAGAGTTGTCCCCGCAGAATGTGCTGGGCATTCTTCTCGAAGAACTCCAGGGAAAACGGGTTAAAGGCTTGAATGGCAAGTTCGCCGGAGTACTGAGTAACAGCCACGAGTAACGCATCTTCAAGTAGCCCGACGCGGCCCTCATTCTTAATTTCAATCAGGAGTGGAACTCTGCCATCCACAAAGTCCAGCACTTTTGCCAGAGGGGGAATGCCTTCATCAGTCCCCAGCAGCCTGAAATGCCGGATTGTATCAGCCGTCTGCTGAGTAATTTTCCCAGGCTTACCCGTGAGTCGCACCATGTCACTATCATGAAACGCGACGAGGGTACCATCAGCAAGACGCTGAATATCCAATTCGATAGGAAAGTGGTGGTCAATAGCAGCGGCAAAGGCAGCCATCGAGTTTTCAGGAACTGATCTCCCCTGGTGCAGCCCCCGATGGGCAATAGGACGCTTTAGAATCCAGTCCACGGCATACTCCATGCGATTTTGTCTGAGAAACGAGAATTAAATGGTTTAAACCAAATTTTGGTGGAGCGATACCGCAATGCCGCATTGCTCCTCCAAAGTTGGACGTTATTTAATCCTTGAGCCTTGACTCTTAATCATACAGAGTACAGAGAAAGAATTACCCCCGCTTATGCCTGAGGCGGAAAGGATCGCCGCAGTAGCAAGGCATTAACCACAACGCTGACAGAACTAAATGCCATCATTGCACCGGCACTAGCAGGGCTAAGGAGAATGCCCCAGGCAGGTAAAAGAATGCCGGCTGCGATGGGAATGCCTATGGTGTTGTAAGCCAACGCCCAGAAGAGATTTTGGCGGATCTTGTTGACCACTTTTCGGCCTAACTGAATGGATGCTGCCACGTCGGAGAGGCGATCGCGCATCAGTACAATGTCCGAGGTTTCCACCGCTACGTCGGTGCCCGAGTGGAGGGCAATGCCCACATCGGCCTGAGCCAGTGCAGGAGCGTCATTAATGCCATCACCCACCATACCAACAATGCGGTTTTCCTGCTGTAAGGATGCAATCACCGCTGCCTTCTGGTCGGGGTGGACGTCGGCAATGAGGGTGTCTGACGAGAGCCCCAGTTGCCGAACAATGGACTCGGCTGCCGTTTGGCGATCGCCCGTCAACACGCGAACATCTAAATTCATCTGCTGCAAGTACGCAAGACTCGCCTGGGCATCCTCCCGCAATTCATCCTCAATGGCGAGCAGTCCAACGGCACGGGGCTTTTCCTCAGATAGTTGGGTAGCAATCAGGATGGAACTGCCCTGATGGCCTGCCTCGAAGGCATCAATGGCCTGGTCTGTCGCCTCATCCCAGGAGACAATCTCCTGAAGCCAGGAACGTTTGCCCACCCACACGAGATGCTGGTCAATTACGGCTGTGACGCCGCTCCCAGCTTCAGTTTTGACATTTTGAGTGGGCAGCAGAGCGATCGATCGCCCCTGAGCTGCTTGTTGAATGGCATGGGCGATGGGGTGGCGGGTGCCCTGTTCTGCGGACGCTGCCAGGGCTAGCACCTTTTCCTTTGAGAGAGCAGAATCCAGGGGTTGAATGTGGGTGACCGTAGGCTGCCCCTTTGTGAGCGTCCCTGTTTTGTCAAACACTAGAGTATTGAGCCGATGCACCTGCTCCAGCACATCGCCGCCGCGAATCAGCAGTCCTCGTTCAGCACCAATGCCTGACCCGACCATGATGGCGGTTGGGGTAGCTAGCCCCAAGGCACAGGGACAGGCAATGACCAGGACGGCGATCGCCAGCTTCAGGCTTAGTAGCAGGGGCGAGGTACTGTCAGCACCCACCATTGTAGCCAGGCTAGCGGCGTGGTCGGTGTGGCCTGTCGTCAACACTGACGGCCAGAGATGGGTACCCACGAAATACCAGAACAGGAAGGCGACAGCGGCGATCGTCATTACCCCGTAGGCAAAGTAGCCTGCCACCGTGTCGGCGAGCTTTTGAACTGGAGCCTTGCGGGTTTGTGCTTCTTCTACCAGATGCACAATGTGCGCCAGGGTCGTGTCCTTGCCCACATGGGTGGCTTTCATGGCGATCGCCCCCGACTGGTTGAGGCTCCCGGCACTGAGGCTGTCTCCCGGTGCCTTGGCAACGGGCATTGACTCTCCCGTCAGCATGGACTCATCTACAGACGTTTCTCCTGCAATAAGGTCACCATCCACCGGAATTTGCTCCCCAGGCAGCACTCGCAACCACTGCCCTACCTGCACCTGCCGGGTGGGAATTTCGATCGGCTGAAAAGTACTCAGATCATTTAGACTAGCTGCCCCAGGGTTAACAGATTCCAGGTTAGCAGGTGCTTGAAATGGAGGCGTCGGAGAGTCTGAAGGCTTCTCATCTACTTGAGAGGTTTGCTCTGCGGGCAAAAGCTGTGCCGTTGTCGGCTGGAGAGAAAACAGCGCTTCAATGGCTTCCGCTGCCCGCATTCGGGCACGATGCTCCAGAGTGCGCCCCAGCAGAATGAAGCCCACTAGCATGACAGGTTCATCAAAAAAGCATTCCCACCCCAGGGATGAAAAGACAAGAGCCACGACACTGGCTCCGTAGGACGCCAGCATTCCTATGCCCACGAGAGTATTCATATTAGGGATGCCATGCCGCAGACCACGCCACCCGTCCACTATAATCTCCCGCCCCGGCAGGGCCAGGGCCAGGGTCGCTAGCCCAAAGTGAAACCAGATGTTACTCAGAATAGGGACTTCAACCCAGCCCATGTGCTTCAAGTGCCCGATCGTAGACAGGATAAGCAGGGTGATGGCGATCGCTAGGGGGGAGCGCCAGCCAACACGACCCTTCTGGGACGTTTCGTCTGCGACAGAGGGTGTGCTATCCGACGTAGTGTCAGCAGGGCGATCGCCCTCCGGATCAGACGGCAGTGACTCTACAGTCGTGGGAAAACCAATGGCTGTCACCTTCTCTGACAACTGCTTCGCTAGGGCCAATGGATCACTCGCGTCAACCTGGGCAAACACCGTAGCCTTCGTGGTGACCAGATTCACGGAGGCTGACTCAACGTCTGGATGCTCAGCCAGCTTCTTCTCAACCGCCTTGACACATCCCGCACACTTCATGCCATCGACGTGTAAAGTCAACGTGGACAAGGCAGAGGGTGGCGAGAGGGGCATGTCAGAGGGAGAACTCTGCTGCTGGATAGTTTGCTCAGAGGGCGATCGCCCATGATTGAATGTAGTTTGCAAGAAACCCATATCTTATAGAAACCCATGTCTTACAGTTATTCTGGCAGTTATTCTGGCAGCTATTCTGGCAATGCAGATTAGAAGAATGCAGGTCGGTAAGCACCGATCCTCTAAGGAGCCAAAAGGCAACGCGCTTCGTGCATGTTTATGTGTACATGCTTAACGGGAGTCTTCTTCCAGACTAAGGGTAATTACAGGTAGATGACAGGATACTTAGGATTTCTTTCGAGTGAACCAGGCACCGCCGCCAAGGGCATCGGCTGACCAAGCACCGATACAGATGCCCAAAGTACAGATGCCCAAAGTACAGATGCCCAAAGTACAGATGCCCAAAGCAATTTATGCGGCAGCCTTGAGGAAGCATAGGTTCTATCGTGAATTTCAGGATTTCAGGATCTATCTAGCCAATGGGTATCACTTCAATAGCTTGAGAGCGCCAATCACTTGAGAGCGCCAATCACTTGAGAGCATAGGCGACATATATTCTGGCTCTCCATCAAAACTTGCTAGAGGATATTGCCTAGAGGATATTGCCTAGAGGATATTGCCCTGTGAGGGGGCATTACCCACTTGCTCCAATTTTGCGTTCAGGGGAAACTGTAATTCAACGGATATTTTTTGAAAGACTGAAAATCATAAGAAATGCATATTCACGGAAATTACGGTCATATATGTTACAATCTTCCGGAAACTCTAAGTGTAAACCTGTAGGGAAGATAATAATCAATACGGCAGCATAAGAAGCATGAATCATCTTATATTTTCTTGATGATTCAGAAGGGGTACTATGAACGTAAGGCTTGGAGCCAACCGTAATTATGCGGAATTTTGAGAGTCGAGTTTTTAGGTTGTTTGGCTTAGTATTTGCAACAAAGTGCATGGAGAGTGCGATGGGTATACGTTTGGGAATATTTAGCGTAGCCTGCTTCCCTGTGATATTTGGCACTGCTTTTGGCATTCCAGGGAAAGCAGTAGCATTGCCAGAGCAGGGTTACGATGTGAGTCCCGTGCAAGAACATGGATTTTCAATGCCCTTCGTGGAGTGTCAGCTTTGTCAAGCGGCTGAGGGGCTATTTCCCCTGGGTAACTACACACCACCAAACGAGGGAGCTGGAAGTGGTGCGCCTGACCAGAGTCATCCATCAGGTAGTCGATAGGGCGTGATGCCTCGATGCTAATCCGAAAACTCTGTTGTGGCTTTCGGGTATCCTCTATGACTTCATTAGCAATGGAATCATAGAAGCCATGGAATCACAGAGGGGTGAAGCAATTTATATCTACTATCTTTTATGTCTACTATCTTTACTGCTGAATCAGGACTGCGCATAGTGAGGGGAGCACACAGGAACAGCTCCAGACGGGCAGATTAGTCTGCGCTCTGTATGCCGTGTCCACCCTGATCGAACGACATGGCAACCCCTGTGCCTGGGGAGATTATGACACTTGTGATGAAAGCCGGGGCGATCGCCATAGAGCACCATCTTGTAGGAGTGTGTGGGCTTCCCACGCAGATAGAGTATGGGGAAAATCCCGTCGATAATGGCCGCCTCTGCTTTCCTTCCGAAACTGTGAGCTTTTGAGGATAAGAGACGCGATTTCTAAAAGATTCCGCGTTTCTCCCCATATCTTAATAAGCTCAACGGCTGACGGATGATTTAGAGAGAGGATTCGATCAGGGTGCAGCGATGTCAGGGTTACTGTAATGGGCAATTCGCTTAGCACGTCCCGCCATTGCTGAACCTGGGCGATCGCCCTGCTGAGGGTTGCTTTATCACGGCTGATACCTGCACTGGCCCAAACTAACTCCGGCAACACCGTTCGAATTTGTCTCAGCTTTTCGCATTGGTGCTCCAATACACCGTCGCTGCTGTCTAACCTAATCTCCTCTTCAACCAGGTTCAACAGCGTTTGAGTGGCCTCTTTTGCTTGAGGGAGCTGAATGTACCGGAGCTGCGCTCCGAACACCAAGCATTCCAGAAGGGAATTACTGGCGAGTCGATTAGCACCATGAACACCCGTGTTTGCCGTTTCGCCCACCGCATACAGCCCTGATATCGTGCTTTGGCTGTCCAAGTCAACCCCAATGCCGCCCATCCAGTAGTGGGCTGCAGGAGCAACGGGAATCGGCTCATGAAACACATCTATGCCCCATTTTTTACAGACCTGAATGATGTTTGGAAAACGGCGGCGAATGGTGTCAGGGGGGATAGGACGCAGGTCAAGCCAGACGTGGGAGCGTGTGCTGCCCTCTGCCTTGCGACACTGGAGGTAGCTAAAAATAGCACGACTGACCACATCTCTGGGGGCTAGTTCCCCTTTCGGATGATAGTCAAAGGCAAACCGCTGGCCTTGGTCGTCCACTAAATGAGCACCTTCGCCCCGGACGGCTTCGCTAATTAAAAACCGGGGAGCGCCCTCCTGAGTCAACGCTGTCGGATGAAATTGGACAAATTCCAGATCCCGAAGCACGGCGCCCGCCCGCCAGGCGATCGCAACTCCATCCCCTGTGCTCACCTGAGGATTGGTCGTCTGGGCAAATACCTGCCCACCCCCCCCTGTCGCCAGCACAACAGCGCGGGCCGCGACCCAGCGAATCTTCCCTGCATAGAGCACGCATACGCCCTGGCAGGTCGAGCGATCGCCCGTCATCCACACATCGAACACGAAGGCGTTGTCGATGATGTCTACATTTGAGCGGCGAAGTGCCTGCTGAATCAGCGTAGAAACGATGGCCCGCCCAGTGGTGTCTGCAGCGTGGAGAACCCGTCGCCTGGAATGGGCGGCTTCCAGCGTTAACGCCAGTTCGCCATCCTTCCGGTCAAAGGTGACCCCGAGAGACACCAGTGACTGAATGCAGTCAGCCGCATGATGCGCTAAGTAATCAACGGCCTCCACATCACACAGACCGGCTCCTGCCTTCAGGGTATCTTCGATATGGAGGGAGGGCGAATCATCAGGGGCGATCGCTGCTGCAATGCCGCCTTGTGCCCAGTCACTCGCTGACCGGTCAATGGTGTCTTTGGTCATCAAGGCAACGCGCAACCGTTCGGGGAGACAAAGGGCGGCGTAGAGGCCAGCAGCCCCCGCTCCAACTACGATGACATCATATTGATTCAATAAATCAGGGCGATTCACAGTGATTTCTAAACGGTGTACTTATCCAGGAATGAGCGATGCAGCCGGGACGCAAATGGTTCGGCAAAGGCAAACCCACTTTGCAGGCCGAGACCGATGCAAATCCTCAACACGTCCTCTATCCGTGGCGGGTTTTTGAGGCATAGTGGCGGGTTGCACTCGCTGTCATTCCAACTTTGTACAAGGAACGAGAGTTAGATAATTTAAACCCAATTTTAGTGGCGCGGCGACGCCGCACCGCGCCACCAAAATTGGGCTTTATTTTATCCTTGATAGTAATTCCCACAGAGGAAGCCATTGAGGAGTATCTGAGTTTAGCTCACCTTTGCCACGATTATCGTTGTCTATCCTGCCGTTTCATTGCTTTTTCCATCCTCCTACGGTTAACTTACGGTTAAAAGGGCACGGTGACGCCCGATATGTTCGTTTTTGGCACCTACTTGAAGCCATCAGCGAAGACATGGCAACCCCTTAGGAACGAGCATTAGATAACTTGAACCAAGTTCTTTTAGCGTAGCGCGGCATCGCTGCGCTGCTCCACAAGAATTGGATTTTATTGAATCCTTAATCCTTAGATTACAGAAAAACAAAAATTTACTTCTCTAAATTATTTTTTACATTAAACATAGCGATTCTCTTCTATGTGATTTTTTTATCAAGAAGAAGGCTACTTTTATGAACACTCTATCAAGCAGGAAATAATGCTGACTTATGCGTTGAAAAAGCGATGCTAGCTAAGGACATTCTGTAGACGAAGGGTGGATGCCTGGGGGGAGACGCATCGAAATTGTTTCCAGAATTACAGTCGTAACGGGTGAGATCGTTCTTTTTTCAGCCTTTCTTTAGAATCAAAGGCTCAATCTCACGACTTGGCAACGTTCTCAAATTCACAATGAAAAAACAGGGGTTTGGGGCGCGCTCCGCGCGCCCCAAACCCCTGTTTTTTCTTGAAACTTGCCAAGCCGTGCAATCTAATGAACTCTGGGTAGGGTAGGCCCTACCTTGCTAAAATTTGGTTCAAATGATTTGATTCTCGCTCCTTGAGTTTCCTAGACATGTTGATCAGGCCAAGCTGTACCGTTACTCAAACACGGACATGATCCCTCTTCCCACTTCGTAGCATCTTAATAGAGTGGTGAACGATGTATCCCCAGCCACGTTTCTCTCCAACAGCGTCGCAGTCAATCACTCGGAAAACAAGCAGGATGATGTTCGATCCAGACAAGTGGCTAGAAATCGGTAAAGTCGTTGCTCCCCAGGGGCTGCGGGGAGAAATGCGAGTATATCCCAACACAGATTTTCCAGAAAGGTTCTTAGAGCCGGGGGAACGCTGGCTGCTCAGGCCGGGCAGCACCGACATTGAGCCCGTACACCTACTGGGAGGTCGTTTTTTGGCAGGCAAGGGGCTTTATATTATACAGCTTGAGGGGATTACCAGCCGCGAGCACGTCGAGGAGTTGAGAAACAGCCGTTTGTGGGTACCTGAGGGCGATCGCCCCACCCTTGAAGCCGGAGAATTTCACGTAGCGGATCTGGTCGGATTAGCGGTTTACCATCAGGTCACTGGAGAGTGGATTGGCACTGTTAAGGATGTTTTTCCAGCGGGCAATGATTTGCTGGAAGTGGAAATCATGGAGGGCGATCGCTCTCCTGCTGACTCGTCCAATCGTGGCACCGAGGCATCTTCCTCGGTAAACGAAGAGAGTATCACCCCAAACCAGAGGAAATCTGCCAAAACGAAAAAGAAGCGATCCCGCTCTGGCACTTCTTCGGGACAAAAAACGGTTTTGATCCCTTTTGTCCATGCCATTGTTCCTGTTGTTGACCTCACCAACCGGAGAATTGAAGTCCTTCCTCCCCACGGATTGCTATAGCGGTGGGCAAACGAGTGTCCTTTACGACTTGGCAAGTTTCACGCAAGAATAAGGGTTTGGGGCGCGCTCCGCGTGCCCCAAACCCTTATTCTTGCGTTGTGAATTTGAGAACTTTGCCAAGTCGTGTGTCCTTCTCTACAGCCACAGTCAGGAGTTGTGAGACTGAAATGACATGATCAAATCTGTGCTGTGGCTAGGCCATTTCGGCGTTTGCTTCGTCAGACACCTGGGGATGGAAGTATTCGTACACCTGTTGAGCGAGCTTGGGGCCGATGCCCGGAACTTCAGCAATTTGCTGGGGCGTCGCCTCTCGGATGTAGTCAATCGAGCGGAAGTGTGCCAAGAGTTCTTTTTTGCGCTGTCCCCCCAGGCCAGCAATGTCATCAAGGCGCGATCGCCGCATCCGATCCGTCCGCTTTTTGCGATGGAAGCTAACAGCAAAGCGGTGGGCTTCATCCCGTAGCCGGCGGAGTAACTGGACTCCCGGCTGTTCTGCATCCGTAGACAGGGGCAAAGATTCGCCCGGCAGGAAAATCTCTTCCCGCTGCTTAGCGAGGCTCACAACCTTGACGTCATCCATCAAGTTCATGTCTCGCAGCACATCAACCACTGCTGAGAGTTGCCCCTTGCCCCCGTCAATCATCACCAAGTCAGGAAAATCGTCTTTAGCGGTATTAGGGGCGAGAACGGAGTTCTTGTCAGTGCGAGTTTGGGCGATCGCCTCTTTTTTCTCGGCGTAGTGCCGAAATCGCCGCCGGATCACCTCCGCCATGCTGGCAAAGTCGTCAGAGTGGCCTGACCGCACGGTGGGATCCTTGATTTTATAGTGGCGGTAGTGCTGTTTTGCAGGAAGTCCATCAACGAACACCACCTGGGATGCGACCGCATCCGACCCTTGAATGTGAGAAATATCATATCCCTCAATGCGGTGCGGCATGTCTGGTAAGTCGAGAATCTCTGCCAGATCAAGCATCGCCTGGTTGTTGCGGTCGGCAAAGCGCTGGGTTCGTGCCAGTTCATACCCGGCATTGCGCTCAATCATCTCGATTAAATCCGCCTTCGATTGGCGCTGGGGCACATAGATGGATACCTTGCGTCCCCGTCGCTCTGACAGATAGGCCGCGAGAATGTCGCTGTCTGGCAGTTCGTGCTGAGTCAGAATCTCTGCTGGAATCTCTACGGACTCTACAGTCTGGTAATGTTCCTCCAGCACCCGCTGCAGGATTTCTCCTGGTGTCCCTGAGGTAGCATCGGCAACGAAACCCAGATGCCCCACCAAACGCCCCGCCCGCACCTGAAATAGTTGAATACAGGCGTGATGGTCGTCGGCCATGAGGGCGATCGCATCCCGCGTCACCGTATCATCTGGCGAGGATACTTTCTGGTCAGCACCCAAGTATTGCAATCCCTGAATCTGATCCCGCAGCCGTGCCGCCACCTCAAAGTTCAAGTTCTCCGCTGCTTTGTGCATGTGGGCGGTGAGGGCTTCTTCCAACTCCTGGGTGCGTCCCTGGAAGATCATCGCTACTTTGCGCAGCGTTGCCTTGTAGTCCTCTGGGGAAATTAACTGCTGACAAACACCCGGACATTTGCCAATGTCGTAGTTGAGGCAGGGGCGATCACGGTGAACAGGTTGGAGCCGTTGCCGCAGGGGGAAAATGCGCTTGACGATGCTGAGAGTGCGCCGCAGGACACCCACATTCACGTAGGGGCCATAGTAGCGATCGCGCGTATTGCCCAGTCGCCGCTTGCGCGTGATGAAGATGCGGGGATAGTCCTCCGACCAGGTGATACAGAGATAGGGATATTTTTTGTCGTCCTTCAGCAGTACGTTGAAGTGGGGCTGGTGCTGCTTAATCAGGTTGGCTTCTAATGCCAGGGCTTCTGCTTCAGAGTCCGTGACGATAAATTCGATTTCTACAATCTGCATCACCATCACAGCGATGCGGGGATTCAGCCGATGGTCATCTCGAAAATAGGAGCGAACGCGCGAACGCAGCTTTTTGGATTTGCCGATGTAGAGAATGTTGTCATTGACGTCTCGCATGAAATACACCCCCGGCGTCGGCGGAATTTCCTTAAGCCGGGTTTCCAGGCGATCGGGTTCTTTGTAGAGGGGAATGGGCTTGGAGTTGATGGTCACAGGTAAGTCAAGCAGTATAAATCCTCAAGGGGCAGTGCATCTCTATTATTAGAATAGCGAGAACAGGCGAACGACTGGTAATTTCGGTTCAGTCGCTCTCCTTATTACGGGCGGATTAGTAGCAGATTACACGACCTTCGCCTCTAACTCACGCAAATTAGAAGGCTCGTAGACCCCATGCTCGGTGATGACGCCTGTAATTAGATCGGCTGGCGTCACATCAAATCCAGGATTGTAAAACTCGGATCCCTTCGCGCAAATCGTCGTCTCGCCAATCTGAAAAATCTCGCTGGCATTCCTCTTTTCAATAGGAATGTGTGCCCCATCAACCAGGCTAAAGTCCACAGCATTCATAGACGTAGCAACATAAAACGGGATGTGGTGGGCACGGGCACTCAGCGCCAGGCTGTAAGTGCCGATTTTGTAAGCAGTGTCTCCATTGGCTGCCACTCGGTCAGCACCTACCACCACCACATCAACCATACCTTCCTTCATGCAGTGGGCCGCCATGCTGTCGGTAATCACAGTGACAGGCATGGACTCCTGCACGCATTCCCAAACGGTCAGCCGTGCTCCCTGAAGCCGGGGGCGAGTTTCACACACCAGAATATTGTCGAGCCGGGATGCACGAAAGAGCGATCGCACGACCCCTAATGAGGTTCCATATCCGGTGGTTGCCAACGCCCCCGAGTTTCCACAAGTCAAGACCTTCAGCTTCGAAGGCTCCTGGGGCATAGTCTGGAGACCATTTTCACCAATGGTTTGACAGGTTTGCAAATCTTCCGCGTGGATGGCCTTTGCCGTGTCGAGCAGCATTCGCTTCGTCTCTGCCACCGACTTAGTAGACTGCTTGGCGACGATCATCATGCGGTTGATGGCCCGCGACAGGTTCAATCCGGTTGGGCGAGTGGCAATCAGAGCTTGCGCTAGAGCTTCTAGCCGCTCTAGAAATGCCGTGCGATCGCTCGTTTCGATGTCCCGTGCCCCCATATACAACCCGTAAGCTGCGGCTACGGCAATGACGGGAGTGCCTCGAATAATGAGAGTGTCAATGGCTCGGATCATGTCATCGCATCGACGCACCTCTACCAGAGTAAATTCCCGAGGCAGCCGCGTCTGGTTTATTAAAGAAACATGATCATCATTCCACAGAAGCGAATAAACCAAGCCGTTTTGAGCCATGATATGTTCTCCGGTAATGATAGAGGCGGAATAGACAGGGGAGCATTCCAGCATTATTCAGCAGGCAAGATGACCCTGCCATTCAGCACAATTAAATTCGTTGATTTGTAAACGTTGAATGCTCCCATGAAAATCGTACCGTTCATTGTCGGAAGAGAACATAACGTGGCAAACTTGGGAAGTTTGCCACAGAGAAATCAGCACGTCTCATTATTGAAATTTAGGGGGCAAAAGAATCGTCTGAGGCGACCCTTTTGCCCCTAAACCTATACAAGTGAGCGCCTGTAGGGCTCGAAGTTTCCCACAATAAGAATTGCTGCAGAGAAATGAGGGATTGGAGCGCACAGCATGCGTCCCAAAGCTTGGCTTTACTACTGCAGGTTTGAGAGGTTTGCCCAGTTACCACGACTTGGCAAGTTTCACGCAAAGATAGGGGTTTGACGCGCGGGGAGCGCGCGCCAAACCCCTATCTTTGTGTTGTGAATTTGAGAACGTTGCCAAGTCGTGCCGTTACGTTGATGCGAGGCAAGATTGCTCTTGGGTGAAAGCCGAACCATCCGTATAGGGAAACTGCGTCTTTCTTGAGAGGTTTTCTGGTGAGACCTTCTCGGTAAAATGGAAGACACGATAGCAAATTACGGCATAACAATGGGATTTTTCGATTCTGAGATCGTTCAACAGGAAGCGCGAAAGCTGTTTGAGGATTATCAACACTTGATTCAACTTGGCAGCGACTACGGTAAGTTCGATCGCGAAGGCAAGAAAATTTACATCGAGCAGATGGAAGCTGTGATGGAGCGCTATCGCGTTTTCATGAAGCGGTTTGAACTGTCAGAAGATTTTGCTGCTCAGATGACCGTTGAACAGATGAAAACCCATCTGAATCAATTCGGGATTACGCCAGACCAAATGTTTAACCAGATGAACACGACCTTAGAGCGCATGAAGGCAGAGCTAGAGAAGCGCCCGTAGGCTCAAGGATTATTCCAATAGACTGTACCCAGTAAGTGGGGCGCGCTAAGCATGGCCCCACTCACTGGTGCGGCGTCAAAATTAAAAATTAGGGTAAGTCCCCGGAGGAATTTACCCTAAGGGACTTGCAAGAAAATAAAGTACCCGGAAAAGAGCAGCGGGCTGCGCCCGCTGCTCTTTTCTTCCGGTATCTTTTTTAGCCGCAGATCCCTAATTTCAAGAAATGACAGAGACCTAGGCAACTCCTGGACGTTCCCTTGGCAAACCGCCAGGCATCTAGGCAACGTTCACCTAACAAACTGGTACGCTAGCGCGTTGATCTCCACGCCTATCGATTCGGTAAGATGACCTACTCGGCATACTTTTGGCTTAGCAGCGCCTCAACGGTCGTAATTGTCAATCTCTCCGCCTTTAATCGCCGTAGAATTTCGGGCAGAATTTCTCCGGTGCTGCCGTGAATGTCGTGAAACAGGAGCAACCCTCCCCGACCACCTGTGACGGGTGCATACCCAGAAAAGACATTAGCAACGATATTTTGAGTGTTTCTCCGATTCTCCAAGCGCCAATCATTGGAGTCAATTTGCCAGAATACAAGTGCTAGATTTTGTGCTCTCAGGACACTTTTTACTGCATCATTCAAAGCTCCATAAGGAGGCCGCATCTGGGTCATTACATACTCTGTACCAAGGGCGTCATTCACCGCATCCTGACACATGCGTAATTGTTGCTCAATCTGCTGCACAGAGAGCTTTCGCAGATCAGGATGGTCGTAGGTATGGTTCCCGATAATGTGGCCTTCATCCACGATACGCTGGAGGATGCGAGGATATCGTTTAGCATTGATGCCCTGCACAAAGAAGGTTGCACCCTGAATGTGATGGGCTTTGAGTGCGTCCAGAACTGCCTCAGTATCCGGGTCGGGGCCGTCATCGAACGTGAGAGCGCAGTCGTTGCCAAAGCGATCGCCATAGGAAATCATGCGTAGTTTCCTGGGTTTGGTAGGCTGCACGGCTTTTGCTTCAAGCTCGTTCGCATTGATTGCATTCACGTTGATGCTTCGGCTGCGATCAAGCACTTCGTCCATTCGCACCAGGGTTTCCCGTTCGACTTTCCCAGTAGCCACAAGCTCATGGTGAACGGCTTGAAATTCTTTCACCGCTTGCTCCGTTGCTGCTCCAAACCAGCCATCCACCGCTCCTACATGACATTTGGGATAATCTGATAACTTTTCGGAGATCTCATTCAACGCCGCTTGAATAGCCATCGTACCCGCAGTAACGCCACGCATGGCAATAATGCGTCCTAAGCCTTGCCAGACGGGTTGCAGCTCTGCTACATCCAGCAGTTTTTTGCCTGCAAGCGGCTCTGGATGAGAGACAGGGGCTTGCTGCATCAGTCCTGCGATAGACACTAACCCCGCCTGACCATCGCCACCTGCCATAATCTCGTCATAGAGCTTGTGAAATTCATCTGGCCCATCGACTGCACCGTCAAAATTCGTGTCCACAACTTGCAAGTATGCTGGCAGCCGATCCAGGGGAACCTTCATCCACTGTCCAGCTTCAACAAACTGCTGCTTTTGAATTTCCATACCGACTCCTCCCAGAACTTTGGCCCATAGCGATATGCGAGTATCACTCTAGGGATCACAAGGAAAAGCAACAATTCCTGAAGTTGACGGTATTAATTTTCAACCCACATGACTTGGCAGGTTTCACAAAAACTAGGGGTTCTTAGTTCGTCAGGATCGATGATGACAGAACCATTAAGTTTAGTGGAGCAGCAGGGACACCCTACGTCCCCCCTTTTAGGTGCCCTTCAACGCTCCTAGTTGTCATCAATGCGCAGCAGCTTTCGATAAAAAGCTTGAGAGAAGTCTGTAATTTTTGCCGTTTTTACATTGAACAAGACATCAATGAGAAAGTCGATGAACTCAAAATTGGCAAGGGTCATTTCGTAACTCAGGTCTGCCTCGCCATCAAATTGAATTCGGCACCGGGTCAAATCTGCCGGGAGCATCGATACATTCCACGTTGCGACAAATGGGATACTGTCGCCTCCTTCAATAGACCGTTTGCCTTCTAAATTTCCTGCCTTATAGAGACTAATGGCGTAAGGAAGGGCATTCCGCTTTCGTCCCTGATAGTAGGGGGTATACACATTAACATCACGTGGATTGGCAGGCTGAAGTTTATCAAGAGACATCCCGAACCTCTTCCTCTCTAGAATGGATGACATTCGATGCGTTGACCCTTTTGGTAGACCGGACTCAACCGCACCCCCGGCATCGAACATATTTGCTCAAGGGCACCTAACGTAAGGGTGCTGAATGAGAACTCTTTTCTCTCGGTGCATCAGCTATAGTATGCCCCATTTCACGCTTGGATATGACACTCCGAACATGCCACCCCGAACATGCCACCCCGAACATGCCACCCCGAAAAAGACAAAGCCGGGTGGTCGTCCCCGGCCTTGATTCAATGGTGCCAAATGACTGCAAGCAGCTTAGAACTTCGACTTGCCACCTGCCCAGCGACCAGCATTGATTTTGGGTTGAAGCAGAATGTGTCCGGCGATCGCCACTAGGTCATCCTCGGATAGGTTCCGCATCTTTGGAAAGACGTCAGCGCTCTTAGTTGCTGGATGCACCTCAGCGATTTCCATGAACCCATCATAGGTTGTTGGATTCTTCATGTAATCAACCAGCCCTTCGACATTATCGCGGGGAGGGAAGGCACCACTCAGAGTCTCTTCACTCAAATCAATATTCGGGTTTGTTTTAGTACCGCCGCCTAGATGGCAAACAGCGCAGGTCTCATTAAACAGGCGTCGCCCGACTGCAACTTGATCCAGGCTAAGCACTACCGTGTCACCCTGGTCATTTAAGGGAACAGTTCGAGTTTCAGCGTCCAGATCAAGAGCGTCTGCATAACCAGCGAACGCTTGAAAAAAACACACCACTGCAACTGCAGCAAACAACAAGAATCGTCTCAACATGGTTCTCCTTGACATGGCTCCGTAATCAAAAGCTCAACACTCATCAACCACAATGACTAAGCAAGCAGCAAAAACTGAATTAGCCTTAACACCCAAAGTAAAGAACGATCTGAGGTATTCTCCCAGTCTTCACTTAGAAATCTAAAAGCAAAAAACACAGATGAGGACCTAATATTCTGAGGACCTAATATTCTCTGAGAGTCTCAGTACTGTCGAAGGCAACAGTGCGGCCAACAGTTAAGCAGGCGAATATCGCATTCTTAAATGTAGGGAATCAAACTTAACGAAACCCCACCCAATCACTCAAATCGCACAATCATTTATTGGTATAGCCAAAGCTAAGCTTAATCTAATTGAATATCATGCCACCGAATGTCCCCTTTCCAAAGCAGCCTGCATCACTTCTCCTTAAAATTCCTTAATCTTTTGTTACAAAAGCGGTAAAGAAGTGACGTGAATTCAATAATTTGAATCAGATTTTGCTGGAGTGGCGCTCTGATGCTGCGTCGCGCTCACAAAGGTGGATTTTACTGACCACGTGAACGCAAGCTGGAATCACTGTCAGCTCTACATTATGTACTTCAACGAATTCTCATAACTTTTGATGATATTAGAACGCGCGCATCTTATACTTATTAAATAAGGATGAGCATATCAGAAGGATATATGTTGATGATAGAGCGCTATGCGGCACTATCTTTCCGCTCCGTTGCTACTTCACTGAGGATCAAGGATTAAATACAATCCAATTTTAGTGGAGTGGTGGTGCGATGCCGCACCGCTCTACTAAAAGGGGAGAGCTTTAGGGAGCTATCAAAATTCCTACCGTACTACTTCTTGAGATATTGCAATGGCACTACAACCCGGTGATAAAGCCCCTGATTTCAGCCTTCCTGATGGAAACGGAACGATCGTCAATCTCTCAGACTTGAAGGGTAAGCGTGTTGTCCTCTATTTCTATCCCCGTGACAACACGCCGGGCTGTACCAAAGAAGCTTGTGGCTTTCGGGATGCCTATAGTCAATATCAGGAAAAAGACGTTGTCGTGTTGGGCGTCAGTACGGATGATGAAAAGTCCCACACCAAGTTCTCCACAAAATACGACTTGCCGTTCCCCCTTCTGAGCGATAAGGGGGGAAAAATCTCTGAGCTATACGATAGCTATGGACTCAAAAAGTTCATGGGCAAGGAATACATGGGCATCAGCCGGACAACCTTCATCATTGGCCCTGACGGCACGATTGAGAAAATTTATCAGAAGGTGAAGCCTGAACCTCATGCAGAGCAAATTCTCAGGGATCTAGTAGATGTAGAGTCGTGAGCACTCAAAGCATTTCCCGATGCATTTGTTTGAGTGCTGCCATCATCGATGAACGTCTACTCTTATCCCGTCTACTGCCTATCTACTGAGAGCCCACCAAAACCCTGTTAGGGACATGATTTCAAAACCTCTCGCAAGTTTTTGGAATAAGCACTGAGGGCGAGTTCTTCACAGGCACTTGTTATAGTTGTCAGGACAACGACTCACACATTGGGTGACTCTCATGCTCATGCAGCAACTGTGGCATTTTTGGCAATCGGCAATTGGCGTTGTTCTGCGGCATCCTGTCACAGGGACGAGCATCATTCCTATCTTGCCTGACGGGCGCATTGTCCTTGTGCGCCGGCGGGATACGGGCAAATGGAGCTTGCCAGGTGGGGTAGTTGATTGGGGCGAGACCATTCCCAGTACGGTGCGGCGCGAACTGACTGAGGAAACTGGGCTGGAGCTAAAGACTCTGAAACGCCTGGTCGGTGTCTATTCTGAACCTGACCGTGATCCTCGGTTTCACTCCATTTGCGTTGTCGTTGAAGCCGCTGTCGATGGAGTCATGAATGTCGCTGATACCCTAGAAATTACCGATATTAAAGCGTTTACCCTAGAGGATATAGAGCTCCAATATCTATCTCATGATCATGGGCGGCACTTGCAAGACTACTTAACTGGACAAACCATTGTGAGCTGATCTTAGACAGGAGAGTGCTATGACAACCGGACAACTCCTTCCCATGCCAACCTTTTTCGATCCCACTAGAATCGGTGAAGTTTGGCGAGTGCCCTATCAACAGCGGGTATGGGATGCGCGGGCTTGGGCAAAGCAGCATAACGTTGACCCCTCTGCCAGCGACACAACTCGTACTTGCTTGCTGCTTGTTGATGTGCAGAATACCTTCTGCATTCCCGGCCACGAATTATTTGTGGGTGGACATTCAGGCATGGGAGCTGTAGAAGACAATGTGCGCCTGTGCGAATTTATCTATCGCAACCTGGGCAGCATTACCGAAATTGCTGCGACGATGGATACCCACACCGTAATGCAAATCTTTCATCCTTTCTTCTGGGTCGATGAAGACGGCAACAATCCGCCACCCATGACAATGATTTCTCATAAAGAAGTCGAGCAAGGCAAATGGACGGTGAATCCAGCACTGATATCTGCTGTGACTTGGGAATTTGCGCCTTCCATCCCCTACGGCGACCATGAAGCACTGCAAAACTATGCCATCCATTATGTCCGCACACTCAACTTAGACAGTAAGTATCCGCTGACCATCTGGCCTTATCACTCCATGCTAGGAGGCATTGGCCATGCCCTTGTATCAGCCGTGGAAGAGGCCTGCTTTTTTCACACGATTGCCCGCCAGAGCCAAACCTACTTTGAGGTAAAGGGTGGGAATCCCCTGACAGAAAACTACTCAGTGCTCAAGCCGGAAGTGTTGAAAGACCAGGGCGATCGCCCCATCGCTCAAAAAAACACCCGCTTCACCGACAAGCTCCTGAACTTCGACAAAATCATCATTGCAGGACAAGCGAAAAGCCACTGTGTTGCCTGGACGATTGATGACCTGCTCAGCGAGATTCAGGCAAGAGACCCAGCGCTGGCGCAAAAGGTCTATTTACTTGAGGATTGTACGTCTCCCGTCGTTGTGCCCGATGTGGTAGATTTCACCGACCAAGCCGATTCCGCATTTCAGCGATTCTCTGATGCTGGGATGCACCGAGTCACATCATCAAACGCGATTGCCCCTTAATGAGAACACAATGACACAAAAACACACGGTGCGAATTTACAACCGCCAAACCGAAACTTTTTATTCTGTCGAAGTTCCTGAAGACAAATACATTCTCAAAACCGCAGAAGAGCAGGGCGTCTCTCTGCCGTTCTCCTGCCGGAACGGAGCCTGTACCACCTGTGCTGTGCGCGTGAAATCCGGTAATCTGTATCAACCAGAAGCAATGGGCCTCTCGCCAGGGCTACGTGATCGGGGCTATGCGCTGCTGTGCGTCAGCTATCCCCAATCTGACCTAGTGGTCGAAACTCAGGATGAAGACGAGGTATATGAGCTTCAGTTTGGCCAGTACTTTGGCAAGGGCAAAGTGCGCGCTGGACTGCCATTGGAAGACGAGTAGGGCGGTTCAATTTTAGATTTTAGATTTTGGATTGGGAAGGCTGAGATTCCTGGTTTCTGGCAACTCGTTGCTGGTGAGAGGTTATCCACTCATTGAGAAACCAGGGATCTGGGTAGCTTCGTTCACCACTTGGCAAGGTGCAGATTGTCGGTATCGGTTGCCTGCTGAAGTAAGTTTGGAGTAAGAGACTCATCCCTTTATGCCTGCGTAGCAGAATGCTGCTCTAAAACTTGCTTTAGATACTGACCCGTAAATGAAACGGGGTTTTCAGCAACTGTTTCCGGAGTCCCAATGGCAATGACTTCGCCCCCACGATCGCCCCCTTCTGGCCCCAGATCAATAATCCAGTCAGCACAGCGAATCACATCCAGGTTGTGTTCAATCACTAGGACGGAGTTTCCTTTGTCTACCAGGCGTTGCAACACGTCCAATAGTTTATGGACATCATAGAAGGAGAGTCCGGTAGTGGGTTCATCGATAAGATAAAGGGTCTGCCCCGTCGCACGACGGGAGAGTTCGGTCGCAAGCTTAAGCCGCTGGGCCTCGCCGCCAGATAGCGTAGGGGCCGTTTGCCCCAGACGCACGTAGCCTAGACCTACATCCACCATGGTTTGCAGCCGTGTCGCTGCCTTTGGAATGTTCTGGAAGAAGGCGAGAGCTTCTTCAGCGGTCATGTTCAGCACGTCGGAAATGGACTTGCCTTTGTATTTCACCTGCAGAGTCTCCCGGTTGTAGCGATCGCCCTTACACACCTCGCATTGCACATAAACATCGGGCAGGAAGTTCATTTCAATCACGTTAACTCCCTGGCCGCCGCAGGCTTCGCACCGCCCCCCTTTGACGTTAAAGGAGAACTGCCCCGGCTTGTAGCCCCGTGCTTTGGCTTCGACGGTTTGGGAAAACAGATCTCGAATTACGTCAAATACACCTGTGTAGGTTGCAGGATTGGAGCGAGGCGTGCGCCCAATGGGGGACTGGTCAATCACGATAGCCTTGTCCAGAGCTTTTAGTCCCGTTATCTTATCTAATTTCCTGGGCATAGGAACTTTATGCCCAAAATAGTGCCGCAGGGCAGGATACAGCAGTTCGTTAACCAGGGTAGATTTACCTGAGCCAGACACCCCCGTGACGCAGACAAGACAGCCCAAGGGAATCTCAACATCAACATTTTTAAGGTTATTGCGGTGGGCATTTTTAAGGATAAGCTTGCGATTATTGCCTTTACGTCGTTCTGCTGGAGTTTGAATAACCCGTCGCCCAGAGAGATATGCACCTGTGAGCGAGTCCTCTGCCGAGAGTAAATCGTCGAGTCCCCCCCGCGCTACGATATTGCCGCCGTGGACGCCCGCACCGGGGCCAATATCCACCAGGTAGTCGGCGGCCCGGATGGTTTCTTCGTCGTGCTCCACCACGATCAGAGTGTTCCCAATGTCGCGCAGTTTGGTCAGGGTCTTCAGCAGCCGCCCATTGTCCCGCTGGTGGAGGCCGATGCTCGGCTCGTCCAGCACGTAGAGGACGCCCGTCAGTCCCGACCCGATCTGGGTGGCAAGGCGGATGCGCTGGGCTTCTCCGCCGGAAAGGGTCATGGCTGTTCGATCCAGCGTCAGATAATCGAGCCCCACATCCAAGAGAAACTGGAGCCGTGCTCTGATTTCCCGCAGCACAAGTTCACCGATCTGCGCCTGGCGAGACGTTAGGTTCAGGTTGTCCACCCGTTCCAGGGCATCCCGCACGGAAACGCTAGTAAAGTCCTTCAGGCGATATTGTCCAATGCGAACCGCCAGGGCCTCGGGTTTAAGGCGATCGCCCCCGCATACTTCACAGGCTTGGTCTACCAGGTACTGTTCTAGCTTTTGTCGGTAGCTTTCAGAACTGGTTTCTCGGTACTGGCGCTCCAGAATCGGCAGCACACCCTCATAGCGGCGATGGTAGCCCCGGCGATCGCCATAGCGGGAGTCCGTTTCGATGTAAATCTTATCTGGAGTGCCGTGGAGGATGGTGTGCTGCTGTTCCGGCGTGAGGTGGTTCCAGGGCTTTTGGATCTCAAACCCAAAGGCTTGGCCCACGCTGTAAAGGAGTGAGAAGTAATAGGTGTTGTCCTTATCTGACCAAGGGGCGATCGCCGCATAAACGGGTAGAGATGGATCTGGTACCACCAAATCTGGAGAGAACGTCCGCAGGGTGCCTAATCCATGACAGTGAGAGCAGGCACCATAGGGAGAGTTGAAGGAGAACAGCCGGGGAGACAGTTCTTCCATCACCGCCCCATGCTCGGGACAGGCAAAGTTTTCAGAAAAGACAATTTCTCTGGGGCGGGTGCCCTGTTCCGCATCACCCTGGGACTCCTCGGTCTGGGACTCTTCAGTGGGGGAATCCCCAGTGAGGGACTCCCCAGTGAGGGACTCCTCAGACACCTGATAGGTTGAGCGTCTCCCTTCTGCTGCCTTAAGAGACCTCTTGCCCTGACGAGACTCAAAGGGAACCACATTATCAGTTGTTTGAATCTCAGGATTCCGAGACTCGGATATCTCTCGCTCATCGCCCCAGGAAACGATGTCAATCACAGCAATTCCCTCTGACCGCTTCAGGCAGGTCGAAAGGGAATCCACTAGCCGCTCTTGAATGTTTTCCTTCATCACCAGGCGATCGACGACCACCTCAATGTCATGGGTGTGATTTTTGTTCAGGTCAATATCATCGGACAAATCGCGCACTTCTCCATCTACCCGTACCCGAGCAAACCCTTCTGCCGCAAGGCTGGAGAGCAATTTTTTGTGAGTTCCCTTTTTGCCGCGTACGACCGGAGCCAAGACCTGGAACCGGGTTCTCATCGGCAATTCAGATACCCGATCGCACATCTCATCAATAGTCTGTGGGGAAATGGAGCGATCGCAAATGGGACAGTGGGGTTCTCCTGCCCGACCATAGAGTAGTCGTAGGTAGTCATAGATTTCCGTCACCGTACCCACAGTAGAGCGGGGGTTGTGGGAGGTCGATTTTTGGTCGATGGAAATAGCCGGACTCAGCCCTTCAATGGCCTCCACATCAGGCTTGTCCACCTGGCCTAAAAACTGGCGGGCATAGGCGCTGAGGGATTCCACATAGCGGCGCTGGCCTTCCGCAAAAATGGTGTCAAAGGCGAGGGAAGACTTGCCAGAACCGGACACGCCCGTGAAAACAATGAGGCGATCGCGGGGCAATTCCAGATCAATGTTTTTCAGATTATGCTGCCGGGCGCCTCGGATGCGAAGGCTGTTCTGAGCGATCGCCCCTTGCAACGACGGGGACAGGGCGACAGGGTTTCCATTGGCTAGATGGGGTCTAGAATCTTGGGACAGCGTAGATACAACATCCTGAGGTTTTCGCTCCTGGGTGGATTTTGACTGAGATCTGGCCTTCTTTGGTGCTGACTTCTCAGACGTTGATTTCTCAGACGATGATTTCTTAGACGATGATTTTTTAGATGTCAATTTCTGAGATGATGCCTTTTTGGATGATGCCGGAGTGGGAGAAGACTCAGCCATAACAACCTGACGACGCAACAGAGCGATCGCCCAGCATTACCAGAATTCCCCTGTGCTTCACCCAATTGAAAAGCACTGGCAAAAAAGTTTCTTAATAATGGTGGCGATCTTGATGATTCTAGCGTCAATTTCAGGCGGAAACCAGAACCGGGCTGATAGAGATCATCAGAGTTAGGGGGTTGGGGCGATCGCCCCGTCATCTTGCTGCCCCTGCCTTCTTTGATTTTTCAAATACTCAAATACGCTCTTGTCGCCAATGTCTCCAGGAATTGCCTGGACGGTCTTGCGGAGGGCGAAAATCATCATCAACACGGCCCAGGTTCCCAGTAACGCTTCTTCAACGCCTGGGGGCAATAGACTGAACAAATGCCCCAGCAGCAGAATCGGCACCAGGAGGGTCAACGCCTTTGTTTCGAGGCGGTTAAAGCAAAAGGCTTCCTTGAAAAAAATGCCTGTGAGTGCTGCGAAGGCAAAACCAATGCCTAGGATGGTCATCGGGTGCTGATATGCCGCAATGGGAAGGGGGGCAGCATATTGGAAGCGCACTCCTATCGCCGCCACTGTGCCGATGAGCCAGAACAGTTGCAGCGTCCGATGGAGGGCAGCCATGTATATGTGAATCAGCAGCAAACTCCCCCCCAGAGCGGCCAAAAAGCCAAAGGACAGACCATCTAACAGAAGGGGCACAGCAGGACTGTCTACGCCAAGGAGAACGATGGCAGTGCCCGCCGCAAAACAGAGGGCAACTGTTAACAAGCATCCCCGATAGGCCATAACGCCGAGGCGATCGCCCGATGTGATGGTGAACTCCCCAAATTCCCCTTGAAAGACATTTGATTCTGTATTTGCTGCAACCATAACTATTCTTAATAAAGATGTGCCGTTGACGTTGTGCAATGAAACTCCTACGGCGCGGCGCAGCCAAATGCGTGGCCGGGCGATCGCCTCAAATTCCTATTTCGTCGGCAATATCCATCCTGCGTCATGCATCCGTACTAAAAGCGCGTCGAGCCACGACTCTCCGCTTGGTATTGGGCTGCATCAGCAAGAAATCTCATGTACAAGTAGCCACTGCCCACTGTGTCCCAATGCAATGCCGAGATAGCCGCTGAGATGGCCAAGGAGTCACACTGCTGATCTTAGGGGATGTCCTGACATTGATGCGAGAAAGCAACACAAATATTTGATCTCATGCCCATGCAGCGACCAAAAAACCGTTAATTTTGCCATGATTCTGGGCAGACTAGACCTGGCGCTTGTGCTGATACTCCCCATCACTCTCCGCCCAAATACAGCGCAATCTGCCAGGGCGGAAAGAGCCTATCCTCAAAACTCCTGAGATTAATGGCCCATTCCCCCCTACTCTTTCTGTTTTTAGAACTTTTCACAAAAGAAGGTGGTATCCAAACCTATGCCAAAGATATCTTTCAGGAATATGCCCGATTGGATGGCATGCCAAAGGCAGATGTTTTCTTGCTGAGAGACAAAAAAGATTCAACCAACCCATTGGAGACTGACACCGTCCGCTTCCATTCCTTTTGTTCTCCAATGCCTACCCTGGGAAGGCTGCGGTTTTCTACTGCCCTCATCTGGTATGTGATGACACGTCGCCCCCAGCGAGTCCTGTGTGGTCACATCAAGCTGGCCTCCTTAACCCGTTTGATATGCCAGTGGTTTAGCGTTCCCTATACGGTTATCATCTATGGGAAAGAAGTATGGGAACCCTTGCCAGAGGGCGATCGCACCGCCCTTTCCCAGGCCGAGTCCATTTGGGCTATCAGCCGCTACACCCGCGATCGCACCTGCGAGGCCAATCACCTTGATCCAACAAAATTTCAGATGCTGCCCTGTGCATTTCACGACGATGCCTTCACACCGGGAGACAAGCCTGCCGAGTTGGTGCAAAAATACCACCTCTATAATACAAAGGTGCTCCTGACTGTTGCTCGACTATGGTCGGGAGATATCTACAAAGGGGTTGATGTCACCATCCGTGCCCTGCCCAAAATTCTTATTGCCCACCCTGACCTGACATACCTGGTTGTAGGTCGAGGGGATGATCAGCCCCGCTTGGCAAAGCTGGCGGAGGATTTGAATGTGAGGGATCGCGTCGTCTTTGCTGGATTTGTCCCCACAGACCAGTTGGCGGCTCACTATCGATTAGCAGACGGCTATGTTATGCCGTCCCAAGAAGGCTTTGGCATTGTCTATCTGGAAGCAATGGCCTGTGGTATTCCCGTCATTGCTGGAGATAGCGATGGTTCCGCCGACCCCCTTCAGGATGGCCAGGTGGGATGGCAGGTGCCCCACCGTGACCCTGACGCTGTGGCCCATGCCTGCATTGAACTGCTCAACGGCACCGATCCGCGATGCAACTCAGCATGGCTCCGGCAGAAAGCTCTGGAATCCTTTGGCCGACATGCTTTTCGCCAGCAGTTAAGCACCCTCCTCAGCACCACCATTCCTACTGAGGCATAAGCCCTAATGAAGTTGATGAAAAGTCGAGTATGGAGCTACGCTGAGAGGAGCAGCGCAGGAGGTGCTTGGTGAATCCAAATAATCGAAACAATCTGTACCTCAATATTTCAGGGTTGGGATTTTGGATTACGCTTCTGGCGATCGCTCTCCTCCTCAGCTCTGTGGGCCTGGGCTGGTTGGTCAAGTCTGTAGCTATTTTTGTGCTGCTTTTATTTCTCCTGCCTATCGTTGCTTACATCATTTTTCGCTGGTGGCTTAAACGCAATATTGTTGAGAGCAATTGCCCAGTTTGCGAAACAGCATCTGTCAGCCTTCGGAATAGTCAATTCCGTTGCCCTGGCTGTGGTGAAGTACTAGTTGCTAAAAACGGGGAATTTGTTCGCTACAGTCCACCTGGCACCGTAGATGTGGATGCGGTAGATGTCAGCGTAAACGAAATTGACGCTAGCAGTGGTGAATGATTCATGTTGCCCTCAGAAGCGGCAAGCTTTCCCTGCTGTCTGGTTTACATCATTGAGGAAGTGCGTTTGATCCTGAGTCATCCCAGGATCTATCGGAAGCCTTGATCTGCAGTAGCCCATAAAAGCACTATTGCCTAATCGTTGCAGCGCGCATCGGGTGCCACGCCGAATAGTACAGATTCACTACTCAAGATTAGGATAAATCCCTCAGGCACACGACTTGGCAAGTTTCGCGAAAAAATAAGAGTTTGGGGCGCGCTAAGCGCGCCCCAAACTCTTATTTTTTCGTTGTGAATTTGAGAACTTTGCCAAGTCGTATCAGGCATCTACCCTAATCTTGAAAACCTGCAGAGGACGAAGCAACAAGGCAATGATCGCTTGGCAAACTACTGGGGTATTTCCGTGGGTGGTGTCAGGCTGTGCCTGCTACTCCCTCACAACAATGCGTCAGCCCTAACGTTCTTGGGTGACAGAGAGGGTATAACGGTGGTTGTTGCCTGTGCGATCGCCCACGAAAATGCTGTATTGCCCCGCTTCCCAAGCCCCTGGTAACTCAATGGTTCCGCCCGAGAGTTGGTCTGCCATAACACATTCACTCCGGCCTTGCTCATTTTGAATCACTAGCGTGGGCTGTCCGCCGCCCTCGACGGTAAACCGCAGAGACGCCAGCGGTTCAGTGATAACAAGCTCATGGTTGGGTGTATTCGAGATATATCCGCACTGGCTAGTCTGACTACCGCCTGAATTTCCCTGTACTGTTACTGTTGCGCCGATGGGGGTTCTAATCGTGTCGGCTACAGCTTCAGCAGCCAGCAGTGGGGAAATAAGAAGTGTGCTGACTACAATCATCGTTTGAAAAAACTGTCGAAGCATTGTTTAAGACCTCAGCCATTGACATCAAGGTGCTCATT
Organism: uncultured bacterium; assembly: GCA_964465285.1. GTDB lineage: Bacteria > Cyanobacteriota > Cyanobacteriia > CAKZMO01 > CAKZMO01 > JBCCWF01. The sequence continues at coordinate 29,137 of CAYXJG010000016.1, forward strand.
TAAGTACCTCGGCACAATTGAAAAATAACCTCAGAACCCTGCGCCGCTCGCTGCGCGGCCCGCGCAGAATTGATGGATTTTATAGCTAATTGTGACCACCTACTTAGAAGCATTTGAGGGGTTGGAATTCCTGCTAATGCATTTTGACAGAGCACGGTAGATGGCATTTTCAGAGAGAAATGTCTAACCCTGTTAGAACTGACTATTTCAAAGCAGCACCCCGTTGGAACCAAGAATTCAATAAAATTCAATCCCGGTGGAGCAGTGCGCCGCTCTCCCAAAATCAGATTCGGCTTGTGTTCTAAGGCGGGACATTGGGGCGCGGAGCGCCTCAGTATCTCGCTAAGTCATTCCCGACTTAAGTTATAAGCCTTAGACTCAAATTATTTAATTCTTATTCCTACCTATTACTATTATCACCTCACAAGATAAATGCCTTGGCGTGGATTTGTGCCAGTTCCACAACTCAGCAGCGGTCGTCAAGGCATGAAAGTTCAGTTCAGCAATTCTCATTTTAGAAAACTTCGCGCCCTATAGGCGCTCACTTGTATCGG
>CAYXJG010000017.1:0-28262 GCA_964465285.1 uncultured bacterium
GCCACAGCAACCGAAGGGGTTTGTCCTGCTGCCCAAGCGATGCATCCCATTTTTGCTGGGTGGGTGGGCACTGCCCGCCCACCCAACAAGACAAAATTAATTAAACGGACTGAGTAGTTACCTAAACCCGTAGCATGAGCTTTCGCTCGTACTCTCGCCTCAGGAAACCTGAGCAAATAGCGCTTCTAAAGATTTAGTTTCGGCATCAGGCGGCGCGATGATTTCAACAATCTTGTTTCGCGCCTCTGGCTGAAAAAGTGCCTCAACACAAACCTGCGCCACTTTCAAGCGTGGAATATTGCCTTCTGATAACCTGTCAGCTCCTGCCATCACAATGGGATTGTCGTTGTCTTCGTTTTTTAGTCCCCCAGGACGAACAATGGTGTATGGAACACCACTCTTAGAAAGGTGCTCTTCAGCCTTCTTTTTCCAATAAAGTACTAACCAGAAAAGATTAAGCGGATGGAAAAACTGGGAAACACAAAGCGATGAAACCATGACAAAATGCTGGATTCCCTTTTCTTTTGCAATGTCAACCAGATTCGTTGTCCCCTCGTAATCAACTTTATATGGCCCCGTAAAATCAAAGCTGGGCTGTGCTCCCGTTGCGCAAATGAGAGTGTCACAATCGGCGATCGCCTCTCTCAAACTGTCGGGACTTAGCACATCACCTTTTACGGACTCGACAGAGTCTGGAAGAACTTGTTTCGCTTTTTCTAAATCCCGTACTAGCGCCCGTGTAGGAATATTTCGTTGCACAAGAGTTTGAACAACTCGCCGCCCTGTTTCGCCCGTCGCTCCAGCTACAAATACTTTCATAGATGTCTCACGTCTCTTCAATTACTGATCATAAGCCAATGTCAGCGGATCTCTCCTCTCAACGGGGTATAAGATATAGAATCTGCGGCTATAAATGCTGCTCAGATCGAACCAGCGGATGACGCTGGACACAAATTTCCTCGCCCTTGAACCCATTGAGAAAACTAATAAGTACCTTGGCACAGTTATAAATTAGACATAAAACCCTGCGGCGTCAGGTTTTGTGGGTTTATACACGACTTGGCAAAGTTCTCAAATTCACAATGAAGAAACAGGGGTTTGGGCGCGCGAAGCGCGCCCAAACCCCTGTTTCTTTCTGAGACTGGCCAAGTCGTGTTTATAGATAATTGTGCCCATCTGCTTGCAAGAGATTTCTAAAGTTTTCGCAACACCTCGTAAAAATTGGCCTACTTCTGCCCCCATCGCTTGAAGTTATTGATATCCTTGATTTTAATAATTTTAGGGAATCAGCTTGCGCTGCCATGTAGTTCCTGTTCAGCATTTGCTTGGGAACTTTGGTAACAATCCGTAAATCAATGGATAAAATATCCATTGAGCCGAAATACATGGCGTTTTTTCCGTAGATCAAGCGTGGTCAACTACTGACAGCCGTCCAGTATGCTAAGTCCACAAGGGTATAAAAGGCTGCACTATCTGTTTCGTTCAATTTCGTCAATCCATTAGTTTGCTCTAACTTCAACCTACACGGGTTACTGAATTTACCCGCAGCTCTCTGAAGTCGAGTGATGCCTAGAGCGAAAATGCGATATGTGCCCTCACATAAGGCTGAGCTAAGAATTGCACTCTGCCATTAGAATTCTCCGATCTCTCAAACATTCAGTGGAAAGCTATGCAGGCAAATTCAGTAAATCATTCGCTCTATAGATCATCTGATTCTGTCCTCAATATGGTTAATGAGGGGATACCATCCGACTTAGCATCACGCACCCATTCGACACAAGCTGATGACTCCCAAACTGGGGCGGAATCATCAGTATTCCGGGGACAGTTTGAAAATTGCATGGAGATGTATGCAGATGTTGCTACAGTTGCTCAATACTTAGACAACCATCACGAATGGTTTCAGCGCTGCGCTCGGCCCATGACTGCGGAAGCCTTGGGCGAAAATGGATACGCTCTGACCATCGGCAAGTTTGGCTCTTTTGGGTATGAAGTAGAGCCTAAGATTGGCCTCTATTTGCTACCCCAGGATGAGGGGATATACCGCATCCAGACGATTCCTGTCCCAGACTATACGCCACCCGGCTATGATGTTGATTTTCGTGCATCCCTACAATTAACAGCTAAAGATCCTGCTTCTAAGGCGTCCTCGGATCGCCAAAGCTCCAGCGCATTTACTAATGTGGAGTGGGAGCTGGATCTGAAAGTCTCCATCCACTTTCCTCGCTTTATCAGTGCTCTGCCCCATTCTCTTATCCAGGCAACGGGCGATCGCCTCTTGAACCAGATTGTTCGACAGGTCTCAAAGCGTTTAACGTACAAGGTGCAGGAAGATTTCCATAAGGAAATGGGCATTCCTTTTTCCAGGCCCCGGCGCGCCTTTTGGTAATAGAAGCCTTGCAAAAACATCCAACTTTAGCGAAGTAGCGCAACATCGCTGCGCTGCTCCACAAAGTTGGGCTCAGATTGTTTAATTCTTGTTCCCTAGTGCAAGGTACGACTGGGCAAGTTTTACGCAAAAATAGGGGTTTGGGGCGCGCTCCGCGCGCCCCAAACCCCTATTTCTTCTTTGTGAATTTGAGAACTTTGCCAAGTCGTGAAGGATAAAGGCAGAATGGAGATTTTTTATATGCCAGGAGTTCTGCCTATCAAAAACAGTGGGGCTATTTACGCCGTCGAGTACTAGTAGCTTGCTGCCCTTTGGATTCATCCCCTGCTAGGATGATGTTATGAAAGGGCTCATACCTTAAGCTGGGAATAACTGAGCGGGATAGTGAGGGGCGGAGCGCCCCACTATCCCGCCTTAGAACACAAGCCTATGAAAGCAGCATTGATTACTCTCATTCGGTGGTATCGCTGGGTTGTTTCTCCGCTCTTTCCGCCGAGCTGTCGGTTTCGGCCAACCTGCTCTCAGTATGCCATTGGGGCGATCGCCCGCTTTGGCCCGCTGAGAGGTAGTTGGCTATCGCTTCGCCGCATTCTCAAATGCCACCCCTTTCATCCAGGGGGGTATGATCCTGTTCCACCGTTACCTATAGACGAGGCGCAGTGCAATGCTCCCCATCAGGAATGATGGATTGAATAAAATCCAACTGTTAAGATTCAACTGTTTCTGAGCAGCACGGTATCACCACTTTAAACATCACCACCTTAGGGATCTGCGGCTAAAAAAGATACCGGAAGATAAAGAACAGCGGGCACAGCCCGCTGCTCTTTTCCGGGTACTTTATTTTCTTGCAAGTCCCTTAGAGGGGGCTTAAAACATGACTTGGCAAGTTTCGCGCAAAAATCGGGATTAGGGCACGCTCTGCGCGCCCCAAGTCCCTATTTTTGCGTTGTGAATTTGAGAACGTTGCCAAGTCGTGTTTAAAAGAGAAGGATGATTAAAACCATCACTACGAACCCCAGAAATTAGCAGTGTTTGTCTATATTTCTGGGCTTGTAGTGGCGACTTTAGTCGTCAAAATTATTGAAGGCAAGACCTTTAAAGCAGCCTCTTAAAACAGGTTGTTTGAAATTATTGAATTCTTCTTCCTAATCTGCTTGTCTGTCTTGTACATCTTCAATCAGGGCACGAACGGTTTGCGTTCCCTCTGAGGGGTCAAAAGTAAGGGGAAACTTGCCCCGCAGCAGCATCCGCAGACCCAGAGGCCCCAAGCTAATGAGTCCTTTGATATCCCGGAAATAGTTGCCAACGACTTGGATGCCGAATTTACGCTCGTCAACCCATCCTCCCTGCTTCACTAAATCAATGAGAACCTTTCGATGGCGGATGGAGCGACTCTCTTGAGCATCGTTTCTGCTCAGAACCTCTTGCTTGATGGCGCTGATCTGATCCATCGGGGCAACGTCCATGGGACATACTGTGTTGCAATAGTAACATCGAGTACACCCCCATACTCCCTGCGTGCCTTCTCCATACTGTTTTATGCGAGCTTCAACATTCGACTCTCGGGAATCAGCAATAACGCGTTGAGCCTTCGCCAAGGCATGGGGACCAACAAAGTCGGGATTCACTTCACGCGCATTACACTCGGAATAGCAGGCTCCGCAGAGGATGCAGTTACCTGTTTGATTAAGACGATCGCGTTCTTCGGGGAACTGGCGAAACTCACCCTGCGATATCTGCCGAGCTTGGGTACTAACGTAGGGATCAACAGCTTCTAAATGATTCCAGAAGGGCTGCATGTCTACAATCAAATCTTTGATGACTGGCATATTCCCCATTGGGGCGATCGCAATGGTAGGCATATCATTAGTGCCCACAGATGGTCTCGCAGAACCCGGATCGTCTAATCCATCTCCAGTTGCCATGACTCTTTGAAGTCGTTTGATCTCCGTACCCACATTCTCTTTGCATGCCAGAGCAGAACGACCGTTAATACGCATGCTGCAGCTTCCACAGATCGTGTTCCGACAGTTCTTCCGGAAGCCAAGGGTTCCATCCTGCTCCCATTTGATCTGGTTTAAGCAATCGAGAATCGTGGTCGAGGGGCTAGCTTCCAGCTCGTAACGCTGAACGTAAGGAGCGTTGTCGTGATTTTGCCGAAGAATTGTAAAGGCAACTTGCATCATTGAATCACTAGAAATCAAAATTACACCTTGCCCAGGCGAGGAATTGAAGGTTTTCCGCTGGAAAACTCCAGTTCCCAAATTGGACATAACTGAATAACGGGTTCTTCTGGAAGCGTCCCCCGTTAGCGGGCTGATAAAGATGAGGAAATGTCCCTTAACATTCTAAGGAATCGTGGCATGAATATCGTGTCGTCGGCAACGAAAAGCAATAGGCATCATTCGGTTGATATATTTCACAGACTACAACTTTAATTTTTGAATTGGGGAAATCCTGCGCGCAGCGCAGGATTTCCCCAATTCAAAGACTAAGTTTATGACCTGGCAAGGTATATTCCAATTCTGCTGGGTATTCACATAAGGCGGGATAGTGAACCGTGCGATCGCCCACCATTCCCAGCAATTCTCATTTTAGGAAACTTCGTGCCCTATAGTCGCTCACTTGTATGGGTTTAGCGAGCCCCTATCTTGTTGAGTAGATGAGATAACCCGCAACACGACTTGGCAGGTTTCACGCAAAAATAGGGGTTTGGCGCGCGCTCCGCGCGCGCCAAACCCCTATTTTTGCGTTGTGAATTTGAGAATTTTGCCCAGTCATGCCGCAAGACTCTGCGTCGCCCACGCAGCGGGCGGCGAAGGGGCTTACATTTAGTTTTTAATTGTGCCAAACCCCTATTTTTACGTTGTGAATTTGAGAACTTTGCCCAGTCGTGTTAATCGACAGATTTTGCTTTGCTGATAAGCGGACACGGCTCGTTCTCCCTACTAAAAGGAGTAAGTTCTATTTTTTGAACTCATGACGGCAATAGTAGCGATCAAGGATTAAATAAACGCCAATTTTGCTATTGCGGCACGGTATCGCTGCGCTAGAGATCAAATAGGATCGCTATATGGTTAGGGAAAGAGATGCAATAGGAGAAATGAAGAAGGATGTGAGCACTCACTGGGGCGTTTATACTTTGTTCTTCTCAAACCATTTGAGCTAGCTGTGAGAGATCGATGCCGCTGCAGAAGTATTAAGTCTATCGCAACGTATTATCGGGGTTTTCTCGGACCATCTTCTCAGCGCAACCGTTTCTTAGTCCAAGGAAAAACCATGCCATCTCTCGCCAAATCCTTTTTCTAGAGGGGGTCTTGGCTTTTTTTGCTCAGAATGATGCAGACGTTTCAATTGATGATACAAAAATCAAAATTTCCCAAGCCTGAAATAGTTTAATGAGAAGGATTAATTTGCTTAGGCAATTCATCAATTGATAAAACACTGGTTTTTTTGATATAGTTTGGAACTATAGGAATTCTATTTGATTCTTGAAAATATTTCTAACGGTGGGGGCGCAGCCCGCCCCTACCTTTAGAAATCAAATAGGATCGTTATATATTATAGGGGTTAATAAATAAAGATCAGGTTTTACTCGCGCCCTAAGTACTCAAAGGATGTTCTGAAAGCAATGACTGAGCCTGCAGCAGCTCCGCTAACTGGAAAAGCGTTACTTCAAAAGATAAAGGAATTGTCCCATTTGCCTCGCCGAGAAAAGGCGCGACTGTGTGGATACTACACGGCTGGCAAAGATAACCAGGTGCGTGTTAATCTTTCCGAGTTTATGGAAGCCGTGTTGAGCGCAAGCGGAACCCCCATTGGCACTGATAGTGCTAAGGATGGACGAGGCCGGGAGCCCACCTATCGCGTTAGTGTTCATAAGAATGGTCAAATCGTCATTGGTTCCACTTATACAGAGAAAATGGGATTACAGCCGGGCGATGAATTTGAGATTAAGCTAGGCTACAAACACATTCAACTTGTGAAGCTAGACAACATAGATTTCAATGGCTCTGTAGATGAGTGACGGGAGACGCTAAGGGTGTATCAATTCACACCTGCGACGGGATTATTTTCTTCAGGAGCAAGGGTTAACTACAATCCAACTTTGTTGGGGCAGCGTGGCAATGCTGCGCTGCCCCAAAAGGTTGGATTTAATTTTGCTTCGGGGGTACTTAGGGCAACTGCTCAGAGCCAAATAGGGCGATCGCCCGCTGGTGAATTGAAATGAGATTGACTTTCAAGTTGTAGCTCAACTTTCGCTCGATGAGATTGACTGGCATAAATCGGCTTGGCAACACATCTAAGACATATTCTATTTGGGTTCCCAATTTAGCCTGTACAGTTGTTGGCTGCAGCATCCAAGCGCCATGAAATTCCTTGAAGTCCCCCTCGACCATTGTAAAATCGATGCGCTGGGGAAAGGTTTCAAGCATATCAAGTACAACGCGCGCACAGAATTTAACTTTTAGTAGGCTCTGACTACCAATCTGCTCGATACGAATGCCGTTGTCAGGATGCTCAATGCGGCGACTGACTTTCAAGCTGGGGATAAAATCAGCAAGATTATCGTAATCTGTCAAAATATGCCATACATGCTCTGAAGCATAGGGCAGTTCTGTTTGAGCGATAATGCGTCGCTTCCGTCCCTCTAGAATGTCTGATGACACAGCAATCGGGTTGGCGATCGCCCCTGCATCATTGCTAATGAGCATTTCCTGCACAGGGGACATATCCGTCATCTCATCATCTGCCCATTCAGAATGAGCTATGAATTCTTCGGAGGGAGTCAAATCAGGGATCATAGCCGAACAACAGTGTCATTACTACGAGAGGCGCTAGACAATGCTTTACAGATACTTTTAGTGTTCCCACCTTATCGCTCCGGCACACAGCAGGCATATAGGTCTCACACAACTTTGCACAGGCTAGCGAACGCAGTCCGCCATCCAAAACAAAAATACGCTAGACATGCAGGACTGGCGCTAGTTTTGATCCAATGCAGTGTCCAAGTAATCGGGTAGGCGTTGGTAGGAAGATCGCGCAGTACGTAGCTTTTCAAAGCAATCAGTGGCTTCACCTGGTCACGCGGCATAATACAACTCCATATCCTCGGATTTTTTACGATAGGCGTCAAGCATTTGTTGGGAAGGTATTACGTTCCCAAAAAACTCTATCGAACCATCCTTGGATGGACGAATCAGATGCCGCAAGTTCGAGCCGACGCTCGGCCAGCAGGCAGTACTCTTCATCGAGCTCGATCCCCAGGTACGTGCGTCCCAACTTAGAGGCCACAACAGAAGTTGTGCCGCTACCCAGGAAAGGATCAAAAACAAAATCCCCTGGTTGGGTGCTAGCAAGCAGTAGTTTAGCCATCAATTTTTCACTCTTTTGGGTCGGGTGATCGGTGTTTTCTGGCATCGACCAGAACGGCACCGTGATATCAGTCCAGATATTTGATGGATGGGTATCACGAAAGTTTCCATTGTCAGTCACGCTCCAATCTTTAGGACTGCCGTCAGTGTCTCGGTAGGGAGCCTTGACCCGTCGCCGTAGCTTTACTGCATCGACATTGAAAGTATACGTATCTGACATGGTGCAAAACCAAATGTCTTCACTGGCATTCTTCCAGTTATACTGAGCGCCTCTGCCCTTCTCTCGTTCCCACGTAATCCGGTTTCGAACGCAGAAGTGAGCCGAGGCAACTGTAAAAATTGATGTAGATGTTAGCCAATCACCACAAATGTAGACCGTCGCCGTTTTTTTGAGCAGCGGCTTGAATCGGACGATCATATGATCGAGCCAATCAGAGTAGTCTTCGACGGTCTGCTTCGAAAATTTCCTGCCGTTAAACGTCTTGTTTAAGTTATAGGGGGGATCGAGAATCAATAAGTCTACACATCCTCTAGGGAGCCGCGATGCAAGGTGAAGAGAATCGCCCTGAACCGTTCCGTTGGGCGGGTACACTTCATGGCTCGAAGACATAGTCCGGAATACGCGCTGGGCAAGCCTGACTCTGTCCGCGTCACTCAGGGTCAGGGTACGATTCATGGGCGCGCGGCACTTTCCCGGTTGCGACTTAATCCATTTTGTCATGGCAGGATTATTGATCAGATTCGCGGTCTAAATACTCGATAGTGATGATATCGCCAACGGAAATCCCCAAGGCTTCGGCTCTGCCTCCTTTGAGCTCAATCACCTGATCAATCACTTCGTCAGGCCCATAGGTGGGACACGTTGTTGTTGTGCAGGGTAAAGCATTGGGGGCGATCGCCCTCACTTCGCCATTCCTCAAGAAAATCATATCTAAGGGAAAAAGCACATTTCGCATCCAGAAATTGACCGGCCTGGGGGGAGAAAAAGGAAATAGCATGCCTTGATTGTCGGGCAAATCATCTCGAAACATCAACCCAATCGCCTGCTGCTGAGGAGTCTGAGCAACTTCAAGCAAAATCGTCTGCCCCTGCATGTGGGCTTCAGCGGTAATCGGAAGCATTTGGCCTTGGGAACGGGTGACCATATCAGTTGATTGCGCAGCGTCAGGCCCATTAATGCCCCTCATGGAGGATGGAGGAGCGTTTTGGGGGACATCCACGCATCCGATAAGCAGGAAGCTCAGCCCGACGCTTAAGAGTAGAAATCGCTTCAATCGAGTCATGGTCAATTCATCATAACGGAAAGAGAGACCTGGCGTTACTATACCGCCACAGGCTACATTTTTACTTTTTGAATTGGGGAAATCCTGCGCGCAGTGAAGGATTTCCCCAATTCAAAACCTGAGTTTAGGGATCTGCGGCTAAAAAAGATACCGGAGGAGGGGGGCGGCGTGGCATCACCGCGCTGCTCCACCAACGTTTGATTTTATTTAATCCTTGATCCTTAGCGACGCCAGAATTCCCTCACCTGAACGCTAGTGCAGCGTCAAAATTAAAAATTAGGGTAAATCCCTCCGGGATTTACCCTAATTTCAAGAAATGACAGAGCACTAGGTGTCACGCAAAACATAACCAACGCCTCGTACAGTCTGAATCAGTCGCTTGTCGCTTTCTTCTTCAATTTTGAGCCGGAGATACCGGATATACACCTCAATTACATTAGATTCCCCCATAAATTCATAGCCCCACACATTCTCAAGAATCTGCTCTCGGGTCAGCACCTCACGGGGATGCTCCATTAAATATTTCAGCAACTCAAACTCTTTCATTGTTAGTTCAATGCTGCGATCCTGACGAATCACCTTGCGGGTTGTAAGATCCAGGACTAAGTTTGCAAATCGAAGCTGTTCAACACTAGAGGGTTCTGGGTTGAGATAAAGATTGACTAAGCGTAAAAAATCATCGGTTCGGTAAGGCTTGAGGAAATAGTCATCTGCACCCGCTTCAATACACGCAACTCGATCATCCACTGAGTCCCGCGACATAAGAAGCAAAACGGGGGTCTTCATGCCTGCTCGCCGTAGCTGGCGGCATAGTGCTAATCCCGTTTCACCCGCAAGCATGCGGTCAATAATGATCAGGGAAGGCTGCATTTTTCCAGCAAGGGTTGCGGCTGTGGGCACTTCTGCATGGGCCATTGCATCGTAGCCTGAATCATGTAGATCTTGCTCCATTTGCTTCATTAGGGGGCTATCACTACCAATCAGCAAAATCTGTAGGGAGTTTTCGAGGGGAGTGACATCCATAGGTTAAAGACGTCAGACGATGACGTAGGTTGAGGGCAGTCTCATTGTAATCCGAGTAAGCATTATCTCGTGCCCTTTTTCATGTTTCTACTTGCGCTCTGACGGCTGTAACAAGGGTGTCCCATTCATCTGGGTGATTGACAGGATATCGTATCCAGTCACCGTTTACTTTCAAATCCGCGAAAATACCAGCAGGGTCATCGTGGAAGTGTAAAAAAGCAGTGGATTTTAGATAAAATACGCCCAGTTTTTTTTCTTTGAGAGGTGGGCTGTATTGCCGGATAGCAGTCAATAAGTCAGTGAGAATGGTTAAGGTTTCGCTACTTGCATGTTTCATAGCTGTCCTCTTTTTATGGGGGCATTAAAGCATAGCTGGTCAGGCGATCGCCCGGCTTGTGTTGATAAGCAATGAATCAATTTCGTTTGGGGCAAGCATTGGATTAGCATCTAGAACTAATGCTGCGATACCAGCAATATGAGGGGATGCCATTGACGTACCACTGAGGTACCCATGGCGATCGCCCGGTAGCGTCGATTGAATGCCTACCCCTGGAGCCACAACATAGTCTAGAGGCGTTGGCCCTGCCTGGTTAGAGAAATGGGCGAAGTGACTGCCACGATCAACAGCTCCCACGGCAATACCCCAGTCTTTAGCGTACTGAGCCGGATAGGCAGGCTCACCTCTGGCGTCATTGCCAGCGGCGATCGCAACCACAACGCCCTGATTCACTGCATCACGGATTGCGTTTCGCAGCATTAGCGTCGGCGAACGTCCCCCCAAACTCAGATTAATCACATCAGCACCGTTAGAAACCGCATATTGAATGCCTCTTGCAATGGCTGTTACTGTACCATTGCCGGTTTCATCGAGGACTCGCAGAGGCATGATGGCCGCATCGGGAGCGATGCCCGTAACGCCGATACTGTTTCGCTCTGCCCCAATGATTCCAGCAACATGGGTTCCATGGCCATTGCGGTCCATTGGGTTATTAGTGTTGGCGACAAAATCCCAACCCCTTACATCGTCAACGAATCCGTTGCCATCGTCGTCGATGCCATTTCCTGCAATTTCTCCAGCATTAACCCAGATATTGTCGTTCAAGTCGACGTGACGAAAGTCCACGCCACTATCTAAAACTGCAACAGTGATGCCCTTCCCAGTAAAACCCTGGTTCCACACCGTGGGAGCATGAATCATAGCAGCATTCCAGGACTGTTCCTGGCTTTGGGAACTAAATGTCTGGGTATTGGAGAGCGATGAGGGGGACTGTCCCATCACACTGGCGATCGCCGCTGCTGCATCTACCAGTCCATATCCCACCCTAGAGTCGAAGGATGGGGGAACGTTGGGATCAGCATTCAAGGTAAGGGTATAAGTCGTCTGCCCTGAGTATCGGGTCACGCGGACAAAGTAGCGCCCTGGTGCCACAACCTCACTGATGAATTCGTTGCGAGAACCCTGCCGGATGCCTTCGTGCACAATAGTGCCTTTGCGATCTATCAGAGCGAGATCAGCATCATTAGACAAATTGCTCAGGGATAATGAAAATACATGGCTTTCCCGAAAAGAAACTTTGTAGTAGTCAATCGTATCGGCTTTACCCACCCACCCAGAGTAGCCATGGGTTCCGTCAAGGTGTCTCAGGTTGCGGGCAGTAAATCGGCTGCTGCCCGCTACGTCAAGAGAAGCACCTCCTGACCTGGCAATATCAGGGATACGATTTTCGTTCCTAGACCGCTGTTGCTTAGTCCGCTTTCGGTGGGTTGAAAGCTGGAGCCGGTAATCGATTGATGAAGTTCTGTCTCTCCCTCTCCCCTTCACTTCAATGTAGTAGAATCCTGCCTGCAAGCGCTCACGGAGCTTTTCTGCCCGACCACCCCGCTGCCGAGACTTTGCAACGCGAGCCCCGCTCTCATCAAAGAGGGTCAAGACTGCATCATGCTGACGATGATTGAGTGTTGCTCGAAGCGCCCGGCTTCTCCGTAAGGTAAACGAATAGAGCTCTGAGTGATTCTCAGGCAAGAGGCTATCACTCACCTGCCGCGACCCGGAACCTAGTCGCAGATGGGAAGCCTCGTTAAAACTGCGCTTTACCCGTTTTTTCCTGACAAATCCATTCATGGGAAATTGCAATTGGGAGTGTGTCCACTAAAAGGAGGGGCATCCTGCATTGCTGGGGAGCAGCGAAGCCTGATATTCCATCAACGGTTTTAGCCATCAGCCTAGGCAGACCGTAGACTTGCGACTGGCATTCCAGCCTCAAGCCCTACTGAAAAACAGACCGTTGAACTAAGGCGATCGCCTTAGCCAATGCTTCAAGCCTGTTGCAACATGGTGAAACCACTGCTCAGCATCGTGCAATTCTAAGTACATCTGACGACCGTAAGATTCCGGACATCCGAAAGAACAACCGGACATAATTCTGTATTTTCCATTTCAATCCTAGGGGAAAACACGCAAATTTGCACGAAGATTATGCAATAAATTATGCAATGACGCTTATTTGACCGAGAATATCCCGACGGATGGCCTTGCTGGTGTTGTATCAGCCAATCCGTATAATCACCATTTCATATCGCTTTGATTATCGAGGAGTCTGCAAAAACACTCAAGATCAGTTTCGGATCATCCCATGGCATGCTTTTGCGCGCCTCGCTCACCAAGCAACGATGCAAAGCTCGCTTGGCAAATCATTAGGATGTGCCCTAATCGTCAAGACTGCACGACCTGGCAAAGTTCTCAAATTCACAACGCAAAAATAGGGGTTTGGGGCGCGCAGAGCGCGCCCCAAACCCCTATTTTTGCGTGAAACTTGCCGAGTCGTGAAGACTGACAGACCACAGGGACATTTTTATGGGGGAGAACAGGCTATGTCTGCCACGCCCTAAGTAGCTCGGCACAATTAAAAATCAGGTGTAAAACCCTGCATCGCCTGCTTTGCAGGCGACGCAGGGTTTTACAGGTTTGACAATCAATTGTGCTCACCTAACTTACAAAAAGCAAGCATTCCTAATGAACATTCCCTTCTTGCAAGAATATTCCTGATTAAAATTACTCAGCACGAAACATTGATTGTCCCCTTACTCGTGCAATTTCTATGGCTTTTCTAACCTATTTTGTTTCGTTCGGTTTGTTATTTCAGGTGAGTTTTGTAGAAGCAATCAGCGATTCACGAAATACTGCTAATCTGGGCCAAAAAAATTGTCAACTTACATATCGCTCTGACGTGGATAAGCCATCATACTGTTCCGAAGATCCAAGGCTGAATAGAACTGATGAACTGCTAGAGTGTGCTACCCGATCTCCAGAATCGATGCAAGTCGCTCACCGAGGAAGCGGAAGAAATTGCTCTCGGCTTGACTGCTGACAATGCTTAGGGACTTGCAAGAAAATAAAGTACTCGGAAAAGAGCAGCGGGCGCAGCCCGCTGCTCTTTTCTTTCGGTATCTTTTTTTAGCCGCAGATCCCTTAGGTGCTGCCCTCTACATAGAACCTGAGTAACGAGGATTCACTACTGAGGTTCAGAGAGATTGATTCTCGGGTCAACAATGTTCAACAGCAGGTCTGCTAATAGATTACCTGCAATCAGTAACACAGCCCCCATCATGAGGCTCGCCATGACCAAATACAAGTCCTGCGCTCGAACAGCCTGGAGGCTTAGTCTACCTAGTCCTGGTAAGTTGAAAAAGGCTTCGATAATGAACGACCCGCTCAACAACGTCGAAAACTCGAAGCCCAGCAGAGTAACCAGCGGATTCACCGCATTACGCAACGCATGAACGTAAATCACTCGATTTTCAGGTAGCCCCTTGGCCCGGGCTGTCTGAATATAGTCCTGCCGTAGCACATCCAGTAGTTGCCCCCGAGTCAGGCGCTGGAGTCCTGCATAGCCTGTAATGCTGAGCGCCAGGGTGGGCAAAATCAGATGCCAGACCATATCGAGAATTTTCCCAACGGGTGTCAGGTCAGCGTAGTTGATGCTGGTAAGTCCCCCTACCGGGAATAGAGGCGTGGTGAGCTGAGCAAAAAACAGTAGCAGTAATCCCGTAATCAGCGTCGGGATGCCCTGACCAAGGTAACTGATGATCCGAAGCAGTCGATCGACCCATCGACTCTGATGGACTGCCCCAATAATGCCCAGAGGAATGGCGATCGCCCATGTGATGAAAATCGAAGAAACCGACAGCAATAGCGTTGCAGGAATCCGCTCGACGAGTAAAGAGGTAACAGACCGTCCGTAGGTGAAACTCTGCCCAAAGTCACCTTTGCTGAGGATATTCCAAAGCCACTGAAGATACTGTTCTATCGGCGGGCGATCGAGGCCAAATTGAGCCGCGTATTCTTCGATTGTTTCTGGTGCAAACCGAGGATTCGTGCGCAGCGCATCGAGATAGTCTCCTGGAGCCAATTGGATAATCGTGAAGCTAAGTGCTGATGCCAGAAGAAGGGTAATCAATGCCTGGGACAGCCGCTTGATGATATAGCTAAATGTATTGCTGGTAACAAAATGAACCAAGCGGCTCGTCACTGGCTTGAGATATTTTTTAGCAGAGTAGGCATTGTTTGTCGTCATAGCAAAAGAAGAGGTCAATAAGAAACGAGGCTCACAATGGGGACATTAGGCAGCTTTTTACGCCCCTCCAGAGTTGTTAGCTCGATAATAAACCCAAACCCTACCAATTCACAGCCTGTGCACCTGACCAGTTCTGCGGTGGCTGCTGCCGTTCCGCCTGTAGCAATCAAATCATCTACGATCAAAACTCGGCTGGGCGGTTCAAAGGCATCTTGATGAACTTCCAGGGCGTCTGTGCCGTATTCCAGATCATATTTCACGGCATGGACGGCTGCTGGCAGCTTCCCAGGTTTCCGCACCGGGATAAACCCTGCTCCTAACTTATAAGCCAGAGGCGTTCCAAAAATAAATCCCCGAGACTCCATGCCAACCACATAGTCAACCTCGTGGTCGGCAAACTTTTCGGCGAGCTGATCAACTGTATGCCTCAGCCCTTCCGGATCTCGTAGCAGTGTAGTGATGTCACGAAAAAGAATACCTTGCTTTGGAAAGTCAGGAATATCACGAATCAATGATTTGAGATTCATCGTGGCGCTATGGATAGACGAATAAGCATGATGATGCCGTAAGAATCCTATCACCTTTGAAGCTCATCTAGCCGAGCTAGCACTTCCTGGCTATGAATGACGGGGCGAACTTTAAGAAAAATATCACGTAGGGTGCCGTCGGGGTCAATTAAATAGGTGTGCCGCAATGAGGCAATTCCCAGCCATGAACCATAGGCTTTGCTGACGCTACCGTCTACATCTGCCAGAAGGGGAAACCGCAGCCCTTCAGAATCGCAGAACTCCGCATGGGAATCGACATCATCGACACTCACTCCGATGATCTGAGCGTTGCGGGCCTGATATTTGGGCAAATCGCGCTGAAACCGCTGTGCTTCAAGGGTGCATCCCGGCGTGAAGTCCTTGGGATAGAAATATAAGATAACCCATTGCCCTCGATAATCCTCAAGGGAGATGGTGCCGTCCCCTGTATTGGTCGGCAACGTAAATACGGGGGCAGGTTCATCAAGGGGTGGCTGAGGCCCACCCAGAGCATGAGCGACAGGAGGAGTTCCTGCCCCCATAAATAAGCCAATGGCTAGGAGCACTGCCAGCCAGTGCCACTTGATGGCCGCGCCTATCCGTTGAATTGTTCCCATGATGCGTTCACTCCCAAATGATTATCTGCGGTTACATCGCCTGTTACAACGCGCAAGCTGTAGCAAGAGTGATGGCATTGGAATCACCCTCGCTTCTCGTTAAGAACTGTAACATTACTTGAGTTCGGGTTAAGGGGTTTTTGAGCTTATCCCGAATTGACGTCAACGCTGAGTTCTCATTTTGGCACACGACCTAGCAAGTTTCACGCAAAAATAGGGGTTTGGGGCGCGCCCCAAACCCCTATTTTTGCGTTGTGAATTTGAGAACGTTGCCAAGTCGTGTTTGCAGGTCACTCGAGGGATGGTCTGGCAGCTTTGCAGCACAGAGTGATGGCTTGGGGCGGGCGCAGTCTGCCTTCTTAAGAGTTGAGGATAATCTCCTTGGGCTAGGGGCAGGTTGAGATTCCTTGGGGCGATCGCCGCATGGCCCGATCAATTTGCTCAAACAGTTCTTGTTCAGAACCTGAATTGTCCAACACGATATCTGCTCGCTGAACCTTTCGCTCAATGGGCATTTGGCTATCAATGCGAGCCTGAATCTGTGCCCGAGACAGGCGATATCTGCGGATGCTATCTTGCATCGACCGCGAGAGTAGGCGGTCAATCTGCTGTTCCACAGAGCAAACCACCACCCAGATTTCGTTGACCAGATCAGTCATTCGGGCTTCGAATAGTAAGGGGACAGACAGGACCACCACAGGTTCCTTCTGCAAGCGCTGACTCAGGAGGTCTTGCTCCAGGCGATCGCGCACTGGAGGATGGATCTGACGCTCTAGCCACTCTCGTTCGGGCAAGCTGTTAAAGATGATTTCGCCTAGCCGCACTCGGTCAAGCCGTCCATTGGGAAGGAGCACCGTAGAACCGTAGCGTTCTGCAATTTTGCTGAGTACCGAAGTGCCTGGAACCACAACCTCCCGAGCAATAACATCTGCATCCAGAATGGGTACCTTCCAGCGCTCGGATAAGTAGTCGGAGACGGTGGTCTTTCCCATGCCAATGCCTCCCGTTAACCCAATGGCTCTCTGATGGGATGGTTTCTGCTTTTTCTGTCCCTGTTTCAAGTTGGTCATACTGATGTATCCATGCTCAACGCCCAATTGATCAGGGCTGACATTAGCCCTTCGAGTGTGTATTCCTGAGCCTCAATATCCACTCGTCCCAAAAGGTCACGGCAAGATGCCGAAGTCTGGGGTCCGATAGAGGCAATACAAAAGTGCGTTGCCAGCACGTCTAACTCCTCTAGTACCTTATCGTGAGATGCCTGGGTGATGAGTTGGCAAAAGCACCGGACTGTTTTGGAGCTTGTGAAGGTTACAGCATTAATCTGCCTGAATTTGAGGGCTGCGAGTGCATCGGGGGCGATCGCCCTAGCACAGCCTGACTCATAGGCTGGAACCTCAGTCACCACTGCGCCTTCAGCCGATAACTCCTGCATCAGCACATCACGCCCTCCACTTTCTACCCGTGGAAATAAAATCTTTAGGTTTGAGAGGCCATTTCCCTCAGGAAAATGCCTGACCAGGGAATCTGCAATATAGCTTGGAGGAATGAAATCCGGGTGCAGGCCCAGGCGATGGAGGCATGATGCTGTTTTCTTTCCCACCACTGCAATTTTGAGCGGTTCCAGGTCGCCGGTCGAATAGCCTAACTGCTCCAACCGCTGCATAAAATAGTTGACTCCGTTGGCAGAAGTGAGAATTAGCCAGTCAAAGGTGTTGAGGCGGGCGATCGCCCGGTCAAGAGGTTCCCAGGCTGAAGGGGGGCGAATCTCCAGGGCTGGCATCTCAACGACCGCTGCGCCCACCTGCTGAAGCATCTGGCTAAACTGGCTGGATTGCCCAGCCGAGCGAGTCACTAAAATGGTTTTTCCAGTCAGCGGACGAGAGAAATAATAAGGCGGCTGCTCTGCTGCATTGTCGTGCGACATTCAACGTAAGCTCAAAATTCTTTGTGAATCATAGCGCGTCTGGGGCGATGCCGGGCGTAATGTAGGGCATCAATCCAACGACTTCTCCAATGACCATTACGGCTGGGGATAATGACTGGCGAGATGTTTTCTGCCCGATAGATTCCAGGGTTCCCGTCCAGATACGCTGCTGGGGATGGCTCGCCCACTGGATAATCGCAATCGGCGTTTTAGGCGATCGCCCCCGGTCTATGAGGCTTGCCACAATCATGCCCAATTGCTGGGTTCCCATGAGGACGACCAGTGTGTCCATCTGAGCAAGAACGTCCCAGTTTAAAGCATCGGCCCTGTGGCCACTCATAACGCTAAATCCCTGGCTCAGCACTGGGTCAGTCAGCGGGATATTTGCCAGTAGGGGAGCCGCCAGCGCCGAGGACAATCCTGGCACAAGCTCATAAAGACACCCCGCCGACTGCAACGCTTCAATTTCTGACATACATCGCCCAAAGACAAAAGGGTCGCCGCTTTTAAGCCGCACCACTTGCTTCCCTTGCTGACAGTGCTCGACTAAGATCCGGTTAATTGTTTCCTGGGGTGTGCTGGGTTTCCCCCCCCGCTTACCCACGTCAATGCAGATGCACGAAGCAGGCGTCAGCGTCAAGGCTTCAGCATCGACTAGCGCATCGTACACGACCACCTCTGCTTGCTGAAGCATACGGTGCGCTTTCACCGTAAGATAGTCCACCGAGCCAGGGCCAGAGCCGACAAGATAGACTATACCCGTCGATTCCGGCTCAATCTTAGGAGAGTGCAAACCTGAAGCAGACAAATGCGTCATCGGAAATGCGAAAGAAAAATTAATGCCCGCCCCTCTCTTAGTCTTTATTCTATTGCAAGTCTCTTCTATTGCAAGTCTCTTCTATTGCAAGTCTCTTCTATTGCAAGTCTCTTCTGTTGCAAGTCTCTTAGGGCGTATTCTCAGCGTTTTGGGCAGACAAAAAGGGTCGTGCTATTGCGTAAACTAATCCGCTGGCGAGCATCCCCGGCAAGACTTCATAAATATCGTGGGAGAGGCCAAGGCCGACCCGCCAAAACAGAGCCGTGAAGATTCCGACAACCATCATCAAAATACCCACGGGAGCGGTTAGCGGAAGCTTTAGAACACGGACAACCATGACTGACCCCAGGCTAGCAGCAAGCGCAGCCCATGAGAAGGTGACCAGAACAAATACATTATTTGTGCTGACTAATGCAATGCATAAGATAACCCCTACGGTCAATAGCGTGCCCATTTTAACTCCTAGGGAGGACTTACCTGCAGAGGGCACTAAATCCTGAGTCAGTGCAGATGAGCAAGATAGAATTTGAGCATCGGCTGTGGAAATAGTTGCAGAGAATAAGCCTACCAAAACAAGCCCAACTAGGATAGCAGGGAGCAGTACCATAGCTAGTTCAGGAAGTGCCAGCTCAGCATCGGCGATCGCCCCCAAGTCGGGCAAGAGAACGCGCGCCGTTAACCCGACGGCTGCGGCTGCAATCGAAAAGACGGCATTAAACAGCACGTATATGTTTCGCGCTTTGGTCACCTGTTCCGCCGAGTCAATCGCCATCGCTCGCACCATGATGTGGGGTTGGCCAATGACGCCGAAGCCTGCCACTGTCCAAGCAATCACAAAGGGCCAGAAGCCAAATTTCAAATCGGGCGGTGTCAAATCTGTAAGGGCTGGGCTAATGGAATTCAAACCCGACCAGAGTCCCTCAAAACCACCACTGGCGGCGATCGCCACTCCCGACAGTAGCAGCATTGACCCCATCATCAAAACAGACTGCACAGAGCCCACCCAAATGGAAGCTCGGATGCCACCAGACACACAGTAAATAGCAACTACAGCAGCTCCAAAACTGATGCCAACCCAGCTATCCCAGCCAAACAGCACGCTTAACGCTTTACTACCTGCCTGGAGTTGTGCGGCAGCATAGGCACCCAAAAAGAATAGCGTGATTATGGCTGAAATCATGGTGATCCACCGTCCGCCTTGCGCCCCATGCCCTAAGAATGCAGATACGGTCTCTGAATTGATTTCCTCAGACACCTCTCGCAAGCGTCGATGCACCGACAGCCAAGCTAGTAAGTCTCCAAGGATATAGCCCACCGTTAACCAAATTGCGGAAATGCCAACCTCGTAGGTGAACCCAATTAAGCCTACAAACATAAAGCCGCTATTTCCCGTAGCAACGGCTGAGAGTGCCATCAGCCAGGGATTCACGTTTCGACCTGCTAGCAAATAATCCTCTGTGGTGTCCTGCTTTTGGCTTCCGGAGTAGAGACCGACACCAATAAATAGCGTGATGAAAATGATGAACGTAATCGAAACGGGCGTTTGATCAGGCATAAATTATTGAGTGTGACAAACCTAAAAGCAGTGCAACAAAATGTTGCGTTTCTTCATCATAGCAAGTGGTCGTTCAACACCCGTCCAACACCTGTCCAACACCAGCAATTCTCATGGTAGGAAACTTTGCGCCTTATAGGCGCTCACTTGTGCAAAGTTAGGGGACAACAAGGTCACCTCAAGCGACTTTCTTGCAAGTCCCTAAGAGCATGTTTGAAAAGGTGGTGGCGGGTCAAATTTTATGCCAACCGCTTCACCATGATCCGGATGATGGCGAGGTAAATGAATGTCTCCGAAGTTTCGGGCAATTTCTCACGACCGGGCAAAGTTCTCAAATTCACAACGCAAAAACAGGGGTTTGGCGTGAAACCTGCCAAGTCGTGTTGTTGGGTGGGCGAGCGCAGCCCGCCCACCCAACAAAGATGGGATGCACCCTATGCGATAACGTTTGTCGAAACTATCGCATTCGCATTGACCCCTTGAAGCACGACAATGGGCTGGAGGATATTGCCGCTTCCGTTACCGTCTGCATCAATGCTGACCTGGGTATCGCTGCCAATCTGGTTCAGCCGAACAAACTGGTTGACTTTGGCAAAGGAGCTGACTGCGGCGAATTGCGGAGATCTCAGAATTCCTGAAACATCAATCACGTCCTCCGTTGGATTAAAGTCTGTGATAGTGTCTACGCCATCGGTTAAGTTTTCGATGGCAAATACATCGCGGCCACCATTGCCCGTGAGGCGATCGCTCCCACCGCCCCCAATGATCAGATCACTTCCTCGACCACCCAGAATGCGGTCGCTGCCATTGCCTCCTTCTAGGCGATCGCGCCCCGCTCCTCCTTCCAGGCGATCATCGCCATTGTTACCTTCTAGACGGTCATTGCCGCCATTGCCAAAGAGCCGATCATCACCATTGTCACCAAAGAGCCGGTCATTTTTCCGCTTGCCAAAGAGTCGATCATTGCCGCCCTTTCCTTTCAGGCGATCGCGGTCGTTTGTTCCCTTTAGGCGGTCATTGCTGCCATTGCCCGACAAATTCACGCCCCGATTGCCGCCGCTGAAATCAATAGGCGAGGCGCTGCCCACCTGTCCATTGATGGTTGCGGGGGGATTTAGCCCGTCAACGGTAAAGTTCTGAACACTCCAGCTATCTCCGGCTCCACTCAGCAGAAGATTGCCTGCGGTATCGCGAATGCCTGTGCCCGCGGCCCGCAGGGTAAGGGCGTAGTTGGCGGTGAGGGTTGTCAAACTAGCGAGATTGCCCAAGCTCCAGTTCACCCCATTTCCCGATTGCAAGATGGCTCCTGCCAGGGAAACAGGGACACCATCACGGGTGAGGGTAAAGTCAGATACATCTAAGCCAGAGACAGCTTCGCTAAAGTTGATGGCGATCGCCCCCACGGGGCCACTCGGGTCAGGCGCTACATCAACGATGTCAGCGGCAGGAGCGGTGATGTCAATCACCACTTCATTGAGGGTAGAATCGTTGCCCACATTGCCAACGCTGTCGGTGGCGATCGCCTTGATGTCCAATACACCCTCGGGGAGGGCAGGGGTAATGGCGTTGTCTTGAATAGACCAGGTACCGTCCCCGTTATTGGTGGCGGCGAGTAACTGCGCCCCAATGCCCACCTGAACCACTGCATCAGGGTCATTCACCGCGCCTGAAAGAGGCGGCCTAGCATCGCTCGTTAGGATGCTGTTGACCGTAAGCTGAGGAGCGACAGTGTCAATGAAGAGTTCATCAGACGTGTCATCGGTACTCGTATTGCCGACTTCATCGGTGGCTGTGGCTGAAATATCGTAGGTGCCGTCGTCCAAAGCGGTAGGAAGTTCAAATTCCCAGGTGTTGTTGGCGATCGCTGTTACCGTAAAAGGGGCACCGCCTACGGTAATGTCTAGGGTTGCTGTCGGGTCATCCAGCGTCCCTGTCAGAATCGGCGTGTTGTCATTAGTATCCAGACCATCGACGGTGACGACCGGAGCCGTTGTGTCTACCACCAGGTCAGGTGTACTGTCATCTGTTCCCACATTGCCCAGGGCATCCGTGGCCGTCACCTCAATGTCGTAGGAATCATCTACCAGGTCGGGGAACGTCCCTGCTGGCAATACCCAGGTGTCACCATTGTTCGTCGCATCATAAGTAATTCCATCTACCGTGACCTGGACAGTCGCCATGGCATCATCTATGGTTCCCGTCAATGCTGGAGACGTCTCAGTCGTTAGCAGAAAATCAACCGTCACCGTTGGAGGCGTCCCATCAACAAACAGCTCATCGGTGGACTCATCGGTGCCAATGTTGTTGACTGAATCCGCAGCCGTTACCAGCACGTCATAGGTACCATCTTCTAGCGGCGGGTTGATTGTCCCCTCTGGTAATACCCAGGTCGTATCAGTCGGGGTCACGTCATAGGTATTCCGCCCGACCGTGACTTGGACGAGGGCATCAGGATCGGTGATGGTTCCGCTGAGTTCTGGGGTTCGATTATTGGTGACCAGGGTTTCCACGGTAATCATGGGAGCCTGGGTGTCGATGAAGAGTTCATCGGTGGACTCATCGGTGCCCGTATTGCCGACCTTATCTGTAGCTAAAACACTAATGTCATAGGTGCCGTCGTCCAACCCCGAAGGCTCGAAGGCGTCGCCTGCCAGGAGCCAGGTTCCATCACCGTTGCTGACTGCATCATAGGAAACGCCCGCAATGGTAACCTTGACCTCAGCATCCTCTTCGGAGATGGTTCCCGTCAGATCAGGGGTATTATCATTGGTGCGTAGCTCATCCACTGTTACGACAGGGTCAACGGTGTCGATGGTGAGTGTCGCCGTATCAGTCCCTACATTAGTGGCTGCATCGGCGGCAGATACCTCTACTGAATACACCCCATCGTCTCGCTCAGAGGGTAGTGTAAACGTCCATATATCCCCGTTGTTAATCCCATTGCCAACTTGTTCGCGGTCTATAGTGATCTGGATTACAGCGCCGGGATCATCAATAGAACCGGAAAGCGTTGGAGTCGAATTATTAGTGTTGATGTCCTCTAGGGTGATAGCTGGGGCGACTGTATCTACCACTAGCTCATCCTGGGTCGTATCAACCCCGCTATTGCCCACCTCGTCAACGGCCTCAGCAATCACATCATAAGTACTATCAGCTAACTCAGGTAAAATATCGTCAGCCAGTGTCCAGGTGCCGTCCTGATTGTTGCTTGCCTGATAAGTCTGCCCATTGACTGTAATCGAGATATCTGCATCGTCGTCATCAACCGTCCCCGTCAGTTCAGGGGTGGAATCATTGGTCGTAATGGAGTCAATGGCAATGGTTGGTGGGGTAGAGTCAATGACTAGATCGTCAGTTGTGTCATCGGTGCCCACATTACCAAAGCTGTCTTCGGCCTCCACCTCTATGTCATAGGTGTTATCTAACAGAGGCGTAATGATGGTGTCATTGGGAACTACCCAAGTCCCGTCTTCAGAAACCTCTGCTGTATATTCTTCACCGTCGAGGGTAACCGTAACGCGAGTGATGGCGTTGCTATCGTCAACGCGTCCCGTCAACTCTGGCGTTGTGTCGCTGGTCACGAGCTTGTCCACAGTGACCATAGGACTGATGGTATCAATAGCCAGTTCATTAGTGCTGGCGTCAGACCCTTCGTTGCCAGCAGAGTCTGTGGCAGAAACAACCACATCGTAGGTGCCATCCGGAATCGGGTCAGGGATATCAATGCTCCAGGTGTTGTCTTCGTTGATGGTCGCGTCGTAGGAAACGTCGCTGATGGTCACCGTAACGGCGATCGCCCCATTCTGATCGCTTACCGTTCCCACTAATGTTGGTGTCGAGTCGTTGGTGAGGAGGGGCGTAACCGTGACCTCTGGTGCTGTGGTATCCACCACCAATTCATCGACGCTGGTGTCAGTCCCCTCGTTGCCTGCCTCATCAATGGCTCTTGCACTGACATCATAGGTGCGGTCTTCTAGGGCTGTGAGAATTTGCGCATCACCATCCAAGCTCCAGGTGCCGTCTCCGTTGCTGGTGGCTTCATAGGAATTACCATCAATAGTGATCTCAATGAGGGCTGGGTCTCCGCTCACGGTGCCACTCAAGTCTGGGGTTGTATCCGCCGTCACGAGGGGATTGATGGCGATCGTCGGAGGTTCAGTATCAACAGTCAGCGTATCCGTTGCCGTGCTGATATTTCCTGCTTCATCCGTGGCGGCGACCACGACCTCATAATCCCCGTCTATCAACGGTGGATCGACCAAATCATCGGGAAGTGTCCAGGTTCCATCGCTGCCGACATCCGCGATATAACTGACACGGTTGATGGTCACGGCGATTTTTGCCGAAGGATCGTCTACAAAGCCCGTGAGGGATGGAGTTGCATCATTGGTGACTAGGCTCTCCGCATTGATGGTGACCTCGGGGGCTTGCGAATCAATTGTGAGTTCGTCCTGGGTCGTGTCGAAACCTTCGTTGCCTAGAACATCCGCTGCCGCAACGACAACATCATAGGTCTGATCCTCTAAAGGCGTAGTAATGCTCTCCCCAGGCAGAATCCAAGTATTATCGCCGTTATTGATGGCTTCGTAGGACACCCCGGCAATACTCACCACCACGGTGGCATCAGGGTCGCTGACGGTGCCGCTCAGGTCAGGGGTTCGATCATTTGTCGATAGCGGATTAATCGCGACATCAGGAGCAGCGGTGTCTATGACTAGCTCGCTGCTTGTGTTGTCGGTACCCGTGCCGCTGACATTGGTGGCTGACACCTGAACATCATAGGTATCGTCGTCTAACGGATCGATAATGTCATTTTGGATCGTCCAGGTTCCGTCACCATTATTGACAGCATCATAGTCAGTGTTGCCAATGGTAATATTCACCACCAAACTCTCATCCACAATGCCGCCAGGCAGCGTCACGGTTCCGGTCAGCCCCGGCGTACTGTCGTTTGTTGTCAAAGCATCCACGGTAACAATCGGAAGGGCCGCCTCAAAGGCTCCGATATCTAACCGTGAATCGACGGGACGCAAAACTCCCCGCTGGTCACGGGCAATTGTACTCGTGGAATCTCCTCCATTAATCACGATGCTCCCTGGCAGCGGGGCAAGGGTGCGTGTGGGGCCGCCATTGTCGCTCAGAATGCCAAGGTTAATGAGCGTATCGCTAACGAGAATTCGGTCTCCGCTCTGATTGAGGCCAAGGGTGATGTCGTCCGTGAGGTTGTAGTTCAGTGACGTCGTGTTTTGGATGCCTAGGGGAATGTTGCCTCGGGTATTATCAGCCAGCAGGGTGTGCCCAATATCGAGAGTCGAATCATCTACCCGGTCAATGCCGCTACCCTGGTTTCTGGCAATGGTGGAGAAGGTGACGATGGCATCTGTTCCGTTAATGAGGGTCATCCCCCCCCCAAAGTTGGCAGCAGTGTTGCCTGTGATAGTGGTATTGGTGACAGTCAGGTTAGCGTTATTAGCGTAGATGGCTCCCCCGGACCCCGCATCATTGTTTCCTGTGAGCAGGCTGTTCTGAACGGTTAAGGCAGCGTCTTCAACGCGAATACCAGCCCCATCCGTGTCAGACCCCCCTGTAATTTCTACAGCATCGAGGGTTGAGACCCCGCTCGTAAACCGAAATACACGGCTCGCCCCGCCCCCGCTAATCACCAGTCCCGGAGCTGTCGAACCGTCGATAATGGCGCTGGAATCTATAAGGAGTTCTCCTAGCGACAGAGCAATCGTGCCATCTTCAAGGCTGGAATCGAAGACGATGGTATCGACGCCCGACGCTTGCTCACCCAAGTCAGTGATGCCGTCTGCATTGGCAGCGGCGATCGCCTCTCGCAGCGTGACCTGCCCATCCCCCGAGTTAATCGTGTCATCCAAACTGTTGACTGTAAGCGTGCCGAGCAGCCCGCCATAGCTAGCTTGAACCTGAGGATTCAGGGGTAACACGACATTGATTGGCTCAGTTCCTCCAACCTGAACATCGAGTTCCCAGGTCCCGCCCTTTGCCGCACTGCCGACAGGACGGCTGGAAGCGGCGATCGCCAGCCCTGTCTGCTGATACAGACTTTCTAAAAAATTTCGCCCCACATCATCAGCGGCAACCCGGCAACTAAACAAGCCGATTTGCTGAAGCTGATGACTCCATGCATCCCAGTCCCGCTGGTAATGGTGGCTATTCTCTGAAGATAGAGCGGTAGCTCCCAAAAATATAGTGCCCGGTTGTCCGTGGGCAAGGATGACCAGTTGATTGAGCAAGGGGTGTTCCCAAAGATATTGGGTAATCTGCTCCACTCCATTCTGCTCAAGGGTCAGAACAAGGGTCGTAGCCTCCTCACACATTCCTAATGCGAGCAGTTGCGCATCCGTCACACGGGTGTCAATGACCACCAACGTTGATTGAGGCGATCGCTCCAACAAAGACCGCGCAGGTGAAGTTAGTGAACAGTTTTCGGTAGTTACATTATGCGACTGCGCACTAGCTGTATTCGCCAGTGCCATCTTTAAATTCTTTTGTAAGTTGGCTTCGCCATCCCACAAAAACGACGGAGTGTTTGACCGTGTATTGACCCTTGTCATAGTGAGATCCCCAAATACTCTGGCAACCGATGCCATCAACTGTTCAAAAATATGTTCAGAAACATGTTCAGAAATATGTTCAGAAACATGTTCAGAAACAACGGCTTAGTGTAACCGCGAGTTTCCATTAACGTCCAATTTCATTAACGCCTTACTTCGCCATATCAATGTGCTTTGTAAATAAGTAGCTTGGCACAATTAAAAACCAGGGGTAAAACCTTGCGCCGCCCACACAGCGGGCGGCGCAAAGTTTTACAGGTTTTATAACGAGTTGTGCTCACCGACTTATCCAGTGAATGAGTGTTAGAACAGGTGATTTACTGCGAATAGTACCCACAACTCTTTAGCCTCATATCAGAAACATTGCAGAGTATTAAGGAAAGAGAATTAAATAACTTGAACCAAATTTTGTTGGGACGGCGTAGCAATACCGCGCCGCCCCAACAAATTGGATTTCATTTAGTCTTTGTTCCTATAGCGACTCTATTTGATTTCTAAATACGACTTGGCAAGTTTCACGTAAGAATAAGGGTTTGGGGCGCGCTCCGCGCGCCCCAAACCCTTATTCTTACGTTGTGAATTTGAGAACTTTGCCAAGTCGTGTAGACTTACAAGATTGGGATGCACCCTTTCCATGTGGCAGCGCGCCGCCATGTGAAAGACAATGCTTAATGCATCCGCCTAGCACGAAAAAACCTCAAATAAAGGAGCGATGGAATGAGCCATCCACTCCTCTATTTGAGGATCTTTTTCAACTTGGAGATCTTTTTAACTGCAGATTTGAAAGAGCAACAGCAACGTCATTGCTTATTGCTGCGGGAACTAATTTACAAAATCCTGTTCCTGTATGGACTTTTCCTTCACTTTATTTAGCATTTCAGCGCATGACATCGGAACAGAAATAGGCCAAATCAACGAGGCGACACAAAGAACAGCCCAAGATGCGACGTGTGTTTTCGGCGTTTCACTATCTGCGAGGAATGCAATAAGCCAGAATCCACCCGATGCAACAACACCAATCATATAAATAAGCATTTAAGGAAAAACCTCATCTCGAGTTATCAAACTAGACAGTTCTATGGCTTCATTTGTTCCCTAAGGAACGAGAATTAAATAGTTTGAACCAAAATTGGATTTTATTTAATCCTTGCTCCTAACTATCTCTGAATTTTAACTCAAGATAAACGGGTATATTACGGATGAGATGGTATGAACATTTTGATTACTCTCCGTGTTAGCACTGATATTTCATCATTATTCAATTACCCTAAGAATCAAGAATTAAACAAAATCTAACTTTGGGTAAGTAGGTGGTCACCATTCACTATAAAACCCATAAACCCTGCGCTACCCGCTGCGCGGGCAGCGCAGGGTTTTGAAGTTGGTTTTTAATTGTGCCGAGGTACTTAGAGGCAGATTGTGACTCTCGTAAGATTCATTCACATCATGTTAATTCATACCCCGTGTCCATTCATGAGAGGATGAAAGGTATAGGAATCCTATTGGATGCATCCCATTTTTGTTGGGTGGGCGGGCGCAGCCCGCCCACCCAACAAAATAACATTAATCAATTTGCAAAAGTGACATGCTCCCA
>CAYXJG010000018.1:0-12143 GCA_964465285.1 uncultured bacterium
GCAAGAATAAGGGTTTGGGGGCGCGCGGAGCGCGCCCCCAAACCCTTATTCTTGCGTGAAACTTGCCAAGTCCTAGTCACTAAGCACTTACGATTCCTGTAATTAGGATCTCAACACTTTCTCATTTTTAGTGCTTTGTCAATAATGCAATCACGTGTGGACAGCAGTTCTCATTATGAAAATGTAGGGTGCAACAAGGTCGCCTCAGGCGACCTTGTTGCACCCTACATTTGTACAAGTGAGCGCCTATAGGGCGCGAAGTTTCCCAAAATGAGAATTACTGACGTGTGGAAGGGAGGAAAGCTTGCCCTGCCCTCTTTTTCATTGCTTTCTTTTTCAAAATGTTAACCACTTCTCCCCCGTAAAAATCTATAGATGTTAATCCTAAAGAGATAACCCCTAAATTTCGGTTATCCTTTTGCCCAGTAGTCTGCTTGACTATGGATTACGATTAATATGAGCTGCTGAATCATGACCTCTCTTAATCCCTCGACGATTCGCCGACTTCAAAATTTACCCCAGGTTCCTAGCGTCTGGGAGGGCGATCGCCGTTCTCTGGCATTGTCGGCTGAGGGGGCGATCGCCTCTAATCATATGGGCGACTGCATTCTCTGGGTTGATGGAACGGACGCCGTGATTCGGTCAATGAACATGGTGACAGCGGATGCTGGATTAGAAGCCGTTGCACGGACGTTGCTAAAAGCGTTTGAGCATCCCCATGGGGGGGGTGACCCCATGCGCCCAACCAAAATTGTGGTGTGCGACCGAGAAATCCAGTTTTTCCTACGGGGCGTGTTGCAAGAACTTGACATCAGTGTTGAGCACGTATCAGACTTGCCGCTGATCAATGAAATTTTCAATGGGTTACAGGCATCACTGACCTCGCATGTGGAGAGCGAGCAGCCCTATGGGGATGTCTTGGAAGCGGCGGCATACACTCTTTGGGACGATGCGCCCTGGAATATGCTCAGTGAAGAAAAAATTATTGCCATTCACCTCAATCGTCCTGATGTTGAGACCTTTTACATTTCGGTGTTGGGAATGCTGGGCGTTGAGTATGGAGCCTTGATGTACCGAACGCCTCAATCACTCAAGCAGTTTCGTCAGCGGGTTCTGACGGCAAAACAGTCGCCCGAAGCCCTTGAAGAAGCCTTTTTGCAGCAGGACTGCTTGTTTATCACCTTTGAGCAAGCCAGTGAGTACGACATTATTGATACGGAATCGGACTTTGATCCGCTGGATATGGGCGATCGCCTTAGTCCATCCTTTGGCAACCTGCACCCCCTAGAGGGGATGCGCCCCCATCTCTATGAGGAAGAGGCAATTTCTGCAATCCTGGCGTTAGAAGCACTGCATCGATTTATTCAGCAGCACAAGCGACAGTTGAATCGGGATATGTTTCCTGCCATCAACAGTCGCTATCGTATCCCCAGCCCAGCAAACCCAGCAAAAAAGATGTCGATTCAGGTCGAGACATTGCCGGATTTAGCAGATGAACTGGCTGAAATGACAGATGATGTGGCACCAAGAGGGATGTCTGATTTACGGGTTGCCGATCAGGGAGCAGCGCTGCGAGATGATCTGGTTCCTGAAAATTCAATGTATAGCCTGGGGGCGATTCCGTGGGATTTGCTGGAGCTGATGCGTCCCACCGTCAAGTTTCACCAATCTGCAGGCAGCGACTTTCCAACTAAATCTGATGGCTTGCCGGTGATCTTGATTCAAACGTCACGGCCCAAAGCGCTCACTATGATTGAGGATTTGAAGGCATTTGGCGGGCTGAAGTCTATTCTCTTTAGCGCTGGCGAAGACCCCTTCAGCAATATCAGCTATGACCTCGGCATTTTGCAAACGAACGATGGAACGTTTCACCTTTTTGGTGAATTTGGTGAATCCGATCCAGTCCATATCCAGGCTCGCAAAAAATGGGATCAGCGCTGTAAAAAGACCAAAGGCTACTGTGGGCTAGTCATTGCGATGGGGTTGACCGGGGCATCTAGAGGAAATCCTCAGCTAAAAGACATGATGGCGCTTTTTGAAGTGAAAACAACCTCAGCAGATGAGCTAGGATTGGGCACATTGCAGCGATCGCCAAATTTCGATTTTTCTGGTATCTAACACTTGCTCTGGTAAAGCTTCGTAGAGAGGTGGTTCATGATATAACCATGCGGTCTGCCGCTAAAATTGGATTCTATTGAATCTTTGATCCTAAATCCTTGATCCTAAGGTGACCCATGACCTACTGGCTGATGAAATCGGAGCCCGATGTGTATGGCATTGATGACCTCAAAGCAGAGGGTGAAACGATTTGGGATGGTGTCCGAAATTACCAGGCGAGAAATCTGATGCGGGACATGCAGATAGGGGATCTCGCTTTCTTCTATCACTCCAATACCAAGCCGCCAGGTATTGCTGGGCTGATGAAAGTCAGCAAGGTTGGCATTGACGATCCCACCCAGTTTGACCCCAATAGTAAGTATTACGACGAAAAAGCGACCCTCGACAATCCTCGCTGGCAGACGGTTGCCCTGAAATATGTCGAAACGTTCCCTAACTACCTCCCCCTTAATACCCTACGGGAGCATTTCACCCCCGAAGACCTTGTCATTCTGCGGCGCGGCAATCGGCTCTCGGTGACTCCCGTAGACGATGCGATCGCCCGACGCATTCTCGCCCTTGCCAAGTAGTCACCAATGCCGATCGAGGCCAGCTCACAAAAGGAGACATCATGATTGCCGTTTTTTGTGCCCTCTTACTATTGCTCAACCCATTGCCAGAACTAAATTTCAGTCACATATCTGCATTGCCCAAACCCGCTGTGCAACTGGCACAGGCATCAGCCCCGACGCCGCAGCAGGCACTGGAGCGACTGTTCACCTCAGAGCAAATTGAAGTCGATTGGTTTCTGCCTTCATTTTTAGAGCAGATTCCGCCAGAACAGATTCAAGCGGTGGTGACTCAACTCTCTGGCAACCTGGGTGAATTTCAGCGAGTTGAGGAAACGGCTGAGGGGTTTGACGTCGAGTTTGCAGATGGAACAGTGGCTACTCAGATTCGGATTACTCCCCAGGGGCAAATTGCAGGGCTGTTTTTCCAACCTCCCGCCGTGCCCCTCCCCCTGAACGAGGCGATCGCCCTCATAGACGATTTTCCCTACACTTCCAGCCTCCTCGTTACCCGGACTATGCCCGCTCCCGCTGCATCACCTGGCATTGAGTCCTCTGCCATAGTTTCCTCAGAAGCTCCTGATGTCGAGACACCCGACGTCGAGTTGCCCGATGCAGAATCCTCAGATGTCAAATTCCTAGACGGAGAATTCTCAGATGCAGAATCCCCGGTTGGGGAGTCATCGGATTTGACAGCAGACTCTTCAGCGTTGTCATCAACTGTTGATTTGGCGGCTGTTAACGCAGACGAGCCCCTTGCCGTTGGCTCGGCGTTTAAGCTAGCGGTGCTCGCTGCCCTGGAAAACCAGATCGACGAGGGGACTCAGCAATGGAATCGCGTTGTGTCGCTTCAGGCCGAGTGGAAAAGCTTGCCCAGCGGAATGCTCCAGGACTGGCCGGATGGCACTCAGCTAACGCTGGATACCCTGGCAACGCTGATGATATCCATCAGCGACAATACTGCAACCGATGCGCTTATTGATGTGGTTGGGCGGGACACCGTCGAAGCTCTGGCTCCCCACAACCAGCCGCTCCTGACGACGAAAGAAGCGTTCATCCTCAAAAATCCTGAAAATGCCCGCCTGCTCCGGCGCTACAAATTTGGCAATGCCTCAGCACGGCGGCGGGTGTTACAGCAGGTAGACGATCGCCCCCTCCCTGGTAAAAGCCTGTTTGCCAATGCCCCTATTGCACCTGAAGTGGAATGGTTTTTCACGACCCGTGAGCTGTGCAGCCTGATGGCATCTGTTGAGGATCTAGACGCGATGCAGGTGAACCCAGGGGTTGCCAGTGCCAGAGAGTGGGAGCGGATTGCGTTTAAGGGTGGCTCAGAGCCAGGAGTGCTCAACCTCACCACTGGGCTGCGTGATGCCCAGGGCAATTCCTATTGCGTGTCGGCAACCTGGAATTCCCCTGACCAACCTCTCGATGAAGGCGTATTGACGCAGTTTTATGAAAGTCTGATTGCAGGGTTGAAGGAGGAGTGAGTGGCAGGGAGGATGACACGCTCTTCTATTGAAACTTCAGACCTGAATCTCATACAGTAAGAACTGGTTCAGTAAGAACTAGTTCCTTTGCCCGCGCTATTCCGCTCTCTGCTCAATTGCGCTTTCCCTCATCAGTAAAATTCATCGCTCTATTTTTATTAGTTTGTCTACATCGATGATTGCTCCTGCACGCACTGCGAGTATCCCTGAACTGAGTCAGCGCATTCTTGATATGGCGACGACTGGGGTATACCGAGAATCTATCTTTGAGGCATTGCAGCCGATGGCGACGAAAAAGGCAGTTCGCCTGGCCATTGCCCATGCCAAAAAGTTTGGCCTCTACTCCGTTGCCAGTCTGCGAGATGAGGCTCTGGGAACGTATTACCAGTTGGATGCCGAGACATATGCGGCGCGATGCCATGCCCTTGATGAGGCGTTTGCCGTAGATCCCAATGGGTCGATGGGTCGGGCGATCGCCCCGACCCAGGTTCTCGACCGGGTGCTGATGATAGCCCAGGGAGTTGCGCTGGCGCTTTTCTTGGGGGGGATAAGCTGCTGGGGCATGGGGCAGCGAGATTTGTGTGCTGCTTTGTTCATTGGGGCGGCCAGTGTCGCGGGGACGTGGGCGCTCCAAAGGCAGGCTGCTACTCAGGGACAGAAGCAGTGAGGGATGCAGGTCGATGGCTCACCCCCCAGAATCACCATTGGAATCTCCATCTCATTTTGTTCTGGCTCCCAAGTGGCTCAAACCATCCCAGCAGCTTCATTACGGAATGCTTGCTGTCGTCATCCTGGTGGGCATTACCCTACGATTTTGGCAGCTTGATGCCAAAGCTCTTTGGTTAGACGAGGTGATTGGCTCCCTCTTTAGCTTTGGGCATGACTTAGGGGATGTTCCCTTGAATCAATTCTTTGGTTTTCCTACCCTGGATGATGTATTTAGCCTGGATTCGGTGGCCTGCACTCAAATTGCCCAGGCTGTTGCCACTGACTCAGTTCATCCACCCGTGTATTTTTGCTTGGCTCATGCATGGCTCCGGCTATGGCGACCCGATGGGGAGAGCTGGATCTGGGTGTTGCGATCGCTCCCGGCGCTGATTGGGACAGCCTGCATTCCTGCCCTTTACGGGCTGATTCGGAAAGCGGTTTCACCCACAGTGGGGCTGATTGGTGCGGCATTGATGGCGGTATCTCCCTTTGCGGTGTATTTGTCTCAGGAAGCGCGTCACTATACGCTGCCTATGCTGCTGACGCTGCTCACCCTGGTTGGGGCGATCGCCGTTCAGCAGGCGATGACCCAAAACCGCCCCATCGCCTGGTACTGGCTTTGGTTCTGGGCCATGCTCAACAGCCTGGGCATGTATGTCCACTACTTCTACATTTTGGTGGTGGTGGCTCAGATTGCTGCCCTGGGGGCGATCTTTGTGTGGACGTTTCAGCACTCTGGTAATGGTTCACAGAGTAGTTCAGGGCATCAACGCATCGTTCAGCATGGTAGGCGGCTGGGGATGGCGATCGCCGCACTCATCATCAGCTATCTACCCTGGGTGCCTACCCTGATAAGCCACTTTGACCGTCCTGAAACTGACTGGCTCAAGCCCTACAATCCCGACTGGAGCGATCGCATTGCGCCCCTCTACCAAACCCTGTCGGGGTGGCTGCTGATGGTGGTGGCGCTACCCATTGAAGACCAGCCGTGGAGCATCATCATTCCCTCGGCGCTGGGCATGGTGGTGATAGGGGTCTGGGTACTGGGACAGGCGGCGTGGGGACTCCGGTGCCTCTGGCGAGACGACCCGGCGCAGCGTCCGGTACTGGTGGTGTTGGGCGTGTTTGTGGGCTGCGTGGTGTTCGAGTTTTTTGCCATCACCTACATTTTGGATAAAGATGTCACCTCCGTTCCCCGCTACACCTTTGTGTACTACCCTGGCATGGTGGCGCTGATTGCCATTGGGCTGTCTCATCGGCTTCAGCAGAAATTTAGTAGGCGTTGGCTTGCCTATGCCAATCAAAGATCGTCCGTCTCCTGGTTTGCGCTCCTACGAACCCCGGTGGCGATCGCTCTAGTTGCTGGACTGGTCAGCAGCCTATTGGTGGTGCATGGCTTTGTGTTTCAGAAGGGGTACTATCCCCAGAAGGTGGCACGGGATATGGCGCTTGAGGGCGATCGCCCGGTGATGCTGGTGGTAAGCTATCAGTCTCTCCAGGAAGTCGGGCTGGGGTTGAGTTTTGCCCTGGAACTGGAAAAGCGCTATCCCGACATCACCGATCCCCCTGTTCGTGTGGCGTTTGTTGAGCGCCTTGGTGGGTATAGGCAGGTGTGGCGATCGCTCTCCCAGCTAGACCATGACGCACCGTTGCCGCTGAATCTGTGGGTGGTGGCCTCCCCTGGCATGAAAACCGAGGACTATCCTTCCCAACTCAAGCTGCGGATACCCAGACGAAAGGGGCGCGTCACCTGCGCCATCGACCCAGCGCAGTTTAACCGCATCGGATTTCCTTATCAGCTTTTTCGATGCCCTGCTGAAAAATAAGAAGATTTTGTTATGTAACGACTTCCGACGAATTTGAGGGCGATCGCTTGAGCTACGATCCCCGACTCCGTATAGTGTTGAAATACCTTTTGCGTAAGGTCTGATTGCGTAAGGTCTGAAGGTTTAAGAACCTATCCGAAAGCCTGCCAGAGGGAGTAGATTCTAAAAACTCTAGCGAGTTTTCGGATGGGCCTTGAGGACTGAGAACGGTCGCTTAATCCTTCTCACGATTGCATATCTTTTCAAATTGCATACCCAGGAGGAAAAGCCATGTTAGGTCGTCCAATTATTCTAGGCATCGTTGGCGATAGCGCCGCCGGGAAAACAACTCTGACCCGAGGGGTGGCTCAAATCTTGGGCGAGAACAATGTCACCATCATCTGTACTGACGATTACCATCGCTACAACCGAAAGCAGCGCGCCGAGATTGGGATTTCTGCCCTGCATCCAGACTGCAACTACCTGGACATCATGCAGCAGCACCTTTCCCTTTTGCGTACTGGGCAGCCCATTTTGAAGCCTATTTACAATCACAATACCGGGGATTTTGACCCGCCAGAATATATCAAGCCCAAGCGGTTTGTGATTGCTGAGGGGCTATTGGGCTATGCCACACGTGGAATGCGCGATAGTTATGATGTGCGGGTGTATCTCGCACCTCCCGAAGACTTGCGTGCTACCTGGAAAATTCGACGGGATACGCGCAAACGGGGATACACCGATGAACAAGTCATTGAGCAACTGAAGAAGCGGGAAGCGGACTCCAATGCGTTCATTCGTCCCCAGCGCCAGTGGGCTGATGTCGTGGTCTCTTTCTACCCTCCTGTTGATCCTACTGAAGCCAGCGAAGTATTGCTGAATGCACGATTAATTCTGCGCCCTACCATTCCCCATCCCGACTTTACAGAGATGTTTACCCCCGAAGGCAATCATTTAGGGGAAGCGATTCGCTTGGGCCTTGACCGAGACATGGGCAAACCTGTGGATGTGCTGGAGGTCGATGGTCACGCGACGGACGAGCAGGTGAAAGAACTGGAACGGCTGTTGTGCAATGAGGTTCCCTATCTAGGCAAATTCTGCACGCTGGAAGGGAACACTGACTTGGGCAAATTGGTGGGTACGACCGGCGAAACACTCCAAAGCTACCCCCTTGCTCTTACCCAGCTTTTAATTACTTATCACATGATCAGAGCTGCCAATATTTCTCAGTAGGGAACGAGAATTAAATAATTTGAACCAAATTTTGGTAGAGCGGCGCGGCATTGCCGCGCCGCTCTACTAAAGCCGAATTTTATTTGTAGCAATACGCACTTATCGCGCTGTGCAAGCGCATTAAGTACGGCACAGCGCGATAATTTGCCAGGCGAACGTTGCCTAGCTACGGCTACGACCTGGCAAAGTTCTCAAATTCACAACGCAAAACTAGGGGTTTGGGGCGCGGAGCGCGCCCCAAACCTCTAGTTTTGCGTGAAACTTGCCAAGTCGTGTACGGAAATGGGGTGGCGCACGACGCGCGCTACCCCAAAAAGATAGGGTTTTATTCAATGCTCGTTTCTAAAGGTTGAGGAAATTAGTGGTATGGATGCGATCGCCCTGCCTTGCATCGTCAGTTGCAGGCGACAACTGGTGATTGCACCAGCGCTGCCAAGAGGTCGAACTGCGAAACGCCAGCCACATGACTATCAGCGCAAACAGTCCTCCTGGCTCAGGAGCGTCAAAAGCCAGCAACAGGAACATCACGCATAGAAAATCCTGAAGAAATGAAACCCATAGTGGCAAGCCCCGCAGCCGATAAAACCACCCTATCTGCACCAGTTGTAGCACCAATGCCAGAAGCCCTGAGGTCATACCGATAATCCACAACGAGCCGGAAAAAGTCATGGTTTGACTTGCTAAGGTGACCCCGGCAAGTGCCCCAAACAGCGGACTCATGATGAGCTGGATAATCTGCACGACCCGCGAACCGACTCGGTCTTTTGAAAGCAGCAGTTCCGCTAAAGCCCAACTCACCAGGACTCCTAACACAAGTGGTTGGTAGATGTCTGAAAGAAGGGGAACCTGATCCCAAAGTTCTTGTCCGTGGAAAATTCCCAGGAGTAGCAGAGCGAAGGCAACACGCATCCCAACGGCGGCAGAGGCAGACAGTGCGGCTAGAAGTCCAATAATCATTAATTCCCTCTAAAGATGCTCGACTTAATATCGGCGTGTACAGCTTTTGTCAGGATTGAAGAATTCAGCCATCGCGTAGCGCCCGACCCAAAAATCCAGATGTTGGCGTTTTATTTATCAGCTAGCTTGGAGGATACCCACTGATGTCCGTCAAACTACATATGCTGCAATTCATTTGCTGCAATTCATTTACGTGGCCTATCGGATTGCCTTCTATTTCGCCCCTGATCTGTTTGGTATAGCACTACACATTTAAGTTAGGACATTGGAAGAGAATGTATCTCCCGCACAGCGGGGGATACATTCTCAAACCTAAGCCCGTAGGGCTACAGCAGGGCAGAATCAAGGATTAAATAACCCTCAATGTTAGTGGAGCAGCAAGACGATGCCGTGCCGCCAATCATCTGGTGCAAATTATGGCTTGTAATTTAAGCCGGGAAGTCCTGGATGGGCAAGGAGCCAGAATCTAGGAGTCAGAATTCAGGAGGGAGCTGGCTTCTGGCTCCTGTCTCCTGAATTCTATCCTTGGGAAAACTTCCCGCCTTGAGGAATACGCCCAAATTATTTAATTCTCGTATTCTAAGTAGATTTCTCTATATTCTCTATCATTCCAGTCTTAAGAAGAAGAGGGGATTGATACAGTTTCCTCAAAAAATATAGCGGTGGGTAATCGCGTTAAGTCTTTAGTATTCGACGGCGTAAATAGCTCCACTGTTTTTGATAGGCAGAACTCCTGGCGCATAAAGAATCCCCATT
The DNA here is from genome assembly GCA_964465285.1 of uncultured bacterium. GTDB lineage: Bacteria > Cyanobacteriota > Cyanobacteriia > CAKZMO01 > CAKZMO01 > JBCCWF01. The sequence goes on from CAYXJG010000018.1 coordinate 9,613, forward strand.
CTGCCTTCCGATACTAGTGGCAGTCCTCAATTATTTCTGCTGTGCCCGGCCACGCGATAGGCGTTGTCGCAACAGAGCGATCGCCCCGCTGCCGACTAAAACAGGGGTCAACCAATCCCCATAGCGCACGTAGAGGGGTTGGGTGTGTCGCCGCCAGATCGTTGCCACATGGGTGACATACTCATGAGCGGGCGATCGCCATATAGTTCGCCCGTGGGGATCGACGACTCCTGAGTATCCGGTGTTGGTCGCCCGCACTGCCCACCGGTCGGTTTCAATGGCTCGCATCACATCCTGGGCATGGTGTTGTGCCATCATCACTGTGTTAAAAGGATCGTTGTTGGAGGCGGTGAAGATAAATTCGCCCCCGTTCGCCGCCTGCTGGCGAAACAGGTCTGCGAATGCCGATTCGTAGCAAATGCCTACAATGGCTTGCCCCACAGGGGTTTCGACCTGTTGTGAGGCATCTCCTGGAATCATATAGGCATCCAGGGGCGATAGGCGATCGACCAGGTCTCCCAACACCGACGCAAAGGGAATGTATTCGCCCAGCGGCACTAGCTTCACTTTGTTGTACTGGCTGACCAGGGTGCCTTCGGCATCCAGAGTAATGATGCTTTGGGTGTAGTCGTTTCCCACGGGCATAAAGGTGCCCAACCAGAGGGGAATGCCCCGGTCAACAACCGCCTGGTAGATGGGGGTTCCTTGGCTCATGGCAGGTCGCCAATACAGGGGAATTGCACCCTCGGGGGTCAGCACGGCATCTACGCCCTGATTCACCAGGTCAATGTAGCCATCGGTATAGCCTGTGAACGCCCGACGCAACCCTTCCTCGAAGAGCTTGATGCGAGTTGGTACATTGCCCTGGATGATGCCAATTTGAACGGGGTCTGAATCGACTGACGGGGATGCTGTGGATGCCGAGTTATTGTGGCCTGGGGAAAACGATGGAAACGGTTGGGTGAAGAGAATGCCGCCCATAATGTGTAGCCCCACGAACAGCACCAAGGCGATCGCCCCACACCCCTGAGCAGCCCATCGCTGGATGCTGTGGTTGGTTCGAGGTCGTGAATTATTTGAGGGGATGCGTTTAGAGGCGGGGCGATCACCTCGATCCAGGGTTCTGCCATTCCCTTCTAGTGCAGAACACCATAGCAGGATGCCTTCCGCCAGAAATCCATTCACCGTCACGATGGCGGCGGTCACTGTCACCGGCCCAGACCAACGCCCTAACTGCAATATCCAGAGATTGTCGGGACTCTGGGTGAACGCCAGGGACGGCCAGTACAAAAAGCCCTGACTCCAGAGCCAGTCGATGGCGCACCACAGAGCCGTTGCCAGCAGCACTCGCAGGCTCGCTTGGATGAGGGGATGCCTGTGATCAGTAGGCGATGAGAGAAACCGGGTATTGAGCCACCCCAAGAGCACTGCCCAGAGTGCTGCCCAGACCATGCCCCAGCCTGTGACCACACTCCAGGCAAATAGGGCGATCGCCACACTGCCCAGCCAGGGCACTCCCATCCAGGTGAGCGGATGCAACCCCGTAATCCACAGCAGGGTGATGCCATAATAGGCTAATCCCCAGCAGCTTCCCACCATCCCAACCTTCAATCGCTCTCCCCAGGTCGTCTGAGGCGTTGTGATGACGCTGAGCCACAGGGGCACCAGAGCCACCCAGATCAGAGGCCACGCCTTGATCGGTTCCGGGGCTAGGGCTGCGACAATGCCCCCTAGTAGCGCTATACCGCAGGATCGAGGCCAGGATTTTGTCAGCCAAATTGATTTGGATTCTAGCATTCAGGGCATTTTAATAGAAACAGACAATCAGGAACCTGTTTCTCTACGATAGGCAGTGCATCATGTTAAAACGAGTTCTTAAACCTGATGATACGCATTTGATGGCACCGGATGAAGAATATTGCCGGGTTATCTACGAGCGCCAGTGGAATGCTCCCGATGTGTTCAACCTCAGCATTGAAGTCTTCGACAAAAGCGGCATTCGGATCAGGAAAAGCTATTCAAAAATCACCCCCGAAAATGAGAAACATATTATCCAAGAGGTATTGGGTGATGGCTGGGAAACCATTTTCATGCAGAACTATGACGACTGGATGATCCGCTGCCAAAAACGTCCCCGGTCAACGGCTCGATTCTATCTTCCCGTTTCGCCTAGCTGCCAGAGCAGCCTTTGGCGACAGGTGGCGATCGCCGGGGCTGGAGTCGGGGCGATCGCCCTTGCCATTGTCTGGTTTGCAGGACGACTTCCTCAAACGACACCCACCGTCGCGAATAAACCGGAAGAATTAGCAACTCCAACTCCAGTTGTGGATTCGGACAGTCAAGATGCTGGCATCAGTCCAGACAGGCCGGCAGAAGGGACACCCGATGCAGGACTTCTGACCGAAGATAGCCCGGATGGGGCACCGAGTACGAATGACGATAGCGCCCCCTCAGATACGATTGAATCCCCTTTGAATGAGTCTTCTATCACTGGGGATGAGGCTAATGCTGGCAATGTTGATGCTGGCAAT
>CAYXJG010000018.1:12243-27614 GCA_964465285.1 uncultured bacterium
ATGCTGGCAATGTTGATGCTGGCAATACTAATGGTGATGATGAGGGCCGTGAGGGCGATATCAATGATAGAGAGGCTGTCACAGGTGACGTAACCCGTAACAATGGTTCAGAAACCGAGGAAGAGGGCGATCGCCCTAGCGACAGCGACCCTTTTGTGCTGGCGGTGCGCCTTGCCCAGCAGTCTGTCCGAGATGGCGAAGTGGCTGAAACGCAAGACGAATGGAAAGCCATTGCAGTCAAGTGGCAAGAAGCCGCAGATTTAATGGCAGCGGTGCCAGCGGATGATGAGCGCTATGAGATCGCTCAAAACCGCATCGACGTTTACGAAGCCAATCGAGATGTGGCGCTTTCAGAAGCAGAAAAAGCAGATACCGATAGCTAAGGGATCTGCGGCTCAATAAAGATACTGGAGGAAAGGGGCGGCGCCCGCCGCCCCTCTCCTGTGCTGTACTTAATGCGCTTGCCAAGCGCTATAACTCTTACAGTTAAAAACTAACTTTAAACCCCTGTGCTGCCTGCGCAGCGGGCAGCACAGGGGTTGTAGGTTTTATAGTTAACTGTGACTACCTATTTATCGGTACTCGTTGGGTTCATTATCCAGTAGTTCGTCGTAAAGCAAATCTAGCCCAATCAAGACCTTTTCCCGGTCAGAGAGATCCCCAATAATTTTTCGCACAGGCGGCGGCAAAATTTTAGACAGGGTTGGGGTTGCTAGAATTTTATCCTCTTCGGCAAGTTGTGGGTTTTTTAACACATCAATGACTTTCAGCGCATAAACACCCTGGAACTCTCGTTCCAAAATACTGTTCAGCGTTTTCAGTGCCCGGATTGAGTTTGGCGTGTTTCCGGCAACGTATAGCTTCAGAATATAGGTTTTGTTTGGGGAACTCATGGAAGCTGCTTCAAAAATAGTTGGTGGGTAAAGGGAAACGCAAACAGCCTAGGGGTGGATAATGTCCATAAAACGTTAAATCATGATGCAGCTAAAGGATCTGCGGCTAAATGAAAGATACCGGGAGAGAGGGGCGGCGGGCTCAGCCTGCTGCCCCTCTCCCGATGCTTTATTTTCTTGCGAGTTCCTAAAAGCTTTTCTACTGAGGCAATGGGATGGGTTGCGAAACAACATTATCAATACTCTTCGATCAAGCTCAAGTGATTTTTTATACCTAGAGATAATGATCTGAGGCAATGCGTCTAAGGCTCCCTTGGAATTGATCGCCGATACATTTCGCAGAGATTGGCAAGCAGTTCAATGAGCGTCAATCGATAGTCGAGTAGAATTTCTTCGCTGCGGCCTTCAATCTGAAGTTGTTTGGCAAAATCGTCCATCAAGTCCATATGAATCTCGACCACCTGAGAAACGGGGACATCTGCGAGAAAAACAGTATCTACATAGGCATCAATCTTTTGATTAAGGAGCGAATCACCGGCAAAGTACCCCAAGACGATTTTTCTGTAATCCTGCTTGAGTTTAGCTAAAAAAGCCTTCTTATCCTCGGGCTGCATATGGCGCAGGAAATTGTTGGAATCTCTTTTATAGTAAATACTGAGATATCCTAGTCGCTCTTTCAGCTTTTGAGCCAAGGTTTGCTGCTTGCGCTTCAGCACCTTCTTTCCCTGCTGCTGAAACTTTTGGTCAAGCTGCATAGCTTTGGGTGGCAGAGAGTCCGCTGGGGAAAGCTTCAAGAAGCTAACGATGCTACGGTCAACTAGGGTAGGAAGATCCTTCAAATCGTCGATGCTGACGGCGAGAACAGCAGGATGATAGGGGTTTTCAGAGCCAAAGAGGTTGCTGCTACTGCTGTCAGGTTCATAGCGGCTTCCCCTGTCGTGTTCAGGTGGGGGCTCTAAGCGGTCTTCGTCGGTGCTGTTATCCCTCCCAGGTGATGTTTGTGGATGTGATACTGTCTGGCTACATGTCACGACAGTAGGCAAAAGAATGGCAAGACTTGCCAGCCGAGAGAACACCTCTACGATCTGTATAGCATCATCCTGTATAGCATCATTCTGTATAGCATCATCGACGATTAGGCAGTCGATGGTCTGACCTTCATGTTGAACCCTATCGATAAATTCCTCTTCATCAGTAAGCATCGTTACATCATAGCTGTGAGATGGCAATGCTTGAGCGATCGCCACCTCCAAATCGGGAGTTTTAGTTAACGCGTAAACAAGAAGCTTAGAGTTCAAGGGATATAGGGGAATAGCTGCCTGAAAAGAGCGACCTTATGCAGGTTCTTATAGCGGTGTGCAAATTGGTTCAGCACACCCAAATGTGTTGAGTGGCGGCGCTCTACGCCGCCACTCAACACACTGTACTTAATGCGCTTGCACAGCGCTATAAGTAAACATAATAATAGTTAACAATGGACGCTACTCCAAGACCCTATCGGCTTATGGCGAGATAATAGCCATCGTAAACGAGCAAGTTGCCGATTTGCAGCTTTGCGTTCCTTATCATTTCATGTTTGATGGCTCAATTTACGCCATAGTGAATAGTAGGGGGGGCCAGTACTACTCAGTAAACGCTGTCGAATGAAATGTCGAATCGATTGCTGAGCAGAGGGCATTCATCAACTGAGCTACTTAAACCCAATGCCAGAGCAAATGACGCTGGAGCAAATGATGTTGGAGCAGGGCGATCGCGCCACATCGCTCTAACAATTGATTGGTAGCTACAATTTGGTCGTAGCTACTGAAAGTAGCTTGGCACAGCTACTTTCAGTAGCTTGGCACAGCTAAAAACCAGATGTAGAACTCTGCGCCGCCCGTTGCGCGGACAGCGTAGGGCCTTACGAGTTTTATAATTAACTGTGCTCACCTACTTACGGGGTTTATCAAATCCTGAGCTTTGATTTTAGATCAAAAATTATTGAAGAGAGCTGGTGAATGGAGTGTTGCTCTAAATTAAGGAATGAGAATTAAATCACTTGAACCAGGTTTTGTTGGGGCGGCACGGCATCGTCGCGCCGCCCCGACAAAGTTGGGTTTTATTGGGTCCCTATTCTTACGTCGTGAATTGAGAACGTCGTGAATTGAGAACTTTGCCAAGTCGTGTGATTGAACCGTTTGAACGATGTAGCCCTTCTAGGTTGTAAATATGGCCACAACCTATCTCAAGACATTTATTCAGCATGTGCCTGCGTGTTTCGAGGCCGACTCTCTTGCCTGCCTTGAGAAATTGTTTGCGGCGGGAACCCATCAGGCAGTCGTCATTATAGACGGAAGCCACCGTCCGTCGGGTTCTATTCTGCTAAACCACTGGCTGTCCTATGCGTCCTCATCAAGTGCGTTCTCATCAAGCATGACTTCAGAACAGGATGCCCCACGGCCTCAAGAAAATGACATCAGGGGCAGGCAAGCCCGCATTTACGATGTGACGGGTGCGGAGGTGCTGAATGCGCCCTTGCTAGAGCTGAGTCCAGTGGCGATCGCCCCCGACTACTGGAGCCTGGAGCAGTTTCGAGACCATGCCCAGCTTTTAGATTATCTGCCCAACGAATTAGTCAGGTGGGTGGTGGTCGATCGGCAAGGGGCCTATCTGGGAATACTGGATGAATGTGCTGTGTGGCGATCGCTGGCGCTGGCTGTCCCTGCCGTTGTCAGGAGTCCCCTTGGTGTTGTGCCCGACGTGGGCGGACGCCCCTGGTCGCCTGTCTTGCCGCCAGAAGAGACTCTCCAATCCTACGGGAATGCTATCCGCCAAGGCGTTCGGTTTGCGCTCGCCGACGTGGCTGAGTCTACAGATATTCTGACCCATTTAATTGAGAGCCTGCCGCTGCCCCTGATGGTTCAAACGACAGATGGCCAGACTGTCTTGCATAACACCCCTTGGCAGCAGCACATCAGCAACCTTCAAAACCTGGATACTCTCCAACATCAAATGTCTGGACTGCTTGACGATGATTCGGCGTCCGATGCCCCGCCTCTGTCATCTCCGCCTCAGCAGTTTTGTGAAATGGGCTATGGCTCCAATGAATGCGTCTGCACCTGTATAACTGCCGATGGGGGTAATCAGACCTGGAAATTTATCAAGGTGCCGCTGACCGGCGTTTCGCTGCTAGATCCGGGGATCGCCCCAGCGTCTGCTGATCTGCCATCGGCGATCGCCTCTTCTCCCTCCCAGACACCCAAGACTCCGTTTCATCTGGCGGAGATGGGAAACCCATCTCAGAAGGGCGCTAGCGTTTCCACGTCAACCGAGCCTGCCGAGCCTACTGGATTTCAGTCGCCGCATCCTTCATCTCACGGATCCAGTTCCCATCGATCCAGTTCCTACACATCCGATTCATTGTGGCTTGTGGTTGCCCAGGACGTTACTGCCCATCACCGTGTCACTCAGTCCCTAACCGCCCAAAACGAGACCCTAGAGCAGTCCAACCGATTAAAAGACGAGTTTCTTCACTGCATCACCCATGAACTAAAAACGCCTCTGACCTCAATGCTGGGACTGTCGAGCTTACTGAAAGATCAGGCGATCGGCAGTTTGAACGAACGGCAGATTCAATATGCCCATTTGATATACAAGAGTGGTCGCCAGCTTGTGTCCCTGGTTAATAACATCCTTGATCTTACCCGCCTTGAAACGGGTGAGTTCCATCTCAACTTTGATGTCGTTAACGTTCGGTCAATTTGTGAGCAGGCCTATCGGGAAGCGTTAGAAGTTCAAGATCTGGGAGAAGATCTGCCCGCCCTCCAAGGATCTCATCGGCTTCACACCAGCAACGCGTCTGCTGTTTCATTTATTCTGGATATTCAACCAGGGCTGCACCATACCGTTGCCGATGGCCTGCGGTTGAAGCAAATGTTGGTGCAACTGCTCTCGAATGCCCTGAAGTTTTCTTATTTTCAAGGGCGCATTGAGTTGCATGTGAGCCTCTGGGAAAGCTGGCTGGCGTTTACCATTACTGACCAGGGCGTGGGGATTCCCCTGGATAAGCAACATTTGATTTTCCAAAAGTTCCAGCAAGTGGAACACTCCATGACGCGCACGTTTGAGGGGGCGGGACTGGGGCTGGTGCTGGTTCAAAAGCTAGCGGAAATGCACGGCGGCGATATTTCTTTTACCTCTGAAGACGGCCAGGGAAGCCAGTTTACCCTGCTGCTGCCTGCTGCTCCCCCGCTTTCCATTGAGCACGCTGGTGATCCCTTCAATGCGTATTTGTCCGATAGCCCATCTTCTCGTCAGGCCCAGCAGAGGGAACAACTGGGCGGTTTCTACGGGTCAGCGGCTCTGAATGCAGCGATCGCCTCCTTTGCCCCCCAACCGTCATCCTCTCATCGGCTGGGGCTAGCCGTAGTTGTCGAATCCTCTGCCTCTGCTCTCAAAACCATAACCCGTCACCTCAATCATCTCGGCTATCGGGTTGTGGTTGCGCGGTCGGGCACGGAGGCTCTTGGCAAAATCCGGCGACTCCAGCCTACGGTCATTCTTCTCAGCCTCGCCGTTCCTATGCTGTCGGGGCTGGATGTGCTGCTGCTGCTAAAAACCGATGCCGCGACCCGGCACATTCCTATCATCACCCTGTCATCGGCGTCTGAACTCCAGAAGGCAAAGGATTTGGGGGCAGATGTCCAGCTCGAATATCCGATTGGTGCGACTGATTTATATAGCAGCCTTCACCAGGTCAGGAAAGGGCACCGGGAGCCTATGATTCCAGCGAAGTCTACCACGGTCCTGTATCTCAACCCCGATAAGCCTGCCGAGCCGGACAGTTTTCACGAGAAAGACGGTGCGCCCGGTGGCCACTTTCCCCTCAGCACAGAGAAACTGAATGCGCTCGTGCATCCGCTACATTGCCGAGTCCTAGAAGTTGATGATATGGAGCAAGCAGAATTGCTGTCGCAGGTTTGGAAGCCTAACGTCATTTTGCTCAGCAATACAATAGCTGACTGTGGCCCCTGGCTTGCATTTCTTAACCAGAGTGACGTGCTGGCTCACCTGCCCGTTGTGACCTTGACCCTGGCTCACACGGAGGCGGCGAACCGGACGACGGATTTAAATGTTTTTCCCTGTTTAAATTTTGATGCGTATCTCCGTGAAACGGGAGAACTAGGGCCTGCCCTGTCACCCTTGGTCGAGGTGATCCAGATTGCGTCTGGGGTTTATCGTGTTCCCCATGTGGTTGTCCTCAAGTCATCCAGCGTTTCATCTGACACCTCTCGCCTGTCTGAGGCCCGTTATGAAAAGCGGTTGGACGCCTCGGTGCAATATCTGCAAACGGCTGGCATTCACGTAGTTAAAAGCGATTCTCTGGGGCAGAGTCTTCAGGACATTGACCAGCACACGGTTGATCTATTGCTGGTGTGTTGCTCTCCCCTCCAGGGTGAATTGGAGGCTCTCGCGCAGGAGTTGCATGAGATTCGACAGGCCGATGAAACGCTCCCAATTTTGTTGTGGGCAGATGATGAGCATATCAGTGATCCGCTGCATGCCCTGACGACAGAAACGGCTTTCGGGTCGCTGATTGAGTCACTGAGTGTGGAGGTTATTCGGGGACGGCTACCGATGAATGAAATTCTAACGGCAGTGAGCACGGCGATCGCCCACCGCTGAATCTCTTTATTCACGATTTGACAAGTTTCAAGAAAAAACAGGGGTTTGGGGCGCACTGCGCGCCCCAAACCCCTGTTTTTTCCTTGTGAATTTGAGAACTTTGCCAAGTCCCTTATAGCGGTGTGCAAATTGGTTCAGCACACTGTACTTAATGTGCTTGCACAGCGCTATAACTCTCGCTCCTAAGGGATTTGCGGCTAAAAAAGATACCGGAAGAAAAGAGCAGCGGGCGCAGTCCGCTGCTCTTTTCCGGGTACTTTATTTTCTTGCAAGTCCCTAACCTGTTTCATTCTCTCGGCGTTCGAGCAGGCGGCGAATGGCACGGAGTTCCTCAAGGATGTCTTTCATCAATTGCTGGCTGGCATAATCAGGGGATTCCTGCACCTCAATTGTGATGTCTTTGATGCCCAGCACGTATTTGGCAAACCGCTCGACTTCAGAGGGGGCAAACAGGAGAGGATCCTCCTTATGTTTCCGGGGTTCCGGGTTCAAGCGTTTGGGGTCAATGGGGGGGGCGAGGTCGCCGGATTCCGTATTGGCATAGCGGTAGATAGAGGCGCGCGATCGCCGCAGGGCTTTTTGCACCTGTTCTACCGTCATCGGCTTGTATTCTTCCCCAGAGCCTGAATGGGAGGGAACTGACGCTGATGGTAGAGGGCCGGATGCCGCTGAGGGGCTGGAGGTAGACGACGATAGGTTGAAGGAGGTAGAAGAATCAGTCACGTTAAATCGTTGTTCAGTTATACCTTACCAGGTCATAAACTCAGGTTTTGAATGGGGGAAATCCTGCGCGCAGGATTTCCCCCATTCAAAAATTAAAATTGTAGCCTGTGGCAGTATATATCCACGGGTCATGAGTGCAAAGTGTGGCTAAGTAACCCAGCATAAATAGCCTCAAAACCTAAAAACCGGGGGAGCGCCCCGCCGGGGCGCTCCCCCGGTTTTTAGGTTGAGTTTATTAATACCGATCTACTTATACAAAAGTGTGGCTATACAATGATCAGGCAATGAGCGGAGGCGCGAATTGGCAAGTTTGATGATGTTCATTGCCCATTCTTATAGCATATGACTGTTTCTCGCACTATCTGCCTCGGATTTTTAATTGTGATTATTATTGGGACGGCGCTGCTTTCCCTGCCCCTCTCTACGGCTTCGGGCGGATGGAATCCGTTGGTAACAGCTCTTTTTACATCGACTTCTGCTGTTTGCGTCACCGGGTTAATTGTGGTGGATACAGGGTCGTACTACTCCGTTTTTGGTGAAGGCGTCATCCTCCTGCTGATTCAGGTGGGGGGGCTAGGGTATATGACAGCAACGACATTTTTGCTCATTCTCTTAGGGCGTCGATTTGGGCTAAAGGAAAAGTTGGCGATTCAAAAATCCCTTGACCTGCGGGGGTTGTCCAGCGTCATTCAACTTGTTCAATCGATCATTGCGTTTACTCTAGTGTTTGAACTGCTAGGGGTTATCTGTCTGTTTCCGATTTTTGAGCGGGACTTTGGAACGCTGGAGGGGCTCTGGCTTGCTATTTTCCACAGCATCAGTGCTTTTAATAATGCGGGGTTTAGCCTTTTTTCAGACAGTCTGGTGGGGTATGCGACCTCGATTCCTATCAATATCGTGGTTCCCGTGCTCATTCTGCTGGGGGGGCTGGGGTATCAGGTGCTTCTAGAGGCATATCTGTGGACGTGCGATCGCCTTTTAGGAAAAGCAAACCATGCTGATTTTTCCCTCAACTTCAAAATTGCCATCAGCACCAGCACTTTTTTGCTGGCCCTGGGCACTCTCGTCTTGTTTGCCACAGAATATCGAAGCCCGACAATTCCAGGAAACTTTTCCCTGCATGATCAGTTGCTTGTTGCTTGGTTTCAGTCCGTCACGCCCCGGACAGCAGGCTTTAACACGGTAGACTATGGCATGCTGACTACCACCGGACTGCTGATGACCATAGCGCTAATGTTTATTGGGGCTAATCCGGGGGGCACAGGGGGCGGCATCAAAACCTCAACGTTCCGAATTTTGTATAGCTGCACCAAAGCGGTTTTGCAAAATAAGGAGGAGGTTTTGTGTTACCAGCGACAAATTCCCAATTCTCTCATTCTCAAAACTGTGGGCGTGGTCTTCGCCTCGGGCATAACGGTGATTGGGGTTACTAGCCTACTCGCGATTACCAGTCCAGACATTGAGTTTATTGATCTGCTGTTTGAGGCGGTGTCTGCCTTTGCGACGGTGGGATTGTCTACGGGCATTACCGCTCAGCTTTCGATGGTGTCGAAAATTGTGATTATCGCCACGATGTATGTGGGCCGGGTGGGGGTGCTGATGATGATTACAGCGTTTTTGGGGGAACCCAAACCGACCTTTATCAATTATCCAGAAGAAAATTTACTGATTGGCTAAGGAACGAAGATTAAATAAAATCCCTTTTTATTAGGGCGGCGCGGCATCGCCGCGCCGCCCTAATAAAAATTTAGTTCACGTTATTTAATTCTCGGTCCTAAGGCTGATGGGGGCAGGCTATTGGGCAGGGCGTTTATCCAGGGCAATCCGAGTCGCCATCAAGTGATGAAACCGCCAGCTCAGGGCGATCGCCGCTAAGCACAGACCCACAGCTAAGCCCAACCACAGCCCGACGCCGCCCATACTTAGCCGAAACGCCGCGATGTGGCTACAGGTAAACCCAACGCCCCAGTAGGCGACGATGCCAATCATCATCGGGATGCGAGTATCTTGAAGCCCCCGGAGCGCTCCCAGAGCAGTTACCTGGATGCCATCCACAATTTGAAACAGGGCAGCAATGCTCAAGAGGGAAACGGCGATCTCAATTACCTCTTGGTTTCCAGGGTCATTTAGATTGATGTAAACAGAGATGATGGTCTTGGGCAGAAGGATAATGAGCACGGCCATCATCGCCATAAACAGGGTTCCAATAAGGATGCCTGCATACCCTGCTAGCCTGGCGTCAGCACTGTTGCGTTGTCCCATGAGCTGGCCGACCCGAACGGTCGTGGCCTGGGAAACGCCAAAAGGCACCATAAAGCACATGGCTGCTGTTTGCAAGGCAACGTGGTGGGCGGCGAGGGTTTGGGTACTCACCTGTCCTGCCAGGAAGGTGGTGATATTGAATAGCCCTGCCTCAAAGGCTGCGAGCACTGCGATGGGCAGGCCGATTGTGAGAATGGCCCACAAAATCTCCCAGCGGATGACGTGAACCTGCTGCCAGATAGCATATGCTTTGAAGGGCGATCGCCCCCATACATATAGCCCCAGCGCCGCTGCCATGACCCAGAAGGATAGGGAACTAGCGATGCCGACCCCCATCAATCCGAGAGCAGGGACTCCCAGTTTGCCAAAGATGAAGAGGTAGTTGGCGATCGCATTTAGCGCGACGCCCGCTATCATGATTGCCATCACTGACTGGGGTTTGGACAATGCCGAGACAAAACAGCGCAGGACAACGAACGCGAGAGCAGGGAAATAGCCAGGGGCGATCGCTTGCAGATATTGTGCAGTGAGCACCACGATAGACTCTTCCTGCCCGAGCAGCCGGAGCAGCGGTGCTCCATGCCACAGCAGGTACATCACGGGCATAGAGAAAAACAGAGCAATCCATAACCCCTGCACGGTGATGGTGCTGACCCGTTTTTCATCAGCTTGCCCGACTGCTTCTGAAGCCAGGGGACTCACTGCTGAGACCAGTGCCGAGTTGATAATCAGCAGAAAATTAAAGGTTGTCGCGCCTAGCCCCCCAGCCGCCAAATACTGACTTCCCAGGTTGCCCATCATCACCATGTCAACCATGCCGTTCATTGCCTGGGCAAGCTGAGCACTGGCGAGGGGAATGGACAGACCGAGGCAAATGCGCAGTTCATGTAGAAATCGATGGCTAGCGTAGGGCATTTGGGAGACTCATGTCAGCGGGCTAGTGCGGTTGAGGGGCCAGAAGCGAAAAACGGCTCTGCCAATAATATTTTCTTCAGGCAAAAAGCCCCAAACGTGAGAGTCATTGCTGTTATTGCGGTTGTCTCCGAATACCAGGTAGTAGTGAGCGGGTACAATCACAGGCTGCAAGGAATACGCCGCTGGTTCTTTGATGTAGGCTTCCTCAAGAGGTTGATGGTCTAGATAGATTTGTCCGTTGTCAATACGGATTTCGTGGCCGGGGGTTCCGATCACCCGCTTGATGAGCACATCTCGCTCGCTGTATCCCATTTCCTGAAGCGACTCCGGCGGCATAAATACAACGATATCGCCCACCTGGGGCTTGCGAAACCAGTGAGTAACTTTCTCAATGACCAGGCGATCGCCCACCTCCAGGGTGGGCAGCATGGAGTCCGACGGAATATAGCGGGGTTCTGCCACAAAAACCCGAATGAGCAGTGCAATGACCAGGGCGATCGCCACCGTCAGCAAATTGTCTTTGCTAAATACATTAAATGCGGCTCTAGGGGGCTCTTTGCGAGTAATCTGCGGGCTGTTGTCAACAGGTCTATTCTCGTTCTCATCCGTTTGGGGTGTTGCGCCGTTTGGCTTGTCTGATAACGGTGACGTTTGGGCGTCTTCCAGTGCCTCTGGCGTCTGCTTGTCCGGATCTGTCATGTTCTGCCGATGTGCTGCCATAGTCATGTTGCATTTAGGTCAACCTTCATTATGCAAGAGAGTGCGTGAAGGTGAAGGAGATAGTGCAGCCCGCCCCATCCGCACAGCGCTGCGCAAGCGCAACAGTACTATCACCTCAGCATTCGCCTAGCGAACCACCAGGGAGGACTTAAGAGACCGTTCAGGATTCTGAGTTATCCTGTCAGTAATTGTGGTGGTGCTGTGATGATGCTGGCGAGGAAATGGACCGCATGATGAAACGGTGGAGACAGGTTGGGTATCTCCTAATTGGGATTCTGCTGGTATCGCTCATGGCGATCGCCCGTCCAGTGGTGCAGTTGGCATGGGGGCAGCCCGTCGGATATAAGCCTCCGGGAGAGATTGATGTGGAAGGGGATATCGCCTCCGTAGGGAGGTCCTTTGAGAGTATCGCAGAAACCTTCGAAAACCTGCCGGGATTGTTCACCCTTTATCGTAATCAGAGTGAAAACAGCCTCTACCTTGCCCTTCATCCTGATCAGTTGCGAAAGAACTATCTGTGTACGATGACCCTCTCCTCGGGCCTGGGGGAGATTTTTTATCGAGGAACCTCCTTAGGGGATTTGCTCCTGCAGTTCCAACAGGTGAACGATCGGGTACAACTCGTGGTGCCCAACATCTATTTCCGGACTAGCTTAGATGATCCCCAACGGCAGGCTATTGATCGGTCATTTAGTGATTCAGCGATCGCCTCCCTGCCCATTATTAGCACCAACCCCGACGATGGCACCCTCCTCATTGACCTGAACCAGATGCTGGTCAATGGCTCAGATGTGTCGAACCTATCCTCCATCATTAATATCCTATTTGGCGGCAGCTACGCCCGCAGCCCAGATGCGTCCTACATCGATGCAGCGGCATCTTTCCCCCAAAATGTTGAGGTTGATGTGCGCTACACCTTCTCCGGATCTAATATTCTTTTTGCGCCCGCTTCCTTGCCAAGTGGTCAAGCATTCAGCCTCAACGTCAACTACAGCTTTCTAGAATTGCCCGCTGACAATGGGTATCGCCCTCGCCTTGCCGATGAGCAGGTCGGCTATTTTATCGACGCCTACCAGGACTTATCTAACCTGGACTCTGCCCAGCCCTTTGTCCGCAATATCCAGCGCTGGCATCTAGAGAAGCAGAATCCAGACCTCTTCCTCTCGCCTCCTAAAGAACCCATCGTGTTTTGGATTGAGAACACAGTTCCCCTAGAGTATCGTGATGCTATCCGTGATGGCGTGCTCATGTGGAATGATGCCTTTGAAGAAGCAGGCTTTGAGAATGCCATTGAGGTGCGCCAGATGCCGGACGATGCCGACTGGGAGCCGTCGGATATTCGCTACAACACGATTCGCTGGAGCAATTCACTCTACACCACGATTCTGGGCATGGCGATACCCCATACGAACCCCCTGACGGGGCAAATCCTAGATGCGGATGTCCTTTTAGATGCCAATGTGGTGCGCATTATGCGCGACACCTCCGGGTTTTTGGCTCAACAGCAACAGGCGTTGGGAGAGGACTCTCTATCCCTGCTGAACCCTCAACGCTGCAATCCGCTGCTTGCAGAGCTATATGCCCAGTGGGCAGAATCTCAGCCAGTGGAGTCGATTTCCCCAGATACCCTCCGCCTTCGACAGGACGATATTCAGGGTATTTGGGATGATGATGTCTGCTTTAGCATGGGGTTGGCATACCAGGGGGCAATTGGTTCCCTGGCCCTGGCCACCCTGCACAATGCTTTGCCCAGTGGAGACACGATGGATGTGTTTGTCCATCAGTTTCTTGCGTTCCTGACTGCCCATGAGGTAGGCCACGCCCTCGGTTTGCGCCATAACTTCCGCGCCAGCACCATGCTCGCCCCTGATGAGATTAACGACGTCAGCATTACCCGTGAGCGGGGACTAGCCGCTTCGGTCATGGACTATACCCCTGCAAACCTCGCGCCTGTGGGCACTGAGCAGGGAGACTATTTTTCAACCACCGTCGGCCCCTACGACAAATGGGCGATCGCCTACGGCTATACTCCCCTAGAGGCAACCCTGCCCTTCGAAGAACAGCGAGAGCTTGACGCCATTGTCCGCCGTTTCGTTGAGCCGGGGCTTGACTATGGCACCGATGAAGATGCCTTTGACTTTCTCAATACCTTTGTGAATCTCTGGGACTTGACGAGCAACCCGCTTCAATATGCCCAGTGGCAACTGGATAATGCCCGCGCCATTTGGGATAAGTTGCCCAGCCGCTATCCGCTGCCCGGTGAGAGTTACAGCGAACTGCGCGATCGCTTTGATGTAGTGCTGAACCACTATTTTGGACAGGTATTCCAGACCCTCCGCTATGTGGGAGGTCAGGTATTTAGCCGAGAACCTCGGCGGGCAGGTGGCGATCGCCTGCCCTTTGAAGCAGTCCCCCTAGAGCAACAGCGTGAAGCACTCCAGGTCTTAAATGACTATGTGTTCTCAGAGGATGCATTTAATTTCTCCCCCGATTTGATTAGCCAACTTGCTCCCTCCCGCTGGTTTCACTGGGGAGCAAGCCCGATGATGTTTCGGCTGGACTATCCTGTATACGACACGGTCCTAGAGATACAGAGCGTTACCTTAAGTAATCTGCTGTCGTCCGAACGGCTCAATCGCATTCGAGACGCTGAACTAAGCTATCCCGACGGCACAACGATGTCCATGCCGGAACTTTTTGAAACCCTTCATCAATTCCTCTGGACAGAGGTGATTGACTCCGACGATCAGGACGCATCGATTACCAGTATTCGGCGTGGCTTGCAGCGTCAGCATCTGAGTATTCTAAGCAACATGGCTTTACGTAATACTAACGCAACCAGCGAGACAACCAACTTCTTGGATACCGTTGTTGCGTGGTTAACGCTGGATGCCCCGGATGATGCCCGCACCCTCGCCCGCTATCAGCTTCGACAGCTCCATGACGAGGTTAGGCGCGTCCGCCGCCGCCACGATGACGATATGGATACGCTAACATTGGCTCATCTTGAGGACATTGACGACCGCATCGCGAAGGTCATTGATGCTCCGCTTAGAAGCCGTTAGGGATCTGCGGCTAAAAAAGATACCGGAAGAAAAGAGCAGCGGGCGCAGCCCGCTGCTCTTTTCCGGATACTTTATTTTCTTGCCAGTCCCTTAGAGGGAGATTAACGGCGATCGCCGGGGAGATTTATTCATGTCACTTCTAAATCCCAACACTGTAGGGGCGCACCGTCGTGCGCCTGGACATTTCTCGACACGCCCCCTGAGCCGACAGCTATTCAGTGGATTGGCGATCGCCCTCACCCTGTTACCCGCCTGTGGCCAACGGGAAACGCCACCCAAAACCGAACCTACTCCCCAGGAATCCATCTCATTTCCCACTCCTCCAGACGATGCTGGCGCAGAACGCCAGCCCCTACCCGATGATGTGCAAATTTACCAGGATGAGAGCGGATTATTTGCCCTAGCCTTGCCCTCCGACTACGACTACGACACGCGAGAGAACGGCATCACATTCCTATCAAGCGATAAGGGCTTTGGAGGAGTGATTCAATATCAAGCCACCGAAGTCAAAAACATCACCCCAGAGTCCCTCGGTGAGGTATTGCAGCAGACCCTTGAGGCACAGTTTTCTGGCGTTACCTGGCAGTCAGACCTTGAAGAACAGCCGGACGGCAGCTTTCGCCGGGAATGGACAGGCACCAACGGCCTGGGCGAAGAATTAGACGCCCTTAGCTTCATCGAGCAGCACGGAACAACCATCTACATCCTCACCGCATACGGCATTGACCGCGCCTACAGCGCTTACAACAGCGACGCTGAAATTATCGCAGGCACCTACGTAGTGCAGGAAAATCCTGACACTAAACGTGACGAGCAGGGCGAGGCTGAACAGGACAACGCAAGCGGGTAGAGAGTTTGGATTTTGGATTTTGGAGTTTGGATTGCAATTACTTTGACGTGGTTTCGGATCGTCACTAGGCATAGCAACCCGTCATTATCCTGCCCATCATCCTCTGCGATCCTCTGCGAAATCTGTGGATATCTCACCTCACCCGCCCCTCTCAACCCATCCCACTCTATGTCTCTACACGACTTGGCAAGTTTCACGCAAAAATAGGAGTTTGGGGCGCGCTCCGCGCGCCCCAAACTCCTATTTTTGCGTTGTGAATTTGAGAACTTTGCCAAGTCG